>NZ_JBSGHL010000170.1:0-1020 GCF_053604375.1 Streptomyces sp. NPDC004031 | reverse complement strand
GCCAAGCGCGAATATAGACCATGTGTCTCATGTCCGTCACCGGGTTGATTACATGCCGGTGACACACGAATGCCTTGATGACATCAGCCAGGTCATCCCTTTCGGGAAAGGCAGGCCCAACGCGTAGTCCGAGTTCCCGATGCTCGTCTGTGCGGTGTTGTGTAAAGTGTATACGCGCTCGGTTACGTGCTTTATAGCCCTTTAACGTATCTTTCAGTGCCTCGGTAACGTCCCAGCAGTTTTGAGACCAGTCGACGGCGCCCAATGGTTGAGAGGTCTTGTGGAGCGCGATGAACTGGCGCCGAGCTGCAATGCAGCTCTCCGCTCGTGGGTCAAGCTGTGCCACCGACGCGAGCTGGGGCACGATACCGCCCAATGATGAAGTCGAAATCGGCTCGACCCGCAGGTTACTCAGGTTGTCACGCATCGGTCAGCTCCTTAATCAGGCGCTTGACATGCGCAAGACCGATTATGGCAAGGTCGAGGAGGCCGGCCATTCTGCGCTTCGCAACGGTCCCGGCCTTTCGAAGCTTTTCGCGGCGAGTGAGCAAGTCCCGTTGAAGCACGTCGTGTTCTACGTCGGAGAAGGGGCGATACATCTCGCATCCTCCGTAGCATGAGTACGGTGGATGAAGCGCGCACGGCGCGTTTTCCTGCGCGCATTCGCCGAGCGTGTGGAATTGTCCGTCGTCAGTGACGTAAGAAACGCTTTTCAGATTGAGCCTATCAGTCGACGGCTTCGGGATAGCGCCCTGGAAAGCATTGAAGAACGGCGCATAGCTGTCGGCAAGAGCGGCGTCAAGCGCCTCGACGGTCCCACGAGTCGCGTCGGTGTAAATTCCCACGTTCTGCAGGTCTTCGTGGTCGAGAAAGCTGGCAATCTGTTCAGCTGAGTAACCTTCGCGCGCGAGCGCAGTCGCGGCACTCCTGCGAAGCCGCGTTGCGAAGACCTTGAGTGGGCGTTGCGTCCGTGGCGATATGACGCCGTAACGTTTGGTGGCGCGCTGCAGTATGGCAGCT
>NZ_JBSGHL010000169.1:0-1100 GCF_053604375.1 Streptomyces sp. NPDC004031 | reverse complement strand
CGCCTGGCCAAGACCACGCACCCCGACCTGCCCAGTTACAGCCTCGACGCCCTCATCACCCACCTCACCCCCGACCTGAGCGCCGCGCCCGCGGCAGGCCGGCACCGCGCCACCTACGCCACCGCCCAACTCCTCATCTCCATGGCCGCCCGCTACCCCACCTGGGACGAGCTCGTCACCGCAGCCGTCCCGCCCAGCCTGCCCGGCGCCCCGCAACCCGAAGAGGACCCGACCCTGTGGTGACCCCTACCCCTACCTCCGCGCTCGTCCGTATTGGCATCACCGGAACCCACTCCACGGGCAAGACGCTGTTACTGAAGCGGATCGAGATGGAGCTACGCAGCCACGGCGTGCCATAGCCCGCACCGGGCCGCTTGGCCAAGCGCGTCGCCGCCCTCGGGTTCCCGAAGATTCACCACCACACCGCTGCGTCGACCGAGTGGATCACCTGCCAGGGCATTGCTGACACCCTCGCCGCCGAAGCCAAGGGGCGGACGTCGTTTCATCCACCGAGCACCGATTGACGCCCTCGTGTATTACGGTGCCCCCCTCAGCACCCCGACGAGGTGGCCAACCCGTTGAGTCACGAACGGCTACAGCTCCTCGCCTCCTCGCCGCCAACCAGCACCCCACCTTCACCTTGCTCCTGGCAACCGTCCTCGACCCCGACATCCCCGCCTCGGCCAACTACGGCCACCCGTGCGAACCCCGCTGCCGTGCTCAAGCCGATGCCAGCGTGCACACCCTGCTCGCAGAAGACCACCTCGACCACGTGCGTGTCACCAGCGCCTCCGCCAGCGCCGACGCCGCCATCGCGCGAGCAGTCAGCCTGTGCCTGGAGACAACCTCTCTGTGACCGCCGCTCCAGCGACGAACCCGTCGGCCGCCCACAGGCCCTGGGGCCTGCTTGTTGTCTGGACCAATTCAGCTAGTGCATGCCATCCGTGTGCCCCATGTCACGCCAAGCCGCGGCAGTAACAACTGGCGCGCGCTCACATAACTTCATCGATTTTGCGTCGACCCCAGGGGTGAAACGCATATAGTGCGAACATGACAGGCCCCTCATGAGACCCGCCGACGCCGATAACGCTGGAAAGCGC
>NZ_JBSGHL010000168.1:0-1136 GCF_053604375.1 Streptomyces sp. NPDC004031 | reverse complement strand
GGCCAGAAACGGGTCCTTACTGGCGAAGTCTGTGGCAATAAAAAGGACGTTGCTCCACGTGTAGAAGCCCGCACCATCCGCACGTAGAGCTCGGTCAGCATAAGCGAGGGACAACGCTCGGTCCCCCGCATCGTGAAAGCTGATTGCCATCATTTGCAACGCATCGGCGTTGCCTTGGAATCTGACGGGCACATCGGCTTCAGCAAGAAACTGCTTCAGTGCGATTTTTGTATTGGCCCAAGCAAGCCATACGTGGGCTGAATCCGGAAAACGCGAGCGCGCTTTCTCTGCGATGTCAAACGCGACGTCGAGATGGTCAGAAAGCAAGAGACCACGTATCTTTCCAGAGGTAATCCGGTCGTCATCCGGGTATATCTCATACGCGGTGTCAAATTTCTGTGCAGCGCCAGCGACATCTCCCGCGTGCCAATCCACAATACCGGAGAGCAAATACCATTTCGCTCTCTGCCGTTCATTTAATGAGGCGTGTTCATCAAAGATTACCGATAGCAACGCACTTGCGCCGCTGTAGCTCATTTCCTTAATGAGTTCGGCCACCTTGTCCAACTGTCTCGATGCTGTATTGTTTTCGTTTGTTACAAGCGACGAGACGAGCGCCGGCCCACCCACTTGCGACATGAATGAATCGAGCTTCGATGATACTGCACTTATGAGCTCATTGGTCTCGACCACCCTCGATTGAGTCTCCTCCGACGACCTTCTCATGTCATCAAAGACACCGCCTGGGGAGTTAGGGCTGTATTTCTTTTGAAGAATCGCGTGACGCTTTATGTGGTTACAAATATCGTCCCAAAACTCAATGCTTACCTTGAACTTTCCAGACCCCGCCCGCGCGTCAGTCAAATCCTGAGCAAACTTGACGAGCTTCGAATCACTTGCGGTCGTCGTCGCTACAATTAACTCGCCAATGCTCCAGCCAGCCGTGTCGGCCGCAGCCACTTCATCATTTATAACTTTTTCAGTGACCTTCGTTTCGTAGTAACGCTTGCACTGAATTCCTTTACGTTTACCAATGCGAGGCTCAACAAAAATGTCGACACCGCCCTGACTTTGTCCCGTCCGACCGTTGCGCTTCGGGGTGGGGTCTTCAAAGATTACTGAGTAGATGTCGGCGC
>NZ_JBSGHL010000167.1:0-1293 GCF_053604375.1 Streptomyces sp. NPDC004031 | reverse complement strand
CTGAGCGGTGGCCGGACTGTTGATCTGCCGACGTATGCGTTCCAGCGGCAGCGGTACTGGCTCGAAGCCCCCGCGGTTGCCGGTGATGCCGCCGGACTCGGTCTGGCTGTCGCCGGACACGGACTCCTCGGCGCGGCGGTGGATCTCGCCGACGAAGGCGGTGCGGTCCTCACCGGCAGGCTGTCCCTCGCCACGCAGCCGTGGCTGGCCGATCACATGGTGCTGAGCAGTGTGCTGCTGCCGGGCACCGCGTTCGTCGACCTGGCCGTCGCAGCCGGCGACCGTGTCGGCGCCGGACACCTCGAAGACCTCACCCTGCATGCCCCGTTGGTAATCACCGACGGCCAGGCCGTCCAGTTGCAGGCCACCCTCACCCCCGACGACGGCGGATACGCGCTGGCCGTGCACTCCCGGCCCGACGACGGGAACGGTCCGTGGGTCCGGCACGCCACCGGCCGCCTCACCACCGGAACACCCGAACCCGCCCCGTCCGGCAGCACCTGGCCCCCCGCCGACGCCCGGCCTGTCGATCTCGACGGTCTCTACGACCGCCTCGCGGCCCGGGGTTACGAGTACGGGCCGGTGTTCCAGGGTCTGCGTGCTGCGTGGCGTCACCCGGAGGGGGACGTGTCTGCGGAGATCGCCCTGCCTGTCGAGGGTGTGGACACCGCCGGGTTCGGTATCCACCCGGCGCTTCTGGACGCGGCGCTGCACGCGCTGCTGCTCGACGACCGGCCGGGTGAGCCGGTGGTGGTGCTGCCGTTCGCGTGGAGCGGGGTCACCCTCCACGCCACCGGCGCGACCACCCTGCGCGTCCGCTGGACCACCACCGGCGAGAACACCCACGCCCTCACCGCCACCGACCCCACCGGCACACCCGTCATCACCGCCGACGCCCTCACGGTCCGCGAGACCACCACCGCCCAGCTCGCCGCGCTGACCCCCACCCCCACCGCGGACGACCTCTACCAGCTCACCTGGACCCCCACCCCCGACACCGCCGACACCGCCGAGACCGACGCCGCCGGGGCCCGCGAGCTGGTGGTCCTCGGCACGGAGACCTTCGGTCTGACCGGTGTGCCCGTCGCCGCCGGTCTGGACGACGTCCCCGCCGGTGCCCACGTGCTGCTCACCGTCCAGCCCTCGCCCCCCGACGCCGGCCCCGCCCGCACCCACACGGTCCTCACCGACACCCTGACCGTCCTCCAGGCATGGCTGGCGCATCCCGGTCACACCGACGGGCACCTGACCGTCGTCACCCGCCACGCCGTCACGACCCGTCCCGCCGACCCC
>NZ_JBSGHL010000166.1:0-1310 GCF_053604375.1 Streptomyces sp. NPDC004031 | reverse complement strand
GCGATGACGGTGGCTTCGGTGGGGCCGTAGGTGTTGACCAGGCGGATGCGGTCGGCGAAGTGGTGGTGCCAGCGGGTGAGGGCGGTTTCGTGGGCCTGCTCGCCGCCGAGGATGACCAGGCGGAGGGTGGTGGGCCAGGGGGTGGTGTGGATGTCGTCGACGAGGTGGTGCCAGTAGGCGGTGGGGAGGTCGAGGACGGTGGTGCCGGTGAGGTGGTCGGTGAGGGTGAGGGGGCCGTCGGGGAGGAGGGTGATGCGGGCGCCGGAGGCGAGCGCGGGGAAGATTTCTTCGACGTGGGTGTCGAAGCTGTGGGAGGCGAACTGGATGATGCGGTCGCCGGGTTGGAGGCCGTATTCCTGGCGCATCCAGGTGGTGCGGGTGGCGAGGGCGGTGTGGGGGACGGTGACGCCTTTGGGGGTGCCGGTGGAGCCGGAGGTGTAGATGAGGTAGGCGGTGTCGGTTGTGGTGGTGGGTGTGGTGGTGGTGCCGGGTGTGGGTCCGTCGGGGGTGAGGACGAGGGCGGCGCCGCTGTCGTGGGTCATGTAGTCCAGGCGGGCCTGGGGGTAGTCGGGGTCGAGGGGGAGGTAGGCGCTGTGGGCGTACCAGGTGGCGATCATGGCGGCGATGGCGTCGGTGGTGCGGCCCAGGCGGATCCCGATGACGGTGTGGTGGGGGAGGGCGGTGGCCAGGTCGCGGGCGCGGGTGTCGAGCTGGGCGTAGGTGAGGTGCTGGTCGCCGCAGGTCAGGGCGATGGCGTCGGGCCTGAGGCGGACCTGTTCGGCGAACTGGTCGAGGAAGGTGGGGGTTTCGGCGAGGCGTGGGCCGTCGAGGACGGTGGTGTCGTCGGGGCCGAGGATCGGGACGGCGGCGAAGGGTGTGGTGGTGTGGTCGGGGAGGGCTCGTAGCAGGCGGGCGAAGCGCTCGGTCATCCGCTCGATCGTGGCCGCGTCGAAGATCTCCGCGTCGTAGACGAAGGTCACGAGCAGCCCGTCGTCGTCCTGCCAGGCCTCCAGCATGAGGTCGAACTTCGCCTGCTCGAACCCGCCGTCGTAGGTGCTCGTGCGCAGGCCTGCGAAGGCGTCGGCGGCGTGCTCGGCGTCCTCGGTGTGGAGGATGGCCATGGTCTGGAAGAGGGGGGTGCGGGCGGGGTCGCGGACGACGCGCAGGCGGGCGGCCAACTCCTCGAAGGGGATGCCCTGGTGGGCGAAGGCGGTCAGGACGTCGTCGCGGGTGCGGTCGAGGAGGGTGCCGAGGGTGGGGTTGTCGGTGAGGTCGGCGCGCAGGACGAGGACGTCGGTGAGGTAGCCGAT
>NZ_JBSGHL010000165.1:0-1342 GCF_053604375.1 Streptomyces sp. NPDC004031 | reverse complement strand
CCGGGGTGGGGAGGTGGATGTGGGGTTCGAACGCGGGCGCGGCGTTGTGGATGTGGGTGAAGAGCACCGGGCGCAGGCTCAGGCCGCGCAGCGCGTATTGGCGGCCATTAAAGGGCTATTGGGTTCCCTGATTGTTGTACCTCGGAGCCAACCGGCGCCCGCCCATGAAAGGTCTCTCGTCGCCAGCCGAGTTTCTTCATCGATGGTACCGGCGGCCGCTGTCGATTGTCGGCAGAGTGGCCGGTGCCGGGCGGCCGCACGGCACCCACCGGCCAACAGTAGCGGCTCATGTTCATGCCTCGTACTCGGCCCGACGGATTTCCGGCTTACGCAGCGCTCGCAATCGCGCACGTTACGGAGGTGTTCGACGCCGTGAAAGGAGGCTCGCGCGTTCGCGTATCGGACCGTCGGTCGAATTCGGACACAGCAGTGCATCATCAATGCGTGCCGTGTCCGCTTCCCGGAGCAGCCGTGCCGCGATGCTCACTGCCCGTCTCAGTTGCGATTGAATCCCGATGCAGACCACGCGCATGCTTCTGCCGAGGAAAGCGCCTCATCTGCGGGAACCCAGCGCGGGCGGCCGGGCGTGTCTATTGCCACCGACAGGCGCGAAGCTTCGAGGGCGATGCCGACGTATGTGCCGAGCCGGCCCACAAACGGGTTGCTGGCCCAGATGACACGGCGGCTTGGGGTGGTCGAAAGATTACGACAGCGGGAGTTGCTGGTGGATGCTGAGCTCTTCTGCATGTATACCTCTGTGCGAACGAATCCATTGGCCGAGCGACAACATCGCCTGGGTTTTAAGTAGATTCGCTGTATGCAGCGAGGTAACGGAGCTCGCGGAGAAGTGCGAACGACCAAAAGGTAATCGATGATGGCAAATGCCGTCAAGAACAATCCGCCGGCTGCGCTTACGGTGGCCGCCGGACAACGGATGGTCATCGGAGCCGATGGTGTGCCTGGTACGTCCCCGCGCCAGTGCGCGCCCCCAACATGGTCGACGCGAATCACATGCGTTCCGAATGCAACGCCAGCGAGACGGCCAGCAAGGAAACGGTCTTGGTGAATTTCGATGACTTTCGCCGATACGCGGCTTTTATTGATAGATTTCGAGTGAAGTTGGCCGATTTCGAGTCGGCACCATGAACGACTCACGCTGAGAAGCTGAAACCAACGGAATGTCCACGCGTGGCGCACCCGTCCCATCAACCTAGTTCACGGCACGCAGAAACTCCCGCCTATGCTGACTCCGAAAGCCATGTACTGCGCGTTGATTGACCCGGCGCCCAGCCAGCGGTGACCCGCTTATGGACGCAGAGCTGTACCGAGGGTATTCGATTTG
>NZ_JBSGHL010000164.1:0-1358 GCF_053604375.1 Streptomyces sp. NPDC004031 | reverse complement strand
TCCACTGGCGAACGTCCAAGCAACTGCGCACAAAGGCCTACGGTAAGGAGACCCTGCCTGTAGCCATCGATGACTAGGTCCGCCCCTCCCGACTGTCGTTTCAACTGTGAGTGAATCCGAGACATGTCTATGCTGCCGTCGTCGTTCTTTACAGACATAGTCAGGTAGCCCGGAATGGGTTCTACAGTCTTTTCGGTTAGCTCGTGCGCGTACCCGAGCAGATGCCTAGAGGCGGGCATCAATGAAGCAACGCGATAGGTGGTCTCTTCTCCCATCTGATGCCGAATGGTCACCGTCTCGCCAACCCTCTTGTCGATAAAGTTCGCAGCAAACGCAGAGTCATGAGGGAAGTAATTCTGTGCCTGCGGAAGAGTACCGACGTCTGCAGGGTCAATTACAACGGTGAACGGCGACCCATCTTCTCGCAGCAGTGTGGCCGCAACACCCGCAGAAACGGCTGTAGGTGTCGCGCCCCATGGAATGTCATCGGCAGTGAGCAGGGCGGTGATGAAACCCGCCGCAACGTTCGCGTTGTCGAGGTTACATCTAAACAATCGATACAACCGACGCATACCGAGGTCACGGTCACCGTATTGAATTTCAGCCAACGCCACCCTGCGGATAATCTTGGGCTCACCGCTTAGTTCCAGCGGGGCCTCGCCAAACGCGCTCCGGATTTCTGCCGGCCGCAAGGTCTGGAGTGCGACGCGATACCAAAACTCCCAGGCGCGAGCGTCGGTAGGACAACGGTCCCTTTGTCGCAAGGCCAGTGGCTTTAACCGGTGCCAATCATTCGCCTGCTGCGCGGCCAGGACTGCCATGCCGACGAAGGCGTCGTCCTCGAACCAATCTGCGGGAGCACTATCCATGATGGACCGAGCCTTCGCGCGGTAACCGCCTTTTGCGTATGCCTCCAGTAGGCGTGTTTGCAACCCACGACTGAGATTGACATTCGGAATCGATGTCAGCAGCGATATCGCCGCCTTGCAGTCCCCAAGCAGAGTAAGCGTATCGGCAGCCTGAATCTTCACAGGCTGAGCCGAGGTCGTCGTTACCAAAGCGACGAGCTTCTCTCCTAAAATCGCAGCTTTCTCCGGCCGTCCAATCGCCAGATAAATTCGGACAGCAGCGTTGAGTAGAATGGGCGCGGTCTCCGCCTCGAAATCATGCTTATCGAGCAATTCAGCGACTGACGAACTGTCGCCACTGTTTCGAAGTGCAATCCACATTAATGCCTGAGCGGTTTTCGCCGCGTCGCAATCAGATACCACAGCAGGGGATTCCGTGATATCCCGTACCAACTCGGGCATTCCGAGAATGGCGGCCGACTCGCCGACCATCATCTGCGCCGAGATATG
>NZ_JBSGHL010000163.1:0-1366 GCF_053604375.1 Streptomyces sp. NPDC004031 | reverse complement strand
CGGTGACGGTGCCGACGAGGATGTCGTTCTGGCCGGTGTGGCGGGCGAGCAGGGCGTGGTAGGCGGCCAGCAGCACCATGAACATCGTGCTGCCGCGCTCCCGGCCCAGCCGGGCGAGCGCGGCGGTCTCGGCCTCGTCCAGCCGGAGTACGGTCCGCCCACCTGTACGGCGTGGCGCGGGGCGGCGCGGACGGTCCAGGGACAGTTCGAGCGTCGTGGGGTCGGTGAGGCGCTGCTGCCAGTAGGCGAGGGCTTCGGTGGTGTCCTGCCCGCGCTGCCACAGGGCGATGTCGCCGAACTGCACCGGCAGCGGGGCGAGTTCGCGGCCGGAGTAGAGGGCGGCCAGCTCGTCGTAGAGGATGTTGAGGGACCAGCCGTCACCCAGGATGTGATGCATCACGAGGCACAGCACGTGGTCGTCGGCGCCCAGCCGGATCAGGGTCGCGCGCAGCGGCGGCGCGGCACTGAGGTCGAGCGGGGTGTTCGTGCGCGAAGCCACGAGGGCGAGAGCTTCCTCCTCGTGCGCCGCCGTCAGCACCTCGACCGTTACGGCTGACGGGGGTTCGACGACGGCGGTGGGCTCGCCGTCGGCTTCGGGGAAGCGGGTGCGCAGGATCTCGTGCCGGGCGGTGACCGCGTCCAGCGCACGGCGCAGCGCACTTTCGTCGAGCGGGCCGCGCAGGCGCTTGGCCATCCACATGTTGTACGACGCGTCCTGCGGGTCGAGGCGGTGCATGAACCACAGGCGTTCCTGCGCCGACGACAGCGGCGGCTGTGTGCCCGCCGGGCGTGGGACGGGGCCGGTCACGGCCTCGCCGGGCACTGCCGCGTCCACGAGCGAGGCCAGTTGTGCCACGGTCGGGTGCCGGAAGACGTCACTGACCGCGATCCGGGCGCCGGTACGGGCGTTGAGGCGGGCGGTGAGCATGGCGGCCCGCAGGGAGTGCCCGCCGAGCGCGAAGAAGTCGTCGTCCGCGTGGATGTCATGGACGTCCAGCACTTCTTCCAGGACGTCCGCGACAAGCCGCTCTGCGTCCGTTGTCAGCGGCCGTGCGTCGGAGACCCGTTCCGTCCCGGGGTGGGGGAGGGCTTTGCGGTCGATCTTGCCGTTGGGGGTGAGGGGGAGTGCGGTGAGCGCGATGTAGGTGGTGGGGACCATGTAGCCGGGCAGGAGGGCGGCCAGGTGGGTCTTCAACTCGGCGGGGCTGGGGGCGGGTTGGTCGGGGACGTAGTGGGCGAGGAGGTTCTCGTCGTGGACGGTGACGACGGCTTGGCGGATGCGGGGGTGGGTTTCGAGGGCGGTGGCGATCTCGCCGGGTTCGATGCGGTGGCCGCGGAGTTTGATCTGGTCGTCGGTGCGGCCGTG
>NZ_JBSGHL010000162.1:0-1397 GCF_053604375.1 Streptomyces sp. NPDC004031 | reverse complement strand
CGGCAAGCCGGGCCTGCCGGCGGTGAAGGCTTATCTCGGCGTGCATTGAGCGAGGTGTGTTGGCTTTTTCCACCTGAGCCTACGGTTTGACGGTGGTCCTGCGCCCCCCGAACGACAGAGTTGTTATCTGGGTTCGGGGGTATGCTTGCCAAGCGCCGTGGTCGAGCGACTTGGCATTTGAATGATAGAAATATAAGAAAAATTAGTTATACGAATTTCGAACTTGTATTATTGAAAACCCTTTCGTAATCGCGCATTTTGGTGTTGGTTAATCGCACCAATTTCACGAAGGGGAATCAGGATGCCGCATACGCAGAAATTGCCCGCGCATTTGTTTGCCGTTGTCGACTCGCATCTCGAGAGCAACTGGCGCGGTGACGCTACCAATAGAGAATGGACGGTCGTGGAGCTTGCCGTTACACGCGGTGCGCAGGGGGATGGCGCATGATCCGCTATTTTCTTGCTCAAGGTGATCGAGGTGGCAGCGCGACAATCACGGAAGGCCTGCCGACCGTCACCTGTTCCAATCCGCCCCCGCGCGTGCATATCGCGACACTGGATATGCAGACCTACTGCACGGCGTGCGGACGGAAGGGCTTTATTGCTCCGAAAGGGCCGCGGTGGCCGGGAACCGGGCCGAACGGCAAACCTTGGGCGCTGAGCGGCGACGTCAACGTCTGCGGTTGCAATCCCCAGCCGGTGTTCTATGCCCAGCGCGGCATGATGATGCGATTTACGGCTGAACAAGCGGCGGCGTTGACCGGGCAGATCCGAAACCACACGGATTCTGCACTGGCAACCGACGATGAGCACAGCGAGCAGTATGTCTTGTGCGATGAGCAGAGTGGCCGTCCGCTCGCGCGTGTTCGATACCGCATATACACGGCATCAGGTCAGATCGTCAGTGGTGTCACGGATTCCGAGGGAAATACCCGACGAGTAACAACGAGTCACGCCGAGAAACTTAGGCTCGAGGTCGTGGAGGGCAATAGCGATGTCCTGTAACGAATACGTTTGCGTCCACGATTCCGCGGTGACGAACACCACACCGGGCTCGAAGTTGAAAGTTTTTCTTACGCTCAACGGCCCGCCAATCTGCCCGGCCATGACCGACGCAGAATTTAGAAAGCTGATGATGCAACTTCGTGATGAAGGAGCCGATCTGGTGAAGGAGCGCCTCGATAGATTGGCCGAATGGGCACCTGAGGAACGTAGGCGTGTCTGGACGTGGTTTGGCGCGAATGACCACGAAATTCGTCATAGTCTTATCACTGGATTGACGGCTACTCTTGCCGTCATGCGATCACTTGCCCCTGGGAATTTTCTGAGAGCCCATCCCGATCTGGATCGATCTCTTGGATGCTTGCCGACCAACAAGAACGTCGGCACTGTAGCGC
>NZ_JBSGHL010000161.1:0-1428 GCF_053604375.1 Streptomyces sp. NPDC004031 | reverse complement strand
CCATTCAAATCGACGACGCAGAACCGATTGTGTTTGACCGAGATGCTCTTGGCAGAATTCGCTTCGAACAACTGGGACCCGAATTGCGCCGGGAGTTGTCGTACACGTCGGAAGGATTGCTGGCAAGGCAGTCCTTGCACTCCGATGCTGGCGTGTTGTCCTTTAACGAATACACACATGACACCAATGGCGAACTTCTTGAAAAACGCGACTCTCGTTTAGGTACCGATCGGTATCAATACGATCCGATGGGCCGACTGATTGGGCATATCGAACCTGCGGGGAAATTACAACGTTTTCTATACGACCCGGCAGGTAATTTGATGAAAACACGAATTCGTCTTGATCCGCAGCACGGTGTATTCGGCCAGGATCCACACATCGATACCTGGGTCCGAGAAGGTGAGTATGGCGATTTTTTCTATACGTATGATCGCGCCGGCAATCTGACTCACAAACAAGGAGCCAATCAGGATCTAGTTTTGCACTGGAATGTTTCAGGTCAATTGATAGAAACTGAGTCGACATCGCCAACGTCACTGCCGGAGACTGAGTGCCGCACATTATATGAATATGATGCACTACACCGACGTACGCGTAAGATCGTGCACGCAAAACATGGACGACATCAATCGAGATCAATCAAAAAAAATACCGAAACGCCATCATATGAGTGCCGCTACTTCTGGGATGCCGCAACAATGATTATTGAATCCGTTTCCGGTATCGACGAAAAATCGCAGGGCAATCATATGCAATCGAAGCAATCGATCCACCAAGAGCGCGAGTTGGTTTATTATCCCGAAACCTTCCAGGCTCTGGTCGCCTTATACGGGAATCACCATCAACAAAGCGACCCCAGTTCCGCAGATGCGGATTCGTACCACAGTTCCGGGAAAATATTCGACACCTCGGCACACCTGAAAAATATTTCATTCTTCTTCGATAATGATTTAAATGGCACCCCCGTGAGAATGCTTGATCATTCTGGCCTATTGGTGTGGGAGGCTCGCTATGGATCGCTCGGAAAAGTTATCGATATCAAAACAGATGTCGTCGAGCAACCGATTAGATTGCAGGGGCAAATTTTCGACAAAGAGTCAGGATTGCACTACAACCGATATCGATATTTCGATCCAGATATCGGATTTTTTGTCAGCCAAGACCCAATCGGACTTGCGGGCGGGGTAAATCCATATCAGTTTGCCCCAAATTTATTTAGGTGGACCGATCCAACGGGGTTGGAGAAAGATCATTTGAATCACGTCCGCGCCACTATTATCATAGGAAATGGAAATCCGAAAACGTACGAGAGCGGATCGAAGGGGCACGCCGAGCAAGATGCATTTTTCGACAATTTACTTAACATAAAAAATCAGCATGTTACGCTCACTGATATCGAGGGAGACTATCGCAGCAAAAGTCAAG
>NZ_JBSGHL010000160.1:0-1437 GCF_053604375.1 Streptomyces sp. NPDC004031 | reverse complement strand
CGCTCGTCGCAACCGGCACCACATGAATCGGCGCGATTTCGCGGTGCGCGTCGGTCAGGACACGATGCAGACGTTTGCGCAAGTCCTGCACTTCGCGCAGGTCGGCGCACTCCTTGCGCAATCGTTCGATCTCGATCTTCTGGCTTTCCAGCGCACGCTCCTGCCTGTCGATGAGTCGCTGCTGGTTTTCGGTCGTTTCAGCGAAGTCGTGAAGTCGACCTTCGAGCGCCGCAACATCGCTTTGCTCCAACTCGCCCGCGAGTCCTTGAAGAGCGATCTTCAGTCTGGGCAGGCTCATTCTCATTCGCTCGCTCTCGTCGAGAGGCTGAACCCGGCCATCGGATTGCATGATCGATACCAGGCGACCATTCGCACCAGCCGGCTCGATCTTGTAGACGTCGTGATCTTGAATCACATCGTGAAAAACCAGCACGTTGCTGTCGGCGGCCAGATCACCGACGTAATCATGCACCCAGCAGCCGCCATGCCAATTGTTCTCTCGAAGATCAAACGGCACGAGCTGATTCTCGATCAGCAACAGATAACCTTCTGCGTCCAGCAGACGCTTCATCTCCGCAAGCAGACGGGCAGCATCCTCACGCGTGTTGTGAATCAGCACCGACACCGTGAAGACGACGTCGAACGTGGCTCCTGCAAACGCCTCCGTCACGCTTGGCGCGACGCGAATACGGCGACCGGCATCCGTCAACGTCGCAGGCGGCTCGTCGAGCAACTGCCGGATCATCGTTTCAGAAAAATCGTAGCCATGGTAGTCGACGAACGGGCAGGCCGACAGAACACGCGCCATGCGCCCGAAACCACAACCGAAGTCGAGCACACGCACTGGTCGACCGAGTTGTTCGCTGCGATCGCGCAGGTGGTCGATCAACCAGGTCTCCTGCGCTCGGTATGCGGCGCGCCCTTGCTCCGCGCGCCAGATCTGCTGACGCTCGTAATCCGCCCCTGACTGATGCAGCCAGTAGTTCTGATTTGCCTTTTCCATTGATGACCTCACCTACCTGTCGGCACGTGCGCCAATGATGCGCTCATGCCTTGCCCTTCTAAAATGCATCATCCAGTGCGCCATCCGTTTCAACGCTGCCCGCATCCAGGGCGGAAGCCGATTCAGACGAACCTGCAGTGCCAGCGCTGCCGCAACGGCCGCGCTTCCTTCGTACGCCGCGAGCTTCGCGCGCATGGCCTCGACGGACTCCCCATGCGTCGTGCCGCTCATCCCCTCGAGCACATACATCGGCAGCGTCATACTTCCGAATGTGACGCGCTTCTTGCGCAGGATGTCGTGGTAATACAGTCCGATCCTGCGTGTCGCGGCCTCCGAATGTATCATCGAGTGCGCGCGCCGACGGTAATAAAAATGAACAGCGTTCGTGACAACGAAACGGCTGCGCGCCATCACCGCCCGCATGTACAGATCCC
>NZ_JBSGHL010000159.1:0-1451 GCF_053604375.1 Streptomyces sp. NPDC004031 | reverse complement strand
GAGGGTCAAGGCGGGTTGTCGAAGGAGCTGTTACGGATTTCGTCGATGGGAGCGATTCAGGCGGCTGATGTCGAGCTGTTGCTGGAGGGGTTTACGGCGTTGACGCGGTAAGCGTTGTCTGCATCTTTGTCTTCAAAAGGCCCGCAAGGGCCTTTTTTGTTCCTGGCGCATCGTTCGGAAACATGAACCCTATTGCCAGTCAGGTCAAATGAGTCGGTCGACACGAACGCCAACATCAAAGAGAATCGACTGGAGTCGCTCTCGCCGTCCTCCGAAACTACGCAAATCAAGCGTCGAGATGAAATCCCCTTCAATCGTCAAACCACTCGAGCGCCCGCTGGCGGAGTATGGATCCAGCGTCGATTCTGCTCGACAAGTCATGGCGGCTGGGTTGCGATGGCCAACCCCATATTGGTGCGATCTCGCGATCGGTTGGTTAGAGCAAGGTCTAGCTATCGACGACAAAATATGCGAGTTGTTGCAGGAAATTTCCGGGAATCGACGTTTCCCGCAGGGTCTGCGTCATCGCGCATTTGCATTACGTGTTCGAGCCGTCAGGAACAGGAGTATCGAGTAGTCAATCAACCTTGGCAGTGACGAAGATTTCGCGCTTGGTGCACTACGATTCGCGGTGGTGGTAGCCATGTGTGGCGTCTGACAACCGGACACACACGATGGCCAAAGGGCCTGCCTATTCGCAAACTATAGCCACGTGTTTACAGGATTGGAAAACCAGAATATGTCTTGGTGGAAACCTTTTTCCCGTAAAGGAACGAAAGTGCCGGCGCCGGCAATTACCTCGGAAAAAACACTTGAGCTTCGCACCGGAACCTCGGAGTTCGAAGCATTTATCGCTTTTGCCGAAATCGAATCAGGCGAGAATCTCCCGCACGGCGCCGAGCATTTGGCTGCGCTACTCACCTATGCACCAGCGCGCCCGGAGTGGCTGCATCTTGCGAGGCGTTATGCGCAGCGAGCAGGTGATCGAGCGGACGAAGTGTTGCTGCCAGAAACCGAACATCGCTACGCGTCGACCGAAGCGCTCAGGGCATTGCTCTGGGCGTGGCAAGGAAGATTGTCGGAGGCTGTCGATCGCCTTCTGCATGCACAGGAGGCCCTCCCGACAACGGACTACCTGAATGCCTGGGCACGCGAATGGATCGAGCCGGCCGGCGCGCTGGAGTCCCTCCCTTCAAATCTACAGATTCGCTTGTTCGGCAATGTGATCTCACGCACGCCGGAAGCTTCGATGTCCGGACATTATCAGTTGCTCGATGCTCGCCGATGGGCAGCCATATCGGCACGAGTCGTACCGGCGAGCGAGTTTCGCCTACAGTGGACCATGCTGCGCCTTGGACTCTTGCGCCGCGCAGGGGAATTCGAGGAGGCGCTCCGTTTAGCGGGTCCACTAGCCGATATCCAGGATTGGTTCACCGCGGTCGGGCGTGGTC
>NZ_JBSGHL010000158.1:0-1457 GCF_053604375.1 Streptomyces sp. NPDC004031 | reverse complement strand
ATCGGCTACCTCACCGACGTCCTCGTCCTGCGCGCCGACCTCACCGACAACCCCACCCTCGGCACCCTCCTCGACCGCACCCGCGACGACGTCCTCGCCGCCTTCGCCCACCAGGGCATCCCCTTCGAGGAGTTGGCCGCGCGCCTGCGCGTCGTGCGCGACCCCGCCCGCACCCCCCTCTTCCAGACCATGGCCATCCTCCACACGCAGGGTGCGGACCACGACGTGGAGGGCTTCACCCGGCTGCACACCACCGACCTGGACGGGGGCTTCGGACAGGCCAAGTTCGACCTGATGATGGAGGGTTGGCACGACGGTCCCGAGCTGGTGCTCTCGCTCGTCTATGACGCGGAGATCTTCGACGCGGCCACGATCGAGCGGATGACCGAGCGCTTCGCCCGCCTGCTACGCGCCCTGCCCGACCACACCACCACACCCTTCGCCGCCGTCCCGATCCTCAGCCCGGACGACACCACCGTCCTCGACGGCCCGCACCTCGCCGAAACCCCCACCTTCCTCGACCAGTTCGCCGAACAGGTCCGCCTCAGGCCCGACGCCATCGCCCTGACCTGCGGCGACCAGCACCTCACCTACGCCCAGCTCGACACCCGCGCCCGCCACCTGGCCACCACCCTCCCCCACCACACCGTCATCGGCATCCGCCTGGGCCGCACCCCCGACGCCATCACCGCCATGATCGCCACCTGGTACGCCCACAGCGCCTACCTCCCCCTCGACCCCGACTACCCCCAGGCCCGCCTCGACTACATGACCCACGACAGCGGCGCCGCCCTCGTCCTCACCCCCGACGGACCCACACCCGGCACCACCACCACACCCACCACCACAACCGACACCGCCTACCTCATCTACACCTCCGGCTCCACCGGCACCCCCAAAGGCGTCACCGTCCCCCACACCGCCCTCGCCACCCGCACCACCTGGATGCGCCACCACTACCAACTGGGCCCCGGCGACCGCATCGTCCAGTTCGCCTCCCACAGCTTCGACACCCACGTCGAAGAAATCTTCCCCGCCCTCGCCTCCGGCGCCCGCATCACCCTCCTCCCCGACGGCCCCCTCACCCTCACCGACCACCTCACCGGCACCACCGTCCTCGACCTGCCCACCGCCTACTGGCACCACCTCGTCGACGACATCCACACCACCCCCTGGCCCACCACCCTCCGCCTGGTCATCCTCGGCGGCGAACAAGCCCACGAAACCGCCCTCACCCGCTGGCACCACCACTTCGCCGACCGCATCCGCCTGGTCAACACCTACGGCCCCACCGAAGCCACCGTCATCGCCACCGCCGCAGAACTCACCCACCCCACCACCGGCCGACCCCCCATCGGCCGCCCCATCGCCGACACCCGCATCACCCTGCTCGGCCCCCACGACGAACCCGTACCCCCCGGCACCCCCGGCGAACTGTGCATCTCCGGCCCCGGACT
>NZ_JBSGHL010000157.1:0-1495 GCF_053604375.1 Streptomyces sp. NPDC004031 | reverse complement strand
CTGCAGTATGGCAGCTATACCCACTGAGCTTTCGCTCCATCCTGCCGCGCCGAAGTCTTGATTGCCCTTCGGCGCGTAGAAGAGCGGGCGGTCCGCCGCAGAGGTAGGCTCGGGGTGCCTGTTGTGGTTGAACTGAATGAGCGTATGAAGAATGTCCGCCAACTGAGGATGAATTCCTATGCGTCGGAGGAGCTTCCTCGGGGCTGCCCGCTTTTTGGCGCGTGCGATGTCAAGGGCGAACGCGAACGGCATATCGTCGATGACGACATCCCGAACCAGGTCGGATTCCATCAAATGGATGATGCTAGTCGGGCGCAACCCGAGGATGGTCGTCAGCATCGCGACTCCTCGCTCTCGGACTGCTTCGTATGTGTCGTCGTCGTCGCTGAGGATTGCATTCCTCCACAAAAGGGACTCTTCACGAGTGAGCGGTCCTGTAAGAGGATGACCATCTCTGACCGGTCCGCCCTTTCGATTTCCACCGACCACGACTCGATTTATCGTTGTTAACGCCTGACGGTCGAAGCCGGGGTGGGAGCGTTCGGCAAAGAAGCGGTAGTAGCCTCGGGTCCGCGCCCACTCCCAACGCCTGCCTTGCGCGGTCAGGTGGGATAGATACCCGAGCGCCGATGCGTGCATCGGAGCCGTTGGTTTGCTTTTGCAGAACCGAGCAAAACCCGACAGGTTCGTGTGGCAGTTCAGCGCGTCGATTGGTGATTCGGTCGTTAAGCGGTTCCCGATGTACTCCCTGATAGTCGAGGCCAAGGGCTCTCCAACGCTGTCAATCGAAGTCCACGGTAGTCTGCGGATTCCTACCGATGTAACGATGGTCCATCGATGAGGTTCGACTACAACCGGGTTGCCGTAGACGTCAAGAAAGTCTGCGTTATTGTTCATTTTGCGAAGAAGTTTGCTTGTCGGGCGGTGGCAACGGTTCGCGCGGTTTCCTCGCGCTCCCTCGCCGTATATGTCGCAACATTGTTAGAGAGCCAACCGTTCAGATACATGATGGTTCGCAGCATTTCCTCCTCCGCCAAGCCAAGGGCCTTGGCATCTCTCACCAGTCTCTCGGTGTTCGTGTGACGAAGAATGTGTGGCGTGAGTCCAGGGACGGCATGTTGCAGCTTCTGAAAAATGGCGTTGATTGTCCGCTTGGACAGCGGATTGCCGTCTACGGTCTCAAGGAAGAGGTATTCGCTGTCGGCCGCATTCGGGATTTGTGCCCGGTATTCGCGGATGTACTCTGCCGTGATTTCCGCTACTCTCTGAAGGACGGGATATTCGCGAGGCTGGGTCTTCAGCCTCGGCTCGTCCACTCGTGTGTCGTCCGGGTCATTCGTGTGAGCGTCGAATCGAATGTACGGCTCCGGGCCGCCGACGACGTCCTCGAGTTTCAGCTTCGCAACATCTCCTCGCCGGCCACCGGTGACAAGGTATAGAAGAACAAGCACGAAATTTCGATGCCTAACGAGCTTTTTCTTCCAGGGGTTTCGTG
>NZ_JBSGHL010000156.1:0-1499 GCF_053604375.1 Streptomyces sp. NPDC004031 | reverse complement strand
GATCCGTCTACCGGCCGCCGGCACCTGCAGGGCTGCTACGTGGATCGCGACGAGTTGCTGTCGCGATGGCGGGTGCTGTCGCGATCGGTGCCGGCCGGCCCTTGTCGTTGAGTGAGCAGTGGCAACAGCCGTGCTCAAAACAGGTCCGGCGCGATGCGGCCGGACACCGCGACGGCGCCTGCCGGCGTCAAGTGCGAGTCGTCGAACATCACGATGCTGCCACGACCGCTGCCGGTTCGTGTGATGCATCCTAGCGCGTTGCACATCGCATCGAACGCCGAGACATATTCGATTCCGAGTTGCTTCGCGACGTCGGCGCCCTGTTGATCGTAGCGCTTCGATGCCGGATCGAGCCCGAAGGTCGTCCGCGACGGCAGCGTCTGGTGATGTTCGCGCCAGTAAAGCCAGTACAGCTTGGGAAGCGAGCTCTGCCAAGTGGCGACCTGGCCGATCAGCACGATCCGCCTGACGCCAGAGCTACGCAACGCGTTGACCGTAGCGGGAAGCGCATGCAGGCGATCAGAACTCCAGTTCGCCGTCAGCAGCACGGTCGCTGGTTTGATCGTTTGCACGAGGCCGAGCACTTGGGCGTTGGATTCCTTGCATCGCTTGTCGCCGCCATCGACGAGTGGCGGGCAGCCGGACGTACTGAACTGCGCGAATCGAATACCGCGTTCGGCACTCGCACTGCGCAAGCCCGGAGACAGCGCTGCGGCACGCGAATCTCCCCAAAGCATGACGACAGGCCCCGATCCGCCGTCCACGCAAGCCGGGCTGAATCCTTGATCGTCTCCTTCGAGATAGCATTGCCCGCGGCGCCAGAGCCGGTCCCTGTCGAAGTCCACCCCATCGGCAAACGCGCCTACCATTCGCGACATGCGAAACTCCAGGCCGCCTCGTGAATAATCGTTGTAGCCCGCATAGGCGCATCCGGCCATCAGGGCGAGCAGCGTTGCGACGGTCAGCCTCGGGTAACGGGATTTCCGGATCGGTGTTTCCAGATATAGATACGTCAACAATGCGAGTGGAAAGCAGGCCAGCAACGCCAAGGCACGCCACAGCACTGGCGCGGTACCGCTACTCATGATCCGGAGCGCCGACAGCATCGGCCAATGAAACAAATAGAGCGGGTAGCTGATGAGACCGACCATTACCAGCGGCCGGCTGCATAGCACGCTCTGTGCGAACGGCGCGCTGGAACCGGCGTCGATCAACAAGTACGCCGCAACCGTCGGCACGAGCGCCCACCCACCCGGAAATGGCAGGGTTGGGTTCATGACGGCGATGGCGCCAGCCAGCAGTGCGATACCGATACCTGCTTTCGCTTTCGCTTTCGCTTTCGCCGAGTCGACAGACGATGTCCGCCCGCCGACAACGTGGTGCCTGAGCGCGAGGAAGGCGCCGAGCATTGGCTCCCAGGCACGCGTCAGTGGTGAGTAGAAGGCCGCGACCGGGTCATGCGACAACGTGAGCACGCTCAGCAGGAAGGAGCCTGAACC
>NZ_JBSGHL010000155.1:0-1549 GCF_053604375.1 Streptomyces sp. NPDC004031 | reverse complement strand
TGCTGGCCGACTGGTCCTCGGAGGAGGACCTGGAGTGGGCGGCGTGGCGCATCGCACCCGGAGTGCCCTGCGTCTCGATGGAGGTAATCGGACGATTTGCGATTCATCACCAGCACGCGAAATTCGACGTTCGCCTGCACGAGACGGCGCTGCGCATCGTTCAAACGCGCGGTATGGTAATCGCCGATGCTACCGATCAAGAACAGAACCTTCATATTCCTTCTCGCGATACTCTTGAAATACCTCGTATTCGCCGAAGAGAACCAGGAATACGTCGAGGCCCAGCAGACAGATCGCGACGGATACGATTCCCCCATGCCGCACAGCCAACAGTCCGACAACGATCGTCATGCCGGCGGCAAACAAATAGGCAAACGCAAAGCGGATATGGCGATTGATCGCAATCACGAAGATGGACGCGGATTGCCACAGCGAATTCGCGACCATCGAGAGCAACAGGATGTCGAACAGCGTCGAATCGAAAACGACGTGCTTGCCGGTCCAAGCGGTATAAAACCGCTCTCCGTATGCGCTCATTGCGACACCGACCGCGCCCGCGACAACCACGGTCACGATCGTCAGTCTGCGCTTGATACGTATGACGTCCGCCTTTCTCCCCACCGCGGCAAGCTTCGACACTTCCGACCAGACCGAGTTGGACAACAGGTTCATCATTTGCACGGCGACTCGCGTAAGCGTTCGCATCGTCGAAAACGCCGCCACCTGTGCCGGGCCGAGTGCCGTCCCGATCACCCAGAGGATTCCCTGGAAATTCAGCCCGTTGCTGAGCGGGAATCCGAGGAACGCCAGGGACGGAACCAGAGATTTCCTGAGCCAGCCCCAGTCGATCGTCAATGGAAATAGCGTGGCCCACGGGCAATAGCGTTTCTTCACGACGTGCTGCGCGACGAAGCCGGCAATGCGCGCGAGGAGCATGCCGGTGGCGACGGCAATCGGTGTCTTGAATATCACCAGCGCAACCAGCCCGAACGCCAGCGCGACAAAACGCGTCACGTTCAGAATGCCGACCGACAGTGCATAGCAATTGGCGCTTCGCAACGCGGCTGTCTGGGGGCCATACAGCACGCTCAGGCATACGTCTCCGATCAGAATCAACGCGACGAACCTGACCTCGTCCCCCGTCATGTACCGGAACACGTGGCCGCCCGAACCCAGGACCCACCACGCCGCGCCCGACACGATCAGCACGATGAGCACGAACATGGCGACCGTGGCAGCGAGCGTCCGGTAAATCACCTGAAGGCGTTCGTGATCTCCGACCGCTGCCCGCTGGTCCATCTCGTTCGCCGCAACGGTCGACAAGCCCAGATCACTCAAAGCGAGGTAGGTCGGAATCGTCGAGATCAGTATCCATTCGCCGTATTTCGCCGCGCCCCACACCGACAGAAACAGGGGAACCGATACGATCTGGGCGAACACACTCACGGCCTGTCCGCGGCGCGCAGGACGAGCACGGTGTTGAGCGGATGCTTCTCGGCCCGCAGCTCCTTGGCCAGCGAGTGCACGTCGTTGACCAGGTAGTGGAAGG
>NZ_JBSGHL010000154.1:0-1611 GCF_053604375.1 Streptomyces sp. NPDC004031 | reverse complement strand
GAGGTCGAGGAGGGTGAGGCGGTCGGGGTGTTCTGTCTGTGCGGTGCGGACCAGGCCCCAGACGGCTGCTGCGGTGAGGTCGGGGGCGGGGTCGGTGGGGTGGGTTGTGACGGCGTGGCGGGTGATGACGGTCAGGTGTCCGTCGGTGTGGCCGGGGTGCGCCAGCCATGCCTGGAGGACGGCCAGGGTGTCGGTGAGGACCGTGTGGGTGTGACCGGGGTCGGCGTCCGGGGGTGAGGGCTGAACGGTGAGCAGCACGTGGGCGTTCGCAGGGACGTCGTCGAGGGTGCTGTGGACGGCCACGCCGGTCAGGCCGAAGGTCTCGACACCCAGGACCACCAGCTCACGGGCGTCGGTCTCGGCGGTGTCGGGGGTGGGGGTCCAGGTGAGCTGGTAGAGGTCGTTGCTGTGGGTGGTGGTCTGGACGGTGGTGGTGGGCAGGAGGGTGAGGGCGTCGGCGGTGATGACGGGTGTGCCGGTGGGGTCGGTGGCGGTGAGGGCGTGGGTGTTCTCCCCGGTGGTCGTCCAGCGGACCCGCAGGGTGGTCGCGCCGGTGGCGTGGAGGGTGACCCCGCTCCACGCGAACGGCAGCAGTACGGGCGGCTTGGCCCCTTCCTGCGCGGCGGCGCTCTCCTCCTCGGTGAGCAGGAGGGCGTGCAGGGCCGCGTCCAGGAGGGCCGGGTGGATACCGAACCCGGTGGTGTCGGTGGCGGTGTCATCGGCGGGCAGGGTGATCTCGGCGGAGACACCCCCGTCCGGGTGACGCCACGCAGCACGCAGACCCTGGAACAGCGGCCCGTACTCATAGCCCCGGGCGGCGAGGCGGTCGTAGAGACCGTCGAGGTCGACGGGTCGGGCGTCGGTGGGGGGCCAGGTGCTGCCGGACGGGGCGGGTTCGGGTGCCCCGGCGGTGAGGCGGCCGGTGGCGTGCCGGACCCAGGGGCCGTTCCCGTCGTCGGGCCGGGAGTGCACGGCCAGCGCGTATCCGCCGTCGTCCGGGGTGAGGGTGGCCTGCAACTGGACGGCCTGGCCGTCGGTGATCACCAACGGGGCATGCAGGGTGAGGTCTTCGAGGTGTCCGGCGCCCAGGCGGTCGCCGGCCGCGACGGCCAGGTCCACGAACGCGGTGCCGGGCAGCAGGACACTGCCCAGGACCATGTGATCCGCCAGCCAGGGCTGGGCCGCGAGGGACAGCCTGCCGGTGAGGACGGCACCGCCTTCGTCGGCCAGGTCCACGGCCGCACCGAGGAGTCCGTGTCCGGCGTCGGCCTGGCCGAGACCGGCCACGTCTCCGGCAACCGCGGGGGCTTCGAGCCAGTACCGCTGGTGCTGGAAGGCGTAGGTGGGCAGGTCGGTGGTGCGGCCGCCGGTGAGGGCCGGGGCGTGGTCCCAGGTGATGGGGGTTCCGGTGGTCCACAGGTGGGCGAGGGCGGTGAGGAACGTCTCGTCCTCGGGCCTGCCCTTGCGCAGAGCGGCGACAGCCACAGCCTGGTCGCCTGTGTCGGTACTGCCGACGGTGGTGGTGATGTTGGCGGTGAGGACGGGGTCGGGGCCGAGTTCGAGGTAGGCGGTGACGGCGTGTTCGGTAGCGAGGTGCTGGATGCCGTGGTG
>NZ_JBSGHL010000153.1:0-1612 GCF_053604375.1 Streptomyces sp. NPDC004031 | reverse complement strand
GTCGGAAGAAGGCGTTTTCACTCCGACTCCCCCGTAGATTTTTCGTCAATTATAGACTCGTTTGTCGATAAGGCACTCCGCCATCGCGCATCCGACCGCCTACAAACTATTGTCGAAGTCAAAAATTTCGTCGACAGCATCAGAAATCCAAAACGGCATACGCTGGACAAAATAGATGAATTCGACGACGCAATTAGATATTCGTTCCCGTCGATTCGCACAACCGTTGCCGTCAATGATGAAGAAAGCATTTTCAACTTTCTCAACAAGTTCAAAGAAAATTGCACTCTTGAGGAGTTTTGGTACATTCTCGCAGACGGTGGCGACAATACCCTGACGGGCATAAATCATTTAGGAGAGAGGCGGTGGCTTTTCAACGAGCAAATTGAAATGACCGTAGATTGCCTCATCATCTACCGCAACAGCAACCACCCTTATAAAAATTTCTTTATCCTGTTGTTCGGGCCAGACAAGCCATTTTCATACACAAACAGGGAAGGCGAAAAAACAACTCGAAAGTCGACCGAGGGATGGGATGAGGACGCCGCCGTATTAGTTGACGAGTTGTTCTACATTAATCCCGACGAGACCATCAATGGATATTATCGCGAGAAAGCAGGCACTACCCGCACCAGCCCCGAGCGATTTAAGGAACGCTACCGCTATTTGATTCCTTACGGCGTTATGGTTGTGCCTACTGAAACCGCGTCGGCGGGTATGCTTGACCGGCATCCCACATCGAAATTGATTCAGTCAGCCGTTCGGCACCGAAAGCTAGCGGAGGAAGAATTGAAAAATTATCTGGAAGCAACCCAGCCACACCATAGCGTAGAACTGACGAAATTTAACTGAACAGTGGCGGCTGTAGGCGTTGGACGTGGGGCCACGCGCCGAAGGCATTTCGCGAACAGGCAAAGCGCAAAGGCACTCTGGCCCCATTCACGCGTATTCGCTACGAAAGCACTAGTGCGAGAAGGAGGCCCCCTTACGGGGGCTCCTGAAATTAAGTTGGCCTGTCCATACAGACCACAGACGTTGCGCGAGGACGGAGACGATGATGCCCCGTGCCGGGAACCGCTTGCGCAACCTTACAGACCGTCCTGTAGCAGAGTGCGCACTGGCACCACTACGGTATCGGCACCGATTGCATCCAGGCACTCGAACAAGAACGCAGCCTGGAACGACCCTCGCGAAAGCTTCAGTTTGATTGTCGTTTCGGTCTCTGCGCCGGGCCGTCGTTCATTCAGTCGCTCGGCGAGCGCCCTGTACGTTATTCCTCGTAGAGTCAGCTCCGAGCGAAGCATCGCCGCAGCAGCGCGCCGGTAGCGGTCTTTGTTTGGACTACTTGCGTCAGCCATTTGAGTCCTGTAGAGTCGGGTATCGTCAGACGATACTTATGTATCTTTTGATGGGCGTTCACTTGGGGGAATGATGTCAGCAAACGAGTTGGAAGCACTTCGCAGCCGCCGCACGAGTATAGCAACGCGCCTCGAACGCCCGCGAACAGGGGCAATCCACCCACCTCATAACCGTAGGCAAGGCAAGTCACGCCCGCACTACTACGAGTACTCCGCAAAACCTTCCAGAGTCGGCAGAGGCCCTTCGTACGGAC
>NZ_JBSGHL010000152.1:0-1668 GCF_053604375.1 Streptomyces sp. NPDC004031 | reverse complement strand
GATATCGAAGATTGCGTATCGTGTACGCGTCTCAAAAATCGAATACTGGAAAGGTACCAACTTCACCTGCACACCTCTCCCTCCCTCTCGTGCAGTTCTTTGCGAGGCCGATTGGCCGAATGCTGCTTTGGGGTTTGTCAGCTTACATATCAGGTGCGATCGAACTTCTTTGTATTTATCTTAGAATAACTGATCATCGGACGATACCTGTCAGTTATCGCAGGAAGGAATCGACAGCGGATGAGTCGCACAGAAAACACGGTTTCTTCCGGCCATGACAGAATCGCCCTATGCACGTGACGCGTAGATCTAGTATGCTTCGTCAGGAGGTCGGAATCGATACCCGCGGCCGCACTCAGCCCTCTGATTTCAATCCCGAAGGGTGGCGAGAAATCTCGATTCCTGTTCATGTCTCCAACGAGGTCCGTAGCCGGATTGTCACAGAGTGGGTGCCGGAGATCGAGTGGCTGTTCCAGGGCCGGAAGGTGTCCGATGTGGCCAACTGCTGGTATTGGATTACGTCAGGAAATGACTTTCCCTCTGGTCTTGCGCGAGCTCTTGGGCGACATCGGGGGCGAGCTCGTCGACGAGATCTCGCTGCCCTGGAAACGATGTGGTACCGCGTCGCCGTGACACGGGTCTGGGGTGCCCGCCAGTGTGCAGTGAACGCGCGATCAAGTGTAACTGTTCCCGGAGCGCATCTGCTGCTGCTGGACACAGCGTTTCCGCGGCGGCGTCGAGCGCAGCGACCAGTGCCTCTAATTGCACAGGTGCGTGCTCGATGATGGAGTGTGCATCGATTTGGACGAGTTCTTGGGTATGCGCTTCAAGCCATTGATCGAGTACAAGGCATTCGTCCCGGTCGAGACGTTCGAGCAGTTCAACGAGCAGCGGACGATCGATCCGAAACGTGCGGATTGCGACCTCGTGGATCCGATGTGTCTGAGCAGACCGCTCAGTCCGCAATAGCTTAACTTGTCGACCTTCTACGCGAATCAACATCCGAGTCATCCTCCGTCCACTGGAACATGACGAGGATACTTCAGGCAAGCGGCGCTCTCTACTCCGAATTGCGAGCCGCGAATACTGCGTCAGGTTCATGAGTTCCAGAGTCCGTTAACGTCAGAGTTGTCATCCGGGCTCGCTGCTGCCTCGCCAGGTCTGGTTGATTCCGGCCGCATCACTGAGCAGTGCCCAGATGAAAAGGAAGTGCGTGCACCGCTGTGGGCCATTATCGGATCTGCCTGCCATCGTCGTTTCATTGGCCGAGAAATCAAGCAGTCGTGCGAGAGCGCTCATGCGCATATGAGTTTCAATGTGAAGTCAAGTGCCGTCAGTTGGATACAACACCACGCGAATCTTCGTAAGGTTTGCAAGCATTCGATATTTTAGGACTCCATTTAACAATTAACAATTTTCGATAGTGTTGATTTTGCGTCGACCAAGCTGCTGCTTCGCATTAGATGACTGACGGCCGGCGTGATCGGTCTTGGTGGGATTCTGATCTACACCGCTTCTTTTTGAGTGGGTGTCCCGCCATGTATTGATTTAACGAGATAATTTCGCTTGGAAAATTTTGGCTAATAATTCAATAATTCAAAGTGAAAGCAATTAGTAATATGTTGTGCGGAATTCGACTGGGCATGACAATTTTTGACCATCTTTCGC
>NZ_JBSGHL010000151.1:0-1733 GCF_053604375.1 Streptomyces sp. NPDC004031 | reverse complement strand
GCTAGTGCTCTGACCGGGAAGGTTCGCCGAGGCGATCACTGTGCGGATAGCGAGGTCCCCCATAGGATCTTGGGCTCAGGCACGGACAGGAGGCCGATGGTGGAACAGCCGGGGATACGCCTTGAGGGCGACAATGCGTGGGTGGAGCTGGCTCGCGTCGAGGAGAACAGTTGGCGTGTCACCGCCGACTGGTGCACATGTCTGACAGCCGACTTCAGTGGGTACCTCAGCAGCGCTGAGGTCGTGGACTTCGCCACGCGGGTGCTCTCTCATCTGCGCGCGCCGTCAGGCGGAAGCTTCTCCGAGGCGGTGACCCCCGGTCGCAACAATCCGCTGGCCCTGACAATGACGCCCGTCGGGGACGGTTTCGCCTCCTTCGTGTGGCTCACCCCGCACGGTGACGATGACGTGTGCCACATGCAGATGGAGATCAGTCCGATAGATGCCTCTGAACTTCGTGAGCTGTTCGGTGCCCTCTGCACGGCACTGACGGAGTGACCCCGCAGGCGCCTACTCGGATCAGGCTGCGGTCGTCAGCGCCCGCCCGCCCCAGCGGATGCCTTTCTCGCTCCGGATGCGGGCGCGTTCGCGTCGCTGGGCGGCGAGGACGTCGGGGTGGCGGGCGTTGTTGTTGCGCCAGTGCAGGTAGGCGTGCAGGGCGCGGGTCTGCACGGTGTGGTTGGGGTGGTGGGAGTTGGCGATGGTGAACTGCCGCAAGGGTCCGAAGTGGGCCTCGATCGGGTTGGCCCAGGACGCGTAGGTAGGGGTGAAGCACAGCTCGACCCGGTTCTTGATCGCCCAGCGCCGGATGTGCTCGCCCTTGTGGGCGGACAGGTTGTCGAGGATCACGTAGATCGGGGCGCCGTCCGGGCGCATCGCGCGGATCGACTTCAGTGCGGCCAGGGTGTTCGCGGCGCCCTTCTTGCGCCGGTTGACGCCCCACAGGGTGTCGTCGCCGATGGAGTAGCAGCCGTGGAAGTAGCGGACTCCGTGGGTGCGGTGGTAAGTCGCGGGGTGCCGTTCGGGGCGACCGGCGGGAGCCCAGCCGGCTCCGGCGGTGGGGCGGATGCCGAGCGGGCCGAACTCGTCGAACGCGAACGCGCGGTCGGGGAAGTGCTCCAGGACCTCTTCGATGCGGTCGAGCTTGGCGTCGCGTTCCGGGTCCGGGGACTCCTTCCACGTCTTGGTCTGCTGGAATGTGATGCCGCGGCGGGCGAGCAGGCACCGTAATGCCTCGCGGCCGATACGGATCACTCGCCCGTGGACTTTCCGCAGGTAGGCGGCGAGTTTGCGGATGGACCAGCGGGTGAAGGGCTGGCCGAGCTTGGTCGGGCGGGTGGTGGCCGTCGCCACGACGAAGTCCTCCTCGTCAGGACTGAGCAGGCGGGGACGGCCTCCCGCCCACCGAGGGTCCAGGCAGGCCGTGCCGGTCCCGTTGAACCGGTGGATCACGTCGCGGACGGTGTCCTCGTCGGCCTGCACCAGCTGGGCGATCAGCGGCACCCGGTTCCCGGCGGCCGAGGCCAGCAGCATCATCGCGCGCCGGTACCGCACCGAACTGGTGCTACCCCGACGCACGATCTGTTGCAGCTTCTGCCCCTCCTGATCAGTCAACCTGCGCACACGAACAGGCTCGGACACACAACACCCCAACGGTCGGATCAACGGACGTCGCCGCACATCCAACCGCCGGAACAGTCAACCCGGTGAACCTTCCCGGTCAGAGCACTAGG
>NZ_JBSGHL010000150.1:0-1813 GCF_053604375.1 Streptomyces sp. NPDC004031 | reverse complement strand
CTGGCCGGGCACAGGGCCAAACGGCAAACCGTGGGCGTTGAGTGGTGATATCAACGTCTGCGATTGCAAGCCGCCACCTGTTTTCTATGCCGAGCGCGGCATGAAGATGACCTTTGCCGCAGACGAGGTGGCGCGGTTGACGGGGAAGCATGGCTTAGGCGTCGCCCCTATAAGAAGAGGCGCGGCAGTCCACGATCAGCAGTTCGTTATTCGCAACAAGAAGTCCAGGAAACCTGTTGTGGGCGTGCGGTATTGGATCACAAATTGCCGCGGCGACGTGCTGGCTTCAGGGATTACCGATGCGCAGGGACATACCGTGCGAGTGATCACGCCGGATGCTGAATCGGTAAAGCTGGAGGTCATCGGAGAAACAGAATGAGTGACGGCGATCGTGTGGCGATTGCAGAGGCGATGACGGACACGAAAGAAGGTTCGTTAATCGAAGCATTGGTATCGAACGGGCCACCCATCTGCCCAAACATGACTGATGCGGAATTTCGCCGTATGGTTCTAACGTTACGCGATAGAGCGGTACAAATGATTGATGTACGGCTCGTAGACTTGCGCAAGTGGGGGGCGGTCGAACGTCAACGCGTCGCAACGTGGTTTGGCTCAAGCGATGAAGCGATTCGGCAAAGTCTGACAGTCGGCCTCGCACGAGTAAGTCGGGTGATGCGCGATCTCAAGCCTGGAAACTTTGTTCGTCAATCAGAGGAGCTTGATCGATATCTTGGTTGTACGCCGAATAACAAGGACCCTGATGGTGCCGTCGCTCATGTTTGCGCCCCTGACACCGCTACACATACTATTTGTATCCACGAAAAATTTTGTGGGATGCGCCCCATATCCAGTGCGAAGGACTCGATGCTATCGACACTGATTCATGAGTGCACTCACTTCTCCGACACTTTTGGCGCTCAGGATCATCAATATTTCATGCGCAAGTGCTTGGTATTGGCTCGGACGCGGCCTGATCTCGCAATCAATAATGCGGATAGCATTGCCGGGTATATTATCTATGAGGATTAGGGGCAGTGTGGCAGCGCGATCCTGGTTGAATCTGGTTGGGTCCAACGGAAAGTTGATATGGTAAAAGGGCCAGCATATATCGCACTCGCATTTTTCTCGGCAGCGACATTCGCCTGCTCCCCAGTCCATACGCTTGATGTTTCGTTTGAAAGAGATTCTGCCAAGGTGTCCGGCGATGAGATCACAAGGCTGGCCAATTGGGCGATAGACCTTCAACTTAAATATCCCAATCTCGATCGTACGTCTGTCGGTGGCCTTGCCGAAGCTGACGAAAGACAGCCGCACGTGCTGGCTCAACAACGCGCGGAAAGTATCAAGGGGCTTCTGGTCACATTGGGGCTTGGTCGAGCACCTATCGACGTCGACGCCAGGCTTTATAAGTCGCATCACTTGAGCGGTGTGCCGGATAATGGCCGACGAGTAGAAATCGACTTTCTTCCCGGTTGCCCGCATGAATGTCCTTGCCAAGTGAAATGAGGCCTTGGTCGCCAGCCGCCACGCAGTGCTGCACATTTTGATGGTATGAAGCGGCCCCTTACGCACCATGCAGTAAGCGCCGGCCCGTCACAAGCCGACGCGTGCTTTGTGTCCGTCACCGCACACTGCACGATCGCCCCGTGCGTCCCCGCCTTTCGCCGCACCCGCAAAACAAAACGCCACGGCATGCCGTGGCGTTTTGTGTAACCGCTTCTCCACGCGGTTGTCCGGCGCGAGGCGATTAGTGATGCACGTCGGCGGGCCGCCCGTCGAAGTCGTGTCCCGCGCGCCGAATCTCGCAGCGCGC
>NZ_JBSGHL010000149.1:0-1837 GCF_053604375.1 Streptomyces sp. NPDC004031 | reverse complement strand
GGGCGGGAGTAGCGTGCCGGGCATGATGCGTGTGTGGGGGATGGCGGTCGTGCTGTTCGTCGTCGGCGGGGGGTACGGGCGCGGGCGCGGAGGCCGGCGGGGCGACGGGCGGCGGGGCGACCGGCGGCGGGGCCGCGGGCACGGGAGGGACGGCGGGCGCGGGCTGCGCGACGGGCGCGGGAGGGGCCGCAGGGGCAGGCGGGGCGACCGGCGGAGGCGCGGCGGCAGCCGGATAGCCGCCACCACCGGCCCCGCCGGTGAAGGCGCCGCCCCGCTCCAGCCGCTCCAGGCGTGCCTGGACGGACCGCTCGTCGCCGTAGGCGGCGGGCAGCAGCACGCGCGCGCAGATGAGTTCCAGCTGCAACCGCGGCGAGGTCGCCCCGCGCATCTCCGTCAGCCCGGCGTTGACCAGGTCGGCGGCGCGGCTCAGTTCGGCGGCGCCGAAGACCGAGGCCTGCGCCTGCATACGCTCCAGGACGTCCCGCGGGGCGTCGATGAGCCCCTTCTCGGCGGCGTCCGGCACAGCGGCGAGGATGACCAGGTCGCGCAGCCGCTCCAGCAGGTCGGCGACGAAGCGCCGCGGGTCGTGCCCGCCCTCGATGACCCGGTCGACGACCTGGAAGACCGCGGCCCCGTCCCCGGCGGCGAAGCCGTCGACGACATCGTCGAGCAGCGCCCCGTCGGTGTACCCGAGCAGCGCGGTGGCCATGGCATACGTCACACCGTCCGCCCCGGCCCCGGCGAGCAACTGGTCCATGACCGACATCGAGTCGCGTACGGACCCGGCCCCGGCCCGTACGACCAGCGGGAAGACCCCGTCCTCGACGGCGATGTCCTCCTGCCGGCAGACCTCGGCGAGGTGGTCCCGCAGCGTCCCGGGCGGCACGAGCCGGAAGGGGTAGTGGTGCGTCCGGGACCGGATCGTCCCGATGACCTTCTCGGGCTCGGTGGTGGCGAAGATGAACTTCAGATGCTCCGGAGGCTCCTCGACGACCTTGAGCAGCGCGTTGAAGCCGGCCGAGGTGACCATATGGGCTTCGTCGATGATGTAGATCTTGTACCGGCTGCCCGCGGGCCCGAAGAACGCCTTTTCCCGCAGGTCACGGGCATCGTCGACACCACCGTGCGAGGCGGCGTCGATCTCGATGACGTCGATCGACCCCGGCCCGTTCCTGGCCAGGTCCCGGCACGACCGGCACTCCCCGCAGGGCGTGGGCGTCGGCCCCTGCTCACAGTTCAGACACCGCGCGAGGATCCGCGCACTGGTCGTCTTCCCGCACCCGCGCGGCCCGCTGAACAGGTACGCATGATTGACCCGGTTGTTCCGCAGGGCCTGCTGCAACGGGTCGGTGACATGCTCCTGCCCGATGACCTCGGCGTAGGTCTCGGGGCGATAGCGGCGATACAGGGCGAGCGACACACCACGAGCCTAGCCGCGCCCACCGACAACCGTCCCCACCCACACAAAGACCCCCCACGCACCCGCCAGAGCCCACCTACCCTTGCTGCCTTCCGGCCCTGGGGGAGTTCAGCGAGATAGCGCCACGTGAGGGGCTACGCCCACCCTACCCGATCCCCCCACCCCCGAACGAGTTCGCTCCCACCCCCATCCGTCTTGTACTGTTCCCCACGGAGGATTCGCCTAGAGGCCTAGGGCGCACGCTTGGAAAGCGTGTTGGGGGCAACCCCTCACGAGTTCGAATCTCGTATCCTCCGCCAGTGCCTCACCGGGCACGACGTCGACCGGGGGTGCCCGGCGCGGTGCCGCCGTCGCAGACCAAGGGCCTGGAGTACGACGCGGTGCTGGTGGTGGCCCCCGAACGCATCCTCGCGGACG
>NZ_JBSGHL010000148.1:0-1843 GCF_053604375.1 Streptomyces sp. NPDC004031 | reverse complement strand
CGGGCTTTTTCGCATCATCAATAAGGTGGGCGAACTAACGTGAGCGGCGGCTTCGGGGCCGAAAAGCACGGTCAAGCACTTTTTATTCATGGCATGGCTGAAGGTATGGATTTCGCCGTTCGCCGCGAGCGCTGCGATGCCCCTCATTGATGACTCGGTTTCGCGTGGTATCGAAATCGCTCAGAGCCTTGCCCAGCAACGGTTCGAGCCTCAAAAACAACACCTTCAAATCGTGGTATCGGAAGGGCCGTATGGCATCGCTCCATGCCATTCCCGATCCAACCGGATCGACGCAAACGTTTGATCTGGTGAAGAAAAGTCAGATCGTCCGATACCATGCGCAGAACTCGCCAAAAAGCCGCCTTTCGATGCTGCCCTGTTGACGAATTAGTTGCATCATCAATGGCTACGTCGTTTCGGAAAACGCGAGAATGCCTGCCTTCTTGCGCAGGTCACGATTGAGCAATCACATCACCGATTGCTTGAAATGTTTAACGACGCACAAGAATTCCAAAAAAAGCCGTTCAGTCTGTATCAAGGCGATTGCCTTGAACTCATGAAGTCGATCCCAGATGCAAGCGTTGACATGGTCCTTTGTGATTTGCCATATGGCACCACTGCTTGTAAGTGGGATGTCGTAATACCGTTCGATAAACTGTGGGAGCAATACCGGCGCGTGGTGAAGCCTAACGCCGCTATTGTGCTGTTCGGATCGGAACCATTTTCAAGCCACATGCGGCTTAGTAATTTGCGAGCCTATCGCTATGATTGGACATGGGACAAGGTGACAGCTCGCGGGCATCTGGTTGCAAAAAAACGGCCCATGCAGCAAACGGAATGCGTAAGCGTTTTTAGTGAGCAGCCGCACAGGTATTTCCCGATCATGATTCCCCGCCCGGCAGACAAGATTGAGCGACGCGGCAAGACGGAATACGCCAGAACGGAAATTATGGGCGGCATGCAGAGGGCGGTGAGCACAGACAAGGTTTACGACACTTGGTATCCGAAGACGCTTTTGAAATTTTCAAACGCCGGAAGTTCTGTGAAGTCTGTCCACCCAACTCAGAAGCCGGTGGGGCTTTGCGAGTACCTAATTCGCACCTATACCAACGAAGGTGAAACGGTGCTGGACAACTGCATGGGAAGCGGCACGACCGGCGTTGCGTGCGCGAACACGGGGCGGAAGTTCATCGGCATGGAGCAGGACGCAGGCTATTTCAAGATCGCCAGCGAGCGGATCGAGCAGGCGTTCCAGAAGGGTGTCGAGCAGGTGCTTGAGAGGCGTGGCGAGTCTGCCGACCTGTTTGCTGGTACGCTGGCGTGATGACGAAACTTGACATCGCGGTTGGCATCGTTGGCGCGGTGGCCTCGCTTGGGGCTGCTGTGTTCTGGCTTTGGTCCGCGCTGATCCAAGTGCCGAACAACATCGACACCTTCATCGGAGAGTTGCAGCGTATCGGGCGTATGAATGGGCGAGGCGCGATATGCGCTTGTGTGGCTGCGGCGTGCGCGTCCTATGCGTTCCTTAGAAGCATCGGGTGGGTCTGATGGTCTAGCAGTATCCGGCAACTACAGGCAGAAACGGGCAATTTTTTAACGTGGTATTTCGCGTGGCATCGGAAAAAGTGACCTGTATAAAAATCATTAAAATCAAAGTGTTACAAGGCTCATTGATGAGTGAGTGGGAGTGATCTAGACTGCTCCCAAGTCGTTCCGGGAGTTCCGGTTTTCCCTGTTTTTCCGTTTATCCGGACAGGTTGGTGCCGGGCCAGGGGAGGTCGCCCGTGCGGGGGCCGGGGCTGTGGTGCTCGTACGGTGCGGGGTGGAAGTCGAGGTCGTCGCC
>NZ_JBSGHL010000147.1:0-1867 GCF_053604375.1 Streptomyces sp. NPDC004031 | reverse complement strand
ACCCCCACCAGCCGCGACGCCACCGCGCTGGCCGCCCTGGTCCGCGACGAAGGCGTCACCCACATCCAGGCCACCCCCTCGGGCTGGCGCCTCCTCATGACCGGCGACCTGCCACCGGTCACCGCGCTGTGCGGAGGCGAACCCCTCCCCCTGGCCCTGGCATCCGCGCTACGCGCCCGGGTGGACCGGCTGCTGAACATGTACGGCCCCACCGAGACCACCATCTGGTCCACCGCCTGCGACATCCCCGAAAACCCGGCCCGTGTCACCATCGGCACCCCGATCGCCAACACCACCGTCCGCGTCCTGGACACCCACGGCACCCCCGCCCCCATCGGCGTCCCCGGCGAACTCCTCATCGGCGGCACCGGACTGGCCGACGGCTACCACCACCGCCCCGACCTGACCGCCCAGCGCTTCACCACCCACCACAGGCAGCGCCTCTACCGCACCGGCGACATCGTCCGCCGCCTCCCGGACGGCACCCTGGACTACCACGGCCGCACCGACGACCAGATCAAACTCCGCGGCCACCGCATCGAACCCGGCGAGATCGCCACCGCCCTCGAAACCCACCCCCGCATCCGCCAGGCCGTCGTCACCGTCCACGACGAGAACCTCCTCGCCCACTACGTCCCCGACCACCCCGCCCCCGACCCCGCCGAGTTGAAGACCCACCTGGCCGCCCTGCTCCCCGGCTACATGGTCCCCACCACCTACATCGCGCTCACCGCACTCCCCCTCACCCCCAACGGCAAGATCGACCGCAAAGCCCTCCCCCACCCCGGCGCCGAGCAGCGCCCCGCCGGGCAGGGCCGGGCCCCGCAGACCGCGGCCGAGCAGCTCGTCGCCGAGATCTACGCCGAGGTCCTGGACCTCACCGCGCAGGTCCACGCCGAGGACGACTTCTTCGCGCTCGGCGGGCACTCCCTGCGCGCCGCCATGCTCACCGCCCGCCTCAACGCCCGCAGCGGGGCGGCGATCCCCGTCGGCGACGTCTTCCGGCACCCGGTCGTCGCCGACCTCGCCCGGCAGGTCGAGGCCGCCGCGCCCGGCACGGTCTCCGCGCCCGTGCCGCGCCCGGCGGGCACGCAGCCGCCGCTGTCGTCGGCGCAGGAACGCCTGTGGTTCCTCGCCCGGCTGGACCCGCAGGACGCGTCGTACAACATGTGGATGGCCAAGCGCCTGCGCGGCCCCCTCGACGAGAATGCGCTGCGCCGTGCGCTGGACGCGGTCACCGCCCGGCACGAGATCCTGCGCACCCGCTTCCCCGAGGCCGACGGGGAGCCCACCGCCGTCGTCGAACCGCCGTCACCCGTGCCGGTCGAGGTGCTGACGGCCGCCGACGAGCACGCCGCCGCGGAGCTGGTGTCGGCCCGCACGAACACCCCGCTCGACCTCGGCGCCGCACCGCCGCTGCGCGCGACCCTGATCCGGCTGGGCACCGAAGACCACGTGGTGCTGCTGGTCATGCACCACATCCTGGGTGACGGCTGGTCCCTCAACATCCTCTACGACGAGCTGGCCGCCCTCTACTCCGGCCGCGAACTCGCCCCGCTGCCCGTGCAGTTCGGCGACATCGCCCTGTGGCAGCGCGGGCAGGACACCACCGAAGCCCTCGCCTACTGGCAGCAGCGCCTCACCGACCCGACCCCGCTCGGCCTGCCCCTGGACCGTCCACGCGCGGCCGTGCCCAAGCGCCGCGGTGCCCTCACCACGCTGCGGCTCGACGCACGCGACACGGCGGCCCTCACCCGTACCGGCCGGGAGCACGGCAGCACGATGTTCATGGTGCTGCTGGCCGCCTACCACGCCCTGCTCGCCCGCCACACCGGCCAGAACGACATCCTCGTCGGCACCGTCACCG
>NZ_JBSGHL010000146.1:0-1916 GCF_053604375.1 Streptomyces sp. NPDC004031 | reverse complement strand
CCGGTTGCGGACCATGCGCGGGGTACGGATCCGGGGCCGGTCCGCGCCCAGGCGCCCCTACGGCTCGTGCGGCTCATGCGGTTCGTGCGGCTCGAGGAATTCCAGCCGGTTGCCGAACGGGTCGTGGGCGTAGAAGCGGTCGTGGCCGGGGAAGTCCCCGTCCCACGTCACGGTGTGCCCGCCCGCCTCCAGCCGCCGGGCCAGCTCCGCCAGCCCCCGCACGAGGATCCCCGGATGCGCCTTGCGGGCGGGCCCGAAATCCGCCTCCACCCCGAGGTGCACCTCCAGCCCCCCACCCCGGAACCAGCACCCCCCGCGCGCGGCGAGCGCGGGCGGCTTCGCCACCTCGTCCATGCCGAGGACGCCGCCCCAGAACTCCCGGCACTTCCCCTCACCCCCCGCGGGAACGGCCAGTTGCACGTGGTGCAGTCCGCCGAACCCGAAGCCGTTGCCGTCCGCCATCAGCGCTCTCCCTCTCCTCGGTGGCCGTCCCGGCGGCATCCTGCCACCCGCGGGCGGGGGCGCCGTGGTCCGTACGCCGACCCTCCGGCGGACCTCAGCCCCGGTCCCCCACCCCCCACGTGTGCGCGCCCGGATGCCCGGCGAACTCGCCGCAGGGCTCCCTCCCCGGGAGCGGCCCGACGGCCGGGCAGTCCGTCCGTACGGTGACGCCCTGCGGCGGGCGCCCACGCGTCCAGGCCGTCCACACCGCGCCGTCGCGGGGCAGTTCGAGGACGAAGGCATGGTGATCCCCGAGCGCGTGCGCCTCCAGCACGCAGCGCAGCTCGCGCTCCACGTCCTCAGGCCAGGCGCTGCCGGGCGGGGCCAGCCGCTGTGCCGCGCCCGCCAGTTCCGCGGGCAGCGCGGCGCGCTCCCCGCAGGGAAGGGGCTGCTGGTTCACGGGCATACGCTGACCTCCGTTCTTACGGGCAGGGCCAGTTGGGCCCAGACGGACTTCCCGGAGCTGGGCGCGGGATAGGAGTAACCCCAGTTCTGGCTCAGCCCGGCGACCAACTGGAGCCCCCGCCCACCGGGTTCGTCCCCGGACGGATGCCGCAGCACGGGCGGTCGCCGGTCGTCGTCGTCGTACACGCACACCAGCACGTGATCCGGCAGCCGCCGCAGACTGAGCAGGCACCCCGGATTCACAGGCGAACCAGCGGCGTGCCGAAGGCAGTTGGTGACCAGTTCCGAGATGACGAGCAACGCGTCCTCGGCGGTCTCGTCCGGCACCCCCCACCCCTTGAACACGTCCTGCGCCTGCGCCCGCGCCCACTGAACGGCGGACGCCTCGCAGGACAGTTCCAGGTGACGGGTGGTGCTGATTGCTTCGCTCATATCGGACCCTGCGCTGGGGGGCGGCGTGCGCGACGGCCGGGGTGCCGGCCAGGTCCGGTCGTGGAAGAGAGGACGGGACCTTGCCGTTCAGCCTGGCGTAGCCCCCGGAGCACCGACAGTGACGTAGCGTCCTACTTTTGCGACGCTAATCGGCGACGCCGAGAAACTCGGCCAACGGGCGCAGGCCCGCGGGATGGTTGGGCAGCGCCCAGAGATCGTGGACGATCGCCACCGCAAGGGTGTGGTGCTGCATCCACGCGGGGGCCACGCGGCGCAGGGACTCCAGGGTCTTCACCGCGCCGGCCGCGTCGCCGACGTCCGAGTGGGCGCGGGCCACGTCCAGGAGCAGCCAGGTACGCCAGGACGGCGGGGTGTCCTTCGACAGCCGCATGCCCTTCGCGAGGGCCAGTGCGTCGGAGGAGCGGCCGTACTGGACGGCGAGACGGACGCGTTCGATGCGGACGGAGGACGGGCTGAAGACGCTGACCATCCGGTTGTCGCCGCCTGCGGGCAGCTTCGCGACGCGGGCCGCCTCCTTCTCGGCCGCCGCCATCATGGCCGCCGCCCGCTCGTAGTCG
>NZ_JBSGHL010000145.1:0-1940 GCF_053604375.1 Streptomyces sp. NPDC004031 | reverse complement strand
GTCAGGTGCCCGTCGGCGTGACCGGGATGCGCCAGCCACGCCTGGAGGACGGCCAGGGTGTCGGTGAGGACGCTGTGGGTGTGACCGGGGCCGGCCTCGAGGGGCGAGGGCTGGACGGTGAGCAGCACATGGGCGTTCGCGGGAACGTCGTCGAGGGTGGTGGCGACAGGCACACCGGTCAGACCGAACGTCTCCGTGCCGAGGACCACCAGCTCACGGGCGTCGGTCTCGGCCTCGGGGGTGTCGGGGGTGGGGGTCCAGGTGAGCTGGTAGAGGTCGTCCGCGGTGGGGGTGGGGGTCAGCGCGGCGAGCTGGTCGGTGGTGGTCTCGCGGATGGTGAGGGCGTCGGCGGTGATGACGGGCGTGCCGGCCGGGTCGGTGGCGGTGAGGGCGTGGGTGTTCTCCCCGGTGGTCGTCCAGCGGACCCGCAGGGTGGTCGCGCCGGTGGCGTGGAGGGTGACCCCGCTCCACGCGAACGGCAGCACCACCACCGGCTCACCCGGCCGGTCGTCCAGCAGCAGCGCGTGCAGCGCCGCGTCCAGAAGCGCCGGGTGGATACCGAACCCGCCAGTGTCGGTGGCGGTGTCGTCGGCGGGCAGGGTGATCTCCGCGGACACGCCCCCGTCCGGGTGACGCCACGCAGCACGCAGACCCTGGAACAGCGGCCCGTACTCATACCCCCGGGCCGCGAGACGCTCGTAGAGACCGTCCACATCGACGGGCTGGGCGTCGGTGGGGGGCCAGGTGTTGCCGGACGGGGCGGGTTCGGGTGTTCCGGTGGTGAGGCGGCCGGTGGCGTGCCGGACCCAGGGGCCGTTCCCGTTGTCGGGCCGGGAGTGCACGGCCAGGGCGTATCCGCTGTCGTCGGGGGTGAGGGTGGCCTGGAGCTGGAGGGCCTGGGCTTCGGTGATCACCAGTGGTGCGTGGAGGGTGAGGTCTTCGAGGTGTCCGGCGCCGAGGCGGTCGCCGGCTGCGACGGCCAGGTCCACGAACGCGGTGCCGGGCAGCAGCACACTGCCCAGCACCATGTGATCCGCCAGCCAGGGCTGGGCCGCGAGGGACAGCCTGCCGGTGAGGACCGCGCCGCCTTCGTCGGCCAGGTCCACGGCCGCACCGAGGAGTCCGTGTCCGGCGTCGGCCTGGCCGAGACCGGCCACGTCTCCGGCAACCGCGGGGGCTTCGAGCCAGTAGCGCTGGTGCTGGAAGGCGTAGGTGGGCAGGTCGGTGGTGCGGCCGTGGGCGAGGGCCGGGGTTTTCTCCCAGGTGATGGGGGTTCCGGTGGTCCACAGGTGGGCGAGGGCGGTGAGGAACGTCTCGTCCTCGGGCCTGCCTTTGCGCAGAGCGGCGACAGCCACAGCCTGGTCGCCTGTGTCGGTGCTGCCGACGGTGGTGGTGATGTTGGCGGTGAGGACGGGGTCGGGGCCGAGTTCGAGGTAGGCGGTGACGGCGTGTTCGGTAGCCAGGTGCTGGATGCCGTGGTGGAAGCGGACCGTGCCGCGGATGTGGCGGGCCCAGTACTCCGGTGAGGTCAGCTCCCCGGTGGTCGCGAGCACCCCGGTGACGTTGGACAGGACCGGGATCTGCGGGGCCCGGAAGTCCAGCGCCCGGATCTCGCGGGTGAAGTCGTCCAGGACGGTGTCCATGTGCGGCGAGTGGAACGCGTGGGAGACCGTGAGACGCCGGGTCCGGCGGCCCAGGTCACGGAAATGCTCCGCGACCGCCTCCGCCGCGTCGGTGTCGCCCGAGACCACCACAGCCGTCGGCCCGTTCACCGCGGCCAGCGAGAGCCGCTCGTCCAGCAGGGGCAGTACTTCGTCCTCGGTGGCCTCGACCGCGATCATCACCCCGCCGGCCTGGGCGGCCTGCATGAGGCGTCCCCGCGCGGTGACCAGGCGTGCCGCGTCGGGCAGTGAGAGCACGCCCGCGACGTGGGCGGCGGT
>NZ_JBSGHL010000144.1:0-1998 GCF_053604375.1 Streptomyces sp. NPDC004031 | reverse complement strand
ACCGCCGCCCACGTCGCGGGCGTGCTCTCACTGCCCGACGCGGCACGCCTGGTCACCGCGCGGGGACGCCTCATGCAGGCCGCCCAGGCCGGCGGAGCGATGATCGCCGTCGAGGCCACCGAGGACGAGGTGCTGCCCCTGCTGGACGAGCGGCTCTCGCTGGCCGCGGTCAACGGCCCCACGGCCGTCGTGGTCTCCGGTGACACCGACGCCGCCGAGACCGTTGCGGAGCATTTCCGTGACCTGGGCCGCCGGACCCGGCGTCTCACGGTCTCCCACGCCTTCCACTCACCCCACATGGACACCGTCCTGGACGACTTCACCCGCGAGATCCGGACCCTGGACTTCCAGCCCCCGCAGATCCCGGTCCTGTCCAACGTCACCGGGGTTGTGGCCACCACCGGGGAGCTGACCTCACCGGAATACTGGGCCCGCCACATCCGCGGCACGGTCCGCTTCCACCACGGCATCCAGCACCTCGCTACCGAACACGCCGTCACCGCCTACCTCGAACTCGGCCCCGACCCCGTCCTCACCGCCAACATCACCACCACGGTCAACGGCAACGCCCTCGCCGTCGCAGCACTGCGCAAAGGCAGGCCCGAGGACGAGACGTTCCTCACCGCCCTCGCCCACCTGTGGACCACCGGCACCCCCATCACCTGGGAGAAAACCCCCGCACTGACCGGTGGCCGAGCATTCGAGCTTCCGACCTACGCCTTCCAGCACCAGCGGTACTGGCTCGAAGCCCCCGCAACCACCGGCGATGCCACCGGACTCGGCCTCGCTGTCGCCGGACACGGACTCCTCGGCGCGGCCGTGGACCTGGCCGACGAAGGCGGTGCGGTCCTCACCGGACGCCTCTCCCACGCCACGCAGCCCTGGCTGGCAGGCCACACCATCCTGGGCAGGGTCCTGCTGCCAGGCACCGCGTTCGTGGACCTGGCCGTCGCGGCGGGTGACCGTGTCGGCGCCGGACACCTCGAAGACCTCACCCTCCACGCACCACTGGTGATCACCGAAGCCCAGGCCCTCCAGCTCCAGGCCACCCTCACCCCGGACGACGGCGGATACGCGCTGGCCGTGCACTCCCGGCCCGACAACGGGAACGGCCCCTGGGTCCGGCATGCCACCGGCCGCCTCACCGCCCAGACCGCGGAAGTGGCCGACGACGCGTCGGCATGGCCCCCGAACGACGCCCAGCCCGTCGATCTCGACGGTCTCTACGAGCGCCTCGCCGTGCGCGGGTATGAGTATGGGCCGCTGTTCCAGGGCCTGCGTGCTGCGTGGCGCCACCAGGACGGGGGCGTGTCCGCGGAGATCACCCTGCCCGCCGACGACACCGCCACCGACACCGACGCGTTCGGTATCCACCCGGCGCTCCTGGACGCGGCCCTGCACGCGCTGCTGCTGGACGACCGGCCGGGTGAGCCGGTGGTGGTGCTGCCGTTCGCGTGGAGCGGGGTCACCCTCCACGCCACCGGCGCCACCACCCTGCACGTCCACTGGACCACCACCGGCGAGAACACCCACGCCCTCACCGCCACCGACCCCACCGGCACACCCGTCATCACCGCCGACGCCCTCACCCTCCTGCCCACCACCACCGTCCAGACCACCACCCACAGCAACGACCTCTACCAGCTCACCTGGACCCCCACCCCCGACACCGCCGAGGCCGAGGCCGAGACCGCCGGGGGCCGTGAGCTGGTGGTCCTGGGCACCGAGACGTTCGGTCTCACCGGTGTGCCCGTCCACACCACCCTCGATGACGTCCCCGCCGGTGCCCACGTGCTGCTCACCGTGCAGCCTTCGCCTCTGGACGCCGGCCCCGCCCACACCCACACCGTCCTCACCGACACCCTGGCCGTCCTCCAGGCATGGCTGGCGCATCCCGGTCACACCGACGGGCACCTGACCGTCGTCACCCGCCACGCCGTCACGACCCGTCCCGCCGACCCCGCCCCCGACCTCACCGCAGCAGCCGTCTGGGGCCTG
>NZ_JBSGHL010000143.1:0-2036 GCF_053604375.1 Streptomyces sp. NPDC004031 | reverse complement strand
AAGAGGGGCTGGCCATCGCGTACGCGGATTATCAAGCGAGATATGCGGAATCCGCGACGTCGCGGAACGCAGTGTTCGCCCAGCGTGCCGGGACGGACAAGGTTGAATGACGTCATGCGCCTCCGACTGCCTCGGAGCATTTTCATGTTGATGTCTCGCACGCGGTGAAGTGGACGTCCGGCGTAACGCTGGACGATACCGGGAAATATCGATGATTCGATCCATTTTGGTTGTTTGTATCGGAAACATATGTCGCAGCCCGATGGCCGAGGCCATGCTGGCAAGCGCGCTACCGGATTGCATCGTGCAATCCGCAGGGGTGGGCGCGCTGGTCGGGGAGCAGGCGGACCCGTTCGCCAGGGAATTGATGCGGGAGAGAGGCTTCGACATCGAAGGTCATCGTGCAAGGCAACTGTTGCGCTCGCATTGCATGCACGCCGATCTGATGCTCGTCATGGACATGGAGCAGAAGCGCTATGTCGAAAGATTGAACCCGCTGTCGAGAGGGCGGGTGTTTCGCCTGGGGGAGTTCGGCGACGCCGATATTCAGGATCCGTTCAGGCGCGGTCGGGAGGCGTTCGAAACGGCACTCGACTCGATCGAAAAAGGCGTGAGCGCATGGTCGGAAAGGATTGCGATTTCCGGCCAGCGCATCACCGAACCGGATGCAGTGCAGACGCGCTAGGCAACTGGCATCCCGGCCACGCCGGTGAGGGGAATGAAAGACCCCCAATCGGACACGTTTCAGCAACTCAATTAATCGAACCAAGCCCATGCAAGAAGCAGATGAATTCCTGTCCAGGCAACGCAGCTCTTCAACTGAGGAAAGCACGAGTCTCGGCGAGCACCTGGCCGCGCTGCTGGAATACAGGAACGTAATTCTCGCGTTCGCGCTCGGTGCAGCGTTGCTGGGCGGCCTGTATGCGCTGATCACGAAACCGACCTACGAGTCGAACATCCTGGTTCAGGTCGAAGAGAACGGCAATTCGATCGGATCGGCCCTGGGCGATCTGGCGAGCATGTTCGAACTGAAGACGGCTGCGACGACGGAGATCGAGATTCTGAGGTCGCGCATGATTCTCGGCCCCACCGTGGATGCAGTGCATCTGGATATCGACGCGAAACCGACCTATTTCCCGCTGTTTGGCCGCTTCCTCGCGTCCCGCGTACCGGCACCCGTCGATGGAGCGCCACGCCTGAATATGCCTTCCTTCGCCTGGGGCAACGAAGTGATCGACGTCACGCAGATGGAGGTGCCGTCACAGTACAACGGTCGCATCTGGACGGTGACCGCGCTGCCGAACGGCCAGTACAGCCTGCGTTCGCCCGACGACGAACCGGTGGTCGACCATTGCGACGTTGCCAGGGTGTGCCGTGCGACGGTCCCGGGCGGCGTGGTCACGGTCACGGTCGAGCGCCTCGTCGGGCGGCCGGGGACGCGATTTCAGCTCGTTCACTCGAAGCGTCTCGATGTCATCACGCGACTTCAGAAGTCTCTGAACATCTCCGAGCAAGGGAAAGATTCCGGCATCATCAGCACGGTCTGGCGCAGCGACGATCCGCACAAGACTCAGGCCGTGCTCAACGAGATCGCACGGCTGTATGTCAAGCAGAACGTCGACAGAAAGTCGGCGGAGGCGGACAACATGATTCGGTTCCTCGACCGCCAGTTGCCCGGGTTGAAGGACAATCTGACGAAGGCGGAAACGAAGTACAACAATTACAGGACTAAAAACACCATCGTCGATCTGCCGGTCGAGGCCCAGAGCTTGCTGAACCAGATCGTGCAGGCGGAGGTTCAGAAGAGTCAGCTCGTTCTTCAGCGTGATCAACTGCTTCAGCGCTTCACCCCGCGGCATCCTAATGTCGACGCCGTCAATCGGCAGCTCGATACCGTCAACGCTCAGATCGCGGCATTCAACCAGCGACTGAAAGCGATTCCCGCCAACGAGCAGGATACCGTCGGCCTCGCTCGTGACGCGATGGTGGCGCAGGAAATCTATACCACGCTGCTCAACAATGTCGAGCAATTGAGG
>NZ_JBSGHL010000142.1:0-2072 GCF_053604375.1 Streptomyces sp. NPDC004031 | reverse complement strand
CGTCACCGCAGCAGCCCGCGACAGTAGCCCCAGCGTCGTGACCGCCGCCGCAGAAGACGCCGACACCCTCCTCGCTACGCTCACCCCACTCCTCGATAGGCTGCTTTGGTACAGCTTCATGACTATGATTGAATAGTCGATGCCATTAATGGTCTTGCTGTCGAAGTGGTAACATCGCACCACATTTATGTGCGTGGGGATTTGTGCTGCACAGAAGAACTCGTCGCGGAAGCGTTGCAGCTTATCTTTATCTCCGTGGGGAATGAATTTGATTGCAAAACTTTGTTTGTCTCGAGTGAACTTGAGAACGTGCGCGTTGCCTCCCTGGTCTACGCTTGACGCGAAGGTGAAGTCGCCGATGTCCGTCTCTAGAACATTGTTTTGCTTAAAATGGGTAACCAAATTCACGCACTTCTCCTCATTCGCTGATGCTGGCCTGTGGGCTACGGCTAGATACTAGGGGGAATCCAATTCAATGAGAAGGTCGCGCGAGCGGGAGGTGATGCGCTAAGTGGGCCGTGAGCCGCTGAGCCGACGTGCGGACAGCCCGCAGCATGGGAGCACCCGCAGGACAGAGATAACGGGGCACCTATTTCGCTGCGGCTAGGCGGCCAGTGAGACCTCGGTTAGCCGCCCGCGTCGCCAGCAGCTGTGCGAGCTGCCGCTTACTGGTGCGTGAAGATTGCAAATCACCGACGGCTCGGCGAAGTAAGTGTTGCGGGTGTCATTGCTACGCAGGTCGCTGTATCATCTGCCATCGCCCTATGAACAGGGAGCAGCCTTCTGGGAAGCGGCGGAGCGAGGAAATCTTCCTGTACCATCCTCCGCTCTCACAGATGCCCACTTCCGTTCTAAGAGGAACGTTAGTTCCCAGTGGAAGGATGGACCCGAATTTCTGAGCTAAATCAACGATTTAGCCTGGAACTTCGGGTCTTTTTTCGTTTGCACATTCTCGATCTAGGCGGAACCTGCCTGATCGGCAAAAAAATGGGTTCCATTCGTCGAATGGAGCCCGGCGTGACCCGATACGCAATTCGTGAAGTTCATTTCGAGAACGGCGAACGCTTACCTCTGTTGGTGCATGGAGACCCACTGGGTTTGCCGGTTCCGGAGATCGTGGAATTTGCCATCGCGAAGCTACGTGCGTGTGGGCTTCGAAGGAGCATTCACCATCGAGCCGAAGCGTTCGGGCTGCTTCTCTTTGAGCGTTGTATGAGCGCGGCAATTGACAAGCGTTCACGCGGAGGCGCACTGAAATTTCCCTCGGCTCTTTGATGTGCTGCAACGAGTTCGTCAAGCGGTGCAGTCTGCAGCTGGTTGTCAAAGAGTTCGAGCAATCTGGCCGTAACCGGAACCAAGTCCGACTTCATGCTCCATCCAGTGTTGGCGCGAGCGCGTAAGGCGAGTTCACCGAGCATCACGTCGGCAGTGCTAAAAATGGACAATTCGCCTTTGCCGAATCCGGCGTCGAAGAGGTAGAACGACGCGAACATCGTCCGAACAATTGTGCCCAAATGAAATGCTGAGCCTTGCTCAGTACGTAGAGCGTGGAAGCAAAGATGGTTACGAAGCGAGAGATCGATTAGCGCATGTGTTGAGAGACGAGCTACTCTGCTGAGATCGGCTCCCCGAGTATTCGATACCATTGGAATAAGCGATTCAACCGACCATATTTCTTATTCGCTCAGCCGACACATTCTCCTGCGTGGTGTGGCTGAGCGATTCATGGCTTCCGTTATCGGGAAGCTACCTCTTTGGCGCGACCATCGGTGGATGCGCGACTATAGCCTCGCGCGTAGTACAGCATGACGAGCAAGGCAATCCACGCAGGACCGACGATGAGCGCAATCTTGGTGTCGGAGTGAAATGCCATGACGATCAGCACCGCGACCAGGAATAGTCCTGCGAGATAGGACGTGTACGGGAAGAAGGGTACCCGCAACGTCATCCGGTTCACCTCGCTTCGCGACACGGACTTTCGGAATCCGATCTGTGCAAGCAGAATGACGCCCCATGTCCAGACCGAACTGAACGCGGAAATCGCGCTCAGCCACGTGAACACTTCGGTCGGG
>NZ_JBSGHL010000141.1:0-2098 GCF_053604375.1 Streptomyces sp. NPDC004031 | reverse complement strand
GATACCAGTACCCCGCATCCAACTCCGACGTATCGATCCGACCACCCGTCACCGTCGAATAGAACGCCACCCCACCAGCACGCGGCACCACCGGCCCCAGAACCTCCGCCAACTCCGCCTCGATCGGCTCCACCTGCGCCGAATGCGACGCATAATCCACCGGAATCCGCCGCACCCGAACCCCATCCGCCTCCGCCCCCGCAAAAAACACATCCAACGCCCCCACCTCACCGGCCACCACCGTCGAGACCGGCCCGTTCACCGCCGCCACACTCACCCCCGACACACCCTCCAACCGCCCCCGCACCTCCACCTCACCCAACGCCACCGACACCATCCCCCCCGAACCCGCCAACCGCACCAAAGCCCGCGAACGCAACGCCACCACCCGCGCACCGTCCGACAACGACAAACCACCCGCAACAACCGCAGCCGCAATCTCACCCTGCGAATGACCCACCACCGCATCCGGCACCACACCCAACGAACGCCACACCTCAGCCAACGACACCATCACCGCCCACAACACCGGCTGCACCACATCCACCCGCTCCAACGACGCAGCACCCACCACCCCCCGCAACACACCCGACAACGACCACTCCACAAACTCCGACAACGCCTCCTCACACTCACCCATCCGCGCCGCAAACACCTCCGACGAATCCAACAACTCCACCGCCATACCCACCCACTGCGACCCCTGCCCCGGAAACACAAACACCGTCCGCCCACCCACCACACGACCCCGCACCACACCCGACACCTCAACACCACCGGCCAACCCGGCCAGACCCGCCACCAGCTCCTCACGGCCAGACCCGAGCACCACCGCACGGTCCTCGAACACCCCCCGCGAACCCACCAACGACCGCCCCACATCCACCGGCGACACCTCACCGGCCGACACCACCTCCAGCAGCCGCCCGGCCTGCCCAACCACCGCACCCCCACCACGACCCGACACCACCCACGGCACCACCGAGGTACTGGTCTCGGTGTCGGTCTCGGCCTCGGTCTCGGTGTCGGTCGCGTGGACCTCCGGGGCCCTGTCCACGAAGGCGTCCGGCTGCTCGAGGATCACGTGCGCGTTCGTCCCGCTCAGGCCGAAGGAGGACACACCCACCCGGCGCGGGCGCCCGACGTCCTCCCACTCGCGGGCCTGGGTGAGGAGTTCCACCGCCCCGGTGTCCCATTCGACGTAGGGCGACGGTTCGCCGGCGTGCAGGGTCTGCGGCAGGACGCCGTGCCGCATCGCCATCACCATCTTGATCACGCTCGCAGCGCCCGCGGCCGCCTGCGTGTGTCCGATGTTGGACTTGATGGAGCCCAGCCACAGCGGCCGGTCCTCCGACCGCCCCTGCCCGTACGTCGCCAGCAACGCCTGCGCCTCGATCGGGTCACCCAGCCGCGTACCCGTCCCGTGCGCCTCGACGACGTCGACGTCCAGGGTGGTGAGGTGGGCGTTCGCCAGCGCCTGACGGATGACGCGTTCCTGCGAGGGACCGTTGGGTGCGGTGAGGCCGTTGGAGGCCCCGTCCTGGTTCACCGCACTGCCACGCACCACCGCCAGCACAGGGTGACCGAGGCGCTGGGCGTCGGACAGCCGCTCCAGCAGGACGAGACCGGCGCCCTCACCCCATGCGGTGCCGTCGGCATCGGCGGAGAAGGGCTTGCAGCGGCCGTCGGGGGCCAGGCCGCGCTGGTGGCTGAACTCCACGAAGGTGGTCGGGGTCGACATCACCGCGACGCCACCGGCCAGAGCCAGGCTGCATTCGCCCTGACGGAGGGACTGCGCGGCCAGGTGCAGGGCGACCAGCGAGGACGAGCACGCCGTGTCCACCGATACCGCCGGGCCCTCCAGCCCGAACGTATACGCGATCCGGCCCGACGCCACGCTGCCCGCGGTGCCGGTCGCGAAGAACCCGTCGAAGCCCTCCGATGCCTGCTGCATGCGCGAGCCGTAGTCGTTGTACATAACGCCGGCGAAAACTCCGGTGTCACTGCCGCGGACGGTGGCCGGATCGATACCCGCCCGCTCGAACGCCTCCCACGCCGTCTCCAACAGCAAACGCTGCTGCGGATCCGTCGCCACCGC
>NZ_JBSGHL010000140.1:0-2289 GCF_053604375.1 Streptomyces sp. NPDC004031 | reverse complement strand
ATCGTATCCAGCGGCACTGTCTTGAACAGATCGGGGTGAGCGAGCAGGAAGTTCTGCATCCCCACATTGAGCTGGAGCGAATAATCGAGTGAGGTATGCCCCTGATCGAACGGCGTGCCCGACCGAATATTACGAAACCATTTCGCGGTTTCATCGGGAGACGAGCCGATCGGCGGTGTCATGTGCTGTGCCGGCGGCCATTCGGCGGTTGAATGGCAGGACATGCACGATGACTGCGGATCATCGAGGGGGCCGTCCAGGCGTCCTTGATGACCGTAATGGGTCATGTGAACGTTGCCGTTCAACCAGGTCTGACTCTGTTGATTCGTTGCCGGATTGAAAAGGTGGTTCCCCCACATAGCGCCCACCGCCGACACGTTGTACCAACCGGCGCCACGACGGTTCGACCCGGCCCCTCCACCGTAGACATAGGTACCGAACACCCAGCCGGTATCCTTTGCCCGCTTGTCCTTCACGGCTATATCGATCTGCAACAATCGGACCTTCTTCACCTCGCGTCGAAGCGAAATCGTCGGGTCTTCAACATAGACGTAAGCGTTCCATTCCGGCGCACCCGCCAGATATGGAACCTGCTCCACCGGCGCGGTGGTGAAAAGCAACTTGGCGGAAACCGTTCCCTCGGGAAACATCGCATAGCCTTCGTTGAAAAGACCATGATTCGCCCACACTTTCCCGATCGTCATGCCGCCAGGTGCGTTGTAAAAGCCGACGGCGTAGGTGCTCCATGACTTCGTCTGATGCGGGTCGAGCGTGCCCGGCTGCGACTCCAGTTCGCGCGTAAGCCCGTGGATGAACTCACGCCCGTTGACGCCATAGTCCTGCCATGGCGCGTTGTACCATTGGCGGACCTTGTTCAGCGAAGGGTCGAAGCTCTCTTCGACGTTCGATCGAATGTTCCCTTCGTAGAAGTAGGTTAGTGCAGCCTTGAGGTAGCGCTCGGGCTCGCGAGTCGGATCGAATGCGAGCCAGGGCTGCGCGTCGTTCGGAACCGTGGACGGATATTGTTGGGATAGCTTGAAAACATGTCCGTTCCACCCGGCAATGGGTTCCATCAGTGCGTCGCAAAAGGGGGTCGTTGGTGTGTCGCAATCCCTCGCGGCCTGCAACACAGCATCAGTTGCCCCTTCGGCCACATCAACATTCATCGCCAAACAGCATAAGCCGAGGAAAATCGATGCCGACACGGTCGTCTGAAAATAGCGATGCCGCTCTCTGTGTATATTCACACCCACCCCCATTCGCATGGCGCGACCATTCGATTCGAAGCCGAAAAATATCGCATACGGGTACCGCCGAGTAACGCGAACTGAACGGCCTCATTATTAGACACAACCCCTTAAAATCTCGTCGACGACTACAGCAATCTCATTTCGAGAAATATTTGGTGAAGCGCGCGATCTGTTCCTTCGTTACAGGCTGGCCTGCCTGGTCCGGCATCGGCACGCTTCCGTGCAGGAGGATAAAGCTGAACCCGGTTCCAGCCTTTTGTGCATTTCCATGACACCCCATGCATCCACCCATATTTACGGAGTCATGGTTGTACGTCACGTTATTGAATTGATTCTTTGTTCCATCGGAAAAATCCGTAATCCGAAAACTGAATTTGTCGAAGTTGACGAAGGTTCCGCTGAATTTCTGAAGATTGTAATCCGTTTCAATCACGCCATTGGATTGATAATACGTCGACTGCACCGACCTATCCTCGTTACTGTAATCGATTCCCGGTTTTTTTCCAGTAAGCGGCTTGCTCTGAACGTTGACGAGCTTGTAATACGACCACACCGAATTCTTCGCACCGAAATTCTTTTGCGAGTACATGGAAATCGCATCATGAGCAGATTTATTGACCGCAATAATTTCATCCGGAATCTGATTGATTCTTCGATTGACAATGATCGGACCTCCATCTACGAGTCCGGTTTGCGCGGTGTTCTGGTAGTACAGCCGAGCGCCTGGCGGCGAGCTGAAATTTTTGGGGGAATAGGAGAATTGCTGGAGAGTCCCGGGCTGTGCGTTTTTCGAGACAATATTCGGATATAACGGTATCGGCGGGATCGGATTGGCAATATATTTTCCATCCATATCCTCGACCGGCTTGCCCGCCGCATCAAGAATATTGTCCGCCTGTTCGAAGGTTGCGTAGATAAAATACGGAGCCGATGATGTTTTCTGAATAATGTGCAAGCCAATGAGGCCGAAATCGTCGTCGACATAGTACGTCTTCGTATCCGCGCCGTCGCCCTTGACGTAATAACGCACGCGGGTTGT
>NZ_JBSGHL010000139.1:0-2395 GCF_053604375.1 Streptomyces sp. NPDC004031 | reverse complement strand
GTCGGGACGCATTGTCCGATCAGGTCGAGGTGCGTCGTCAATCTTTGGTGCGCGAGACAAGCGAAGAAATGGTTCGCATACCTGTCCGACTACCAAAGAACCGCCAGGCGTGGTTGGAGATTCCTATTCCCTTCTTTGAGGCGGATAAGGCTCGGTTGAAGGCGTACATCGATTTGCAGCTTACCGATGATGAGGAGGGGGAGGCTGAGGACTAAGAAATAAAAGCCCTCACGACGTTGGCGCGTCGTGAGGGCTTCTGGCAAGGTGGTGAAGGCACCCCTCTACCACCTACAACCTGTCTTGGCAGACGGCTTGAGTTTATACGCTCAAGGGGTTGTGGGCAACTATTGCCTTCGAATCTTCACTGTGAGGATTGACATGCCCTTGGCATCCAACCCCAAGAGTGTATTTGTGCGGCAATACACGCGATTTCGCTTTGGCCGCACGGAGCAGGTGCGCCAGCATTGGCGTTCGTGCCCTAATCAACTGACGCTGTTTTAAGCCGGGGCCGCGCTACGTAAGTGGCGCGGCATTTCCTGCTAGGTCAGCAGCTTTCGCTTGATTGATGCTGCGGTGAAAACTGGCATCGCCGTGAATCCCGCGTGATACGTGGATCCGTACATCTCCAACAGAAAAATCACCGCGAAACCCCGCGCAAACAGTGCGTTTGCTCCAGCCGTTGCGGCTTGGGAAGCTGAGGTAATGGCCATTATACGACGCCCGCAGAACGCGCAATTCTACAGGGGTTCGGGGGAGGATGGCAAGGGGGAGGTTTTGGGAGGTGGCAGCGAGACTGGCATCGCTCGATGCTGGAGCGGTGGCGTCGCTGGGGTGGCAGGCCGAGTGCGGCCAGGAGCGGCCCTTCGCCAATATCTGCACGCAGACCTTCAGGCGTTAGTTGTGCGCCGGAGACCGGCCAATCGGCGGGGCGCCCAAAGGCGGCAATCCAAGTCTCTGGGTCTGCGATAACCGTACCGGTAACTCTGGGGTGGAGTATTTCCGCGGCATGGGCGAGCTAGTGCAAGCGTGAGCAAGCCAGAATTGCGAGCGATGACCGAGCGCTTCGCTACTTCCGGCCGACTTTGCTGTGCCGCCATAAACCGGTACACATCCCCAACTGTTGATGAGCTTCCGAATTCACAAGCAGAGTCACTTGCCTTCTTGAGTAATTTAGCCCTATTGTCCAATGGTAAATTAATTACCAATTTCAACTGTCGGAGATAGCCGCGCGCAGAGGCTGACGGCCGGGAGCGATGGGACCAAGGGAGGGTGGCGTGCGCTTAGCAAGGTTGACCGTTCGGAACTTCCGAAATTTCGCGGGAATCGATGTCCCGCTCGTCGGTAATGTTGTGCTGCTGGGCGAGAATCGTGTTGGGAAAAGCAATCTCCTGTTTGCCATTCGGCTTGTCCTCGATCCGACGCTGCCCGACTCCGCAAGGCAACTGAAGCTCTCCGATTTTTGGGATGGTTGTGACCTAACCCAAAATCCGCAGATTGAAGTGCATCTCGATTTCGCCGAATTCGACGGCGACGACGCGCTGGTTGCATTGCTCACTGACTTCCGTACGGCAGCCGATCCAAAAGTAGCGCGTCTGAGCTACGTTTACCGAAAGCGAGCCGACGTCACTGGCGCTCCACAATCCGGTGAGGACTGCGAGTTCATCGTTTTCGGTGGGGGTGATGAATCCCGAGCCGTCCCAAGCCGGGTCCGTCGCAGGGTTGCGCTAGATATGCTCGACGCGTTGCGCGACGCCGAGGGGCAACTGGCATCGTGGCGCAACTCACCGCTGCGCCCATTGCTCGAGGATGCCGTGGCGACAGTCAGTCGTAGTGAACTGGATAGCGTTGCTGCCACGCTTGAAAGTGCGACCAAGAAGCTCGAAAGTTTCCCGTCGGTTAAAGCGCTCGAAGACTCCCTCCGCGCTGGCATTCTGGACCTTGCCGGAAGCGCGCATGACATTGATGCACGCCTACGCTTTGCGCCCACCGATCCGCTTCGATTGTTCCGTTCAATTGCAATGTTCATCGATAACGGCAAACGCAGCATTGCTGAGGCAAGCCTGGGCTCTGCGAATGTCGCCTTGATCACTTTGAAATTGGCGGAGTTTGCTTGGCGGCGTGCCAAGAATGAACGCAACTATTCGCTGCTTTGTATCGAGGAACCGGAGGCTCACCTCCATCCTCAACTTCAGCGGGCTGTATTCGATAAGCTATTTCAAAAAGCTGACCCGGCACAGGCACTTGTCGTCACGAGCCATTCCCCGACATTGGCTGCGGTTGTGCCGCTCCGTTCGATAGTGAGCTTGCGATCGGTGAACGGCGCGTCGCAAGTCTATTCGCTTGCGGAGTTGCCGGTCACAAACGAGGAACTTGACGACATTGAGCGCTATCTGAC
>NZ_JBSGHL010000138.1:0-2570 GCF_053604375.1 Streptomyces sp. NPDC004031 | reverse complement strand
GCCCGCAAGTGCTGTCAAACGCCGTCCAATACCTGCCCACATCGATCGATGCCTCATCGACGGCGAACCGATCCGCCAAGGCGGCCGGGCTCCTTGTTGGTGACACGAATGTATCGCACCGCCCGACCCTGCCTGACGCTCGCTCCGATCCGTAGGCGTTCTCATCCGCCGTCCCAAAGTACCGGCAAGCGAAGGCGAGCCAGTCGCCCGCGAGCTTGTCGTATCGAGTGCGGACCCGATCAAAATGTCTGATGCGATTGAAGAACCGGGCAACGATGCTTTGAGTTCGGTACAGCTCACGGCCACGCCTTGTGTCTCGCTTCGAACGCGGCGAGATGGCAGGCCGGGCGTGCGCGGCGCGACTTCTCGAAGGCATCCAAGCGTAGCATCTGCCGGCCCTCCCCGCACTCGTGCGCAGGCGCTCCACCCATCCACGCGCGCACGATCTTTGGACAACCCGAGCCTCGGCAATGCTCGGTCGCGAAGGACATGCGGCTGCATCGACAGCCACATAGATTGGCGGTCGGGCCGCCGCATGATCGGCCGAGCGCTGGTCGTCGTTTTGTCAAGCATAAGCCGAATGCTGAGGCTCATACACGACGGCCAAGTACAAGTAAAACAAGAAAAATTATAGCGACAGCATTGTAGCCGATGAGTTTGGCATCGGGGTTCAACGAAAGTCATATACCCGTCGCAGACGAGAATGGAACGCATTGGAAGTGCAACAAAAAGTGTTCGAACACCTCTCATCCCGGATAGAAAACCGCCCCCCATCCATGCTCATTCCGGAATACGGTAGGCGAGACGAGAGCCTTTGCGCAATCTGGCCGCTACCTTTATGGGGCCAGAAACAAAGCAATTGAACGCAAAGACACATCAGGCGCCGGGCCATCGGTCCCGCAGCGACGAATGCTTCGCCTTCGGGATTCGAGCCGCGCTCCGCTTGTTCCTCGATGGAGCAGTTCCTACCCGGGTGTTGGACGACTGAAGGCCATTACGAGCGCAGCCGTCTGCGCGCACGCCATACGGTTTGCAACCCGTGCCGCGTCAGCTTGATCGCCCACGGCGCCTTGGCCTTGAGGTACTCCACGATCTTCCGCGTCGCAAAAATGGCCCTGCTGTTCTGATAGAAGGCGAGCTGACTGCGTAACGCGTGGAGTTCCTCCTCCAACGCGCCGGGCGCTGCAGAGGCGGCCTGCCCGCCCTCAAGAACATACAGTGGGAGCCTCACCTCCCCCGCCTCGACCATCTTGCCCGTCAACAACGCGTGGTACAACTCACGATGCCGCGCGACACGCTCCGGAGTGTGATACATCGAATTCGCACGACGCCGATAGAAGAAATGAATGCCGTTCGTTGCAATGAAGCGCTTCCCCGTGGCGAGTGCGCGGGAATAGAGATCCCAATCCTCATACGCTTCGAGTTCTTCACGATACTTCAGCTCGCGCAACACTACCGTACGCGCCATGCAGGTTGCGGTCGAAAAGCGGTTTTCGTACATGCCGAGCGCCCGCGCTTCGCCATAGAACACCGCGTAATCGGCGAATGCGGCCTGTCGACCGATCTGCCCTTCCTCTCGATCCAGGAAGAATCCGGTTTGCGGCACGACGAAATCGAATTCAGGATTGCGTTGCAATGCGTCGACCGCCAGTTCGATGAACTGGGGACCAATGAGATCGTCCGCATCGAGCGTGAGTATGAACTCTCCGCACACGTGCTGAAGCGCGACATTCCTGGTTGCCGCCAGCCCAAGATTCATGGGATTCCGAACGATGCGTATGCGCCCGCCCAACGTCTGAATGCGTTCGATCGCGAGGCAACTCAACGCGTCAGTCGAACAGTCGTCAACGACGACGATTTCAACGTTCTCGTAAGTCGACGCCAGGATCGAATCGAGTGTGCGCGGAAGATACTCGCCCAGATTGAAATGCGGTACGACTACCGATACGAGCGGGCGACTCGCGACCGACTTCGGCGCAGGCGGCGCCTGCAACATGTCCCACGGCGTCGGGTCGGAGGGCATTTTCACAATTTCCCGCACGCCATGCGCATAAGCAACGGCAAGGGCGGCGGCAAGCCCTTCTGCGGTACCGTCGAACTTGCAACAATTGAGACCATCACGCCATGGCGAACTGTCACCGAACGCCGGATTGTTGCCATTCAGCACGCAAATGGCACCGGCGAGCGAAGCCTCGTACGCCGACAAACAGAATGACTCGAACTGCGAAGTCGTCACGCTGATCGACCGGGACAGCAGATGCGCGCGCTCGATCGGGCTGGCATTGTCGAGAAAGACAAAGCGCCCCGCCAGATCGGGTGGAACCATCCGCCGCAGCCGCGCCATGGCATCCGGCGACGAATGTGCGGCAAATACGATGTTGCCGCGATATTCCGGATGCGCACGCACGAATCCGCACGCACCGCGGAGAAAGAGATCCGGCCGCTTCAGATACTGGATTTTCGATGGGAATACGATCGGCGTATCTGCGCAAGCGCTGATCGGCTCTCGCGCAACATCGCCGAAATCAAGTGTCACGGGCGGCGCGTGGACGTGGATGCGAGGCAGCCAT
>NZ_JBSGHL010000137.1:0-2584 GCF_053604375.1 Streptomyces sp. NPDC004031 | reverse complement strand
CGGAGCTGCCGGGTTCGATCTTCACGGACGTGGGCGAGGCGGCCGCGAAGAAGGGCGCCTCACCGGTGCGGAAGGACGGCGGGGCGTCCTTCGCGGCGCTGCCCCAGCGGGTGTTCGGGGTGTCGCCGAGGGTGTAGTCGAGGGTGCCGCCGCGGGTGGTGAAGGAGGCGGGCACCCAGGGCTTGTCGGACGTGCCGCCGTTGACGCGCAGGTGCTGGATGTAGATGTTCTTCGCCGAGGCCCCGGGGGCGTTGACGGTGATGGTGCGGCCGGTGCCGGTGCGGATCACGGCCTTGGGGAAGACCGGCGTGCTCAGCACCAGGTCGGCGCGGCTGGGCACCTGCGGGTAGAGGCCGAGCGCGGAGAAGACGTACCAGGACGACATGGTGCCGGCGTCGTCGTTGCCGGGGATGCCGCCGGGGGTGTTGGTCCACAGCTGGTCGGTCTCGGCGCGGACGGTCTGCTGGGTCTTGTACGGCGCGCCGAAGTAGTCGTAGAGGTAGGGCGCGTTGATGTCGGGTTCGTTGGTCGGGTCGTAGCGGGTGGCGTCCTTCGCGGAGAAGTCGAAGCTGCCGTCGGGGGCGCGGAAGAAGGCGTCGAGCCGCTGGATCGCGGTGTCGTCGCCGCCCATCGCGCGGGCGAGGCCGGCCACGTCGGAGTAGACCATCCAGGTGTACCGGGCGCTGCTGCCCTCGACGAACCCGTTGCCGGTGCTCGGGGTGAAGGTGGCGCCGGCCCAGGAGCCGTCGGAGCCGCGGTCGCGCATGTAGCCGCCCTGCGCGGTGGCGTTGGGGTCGAAGACGTTGGTCCAGTTGCCGCTGCGCTCGGCGAAGGCCTTCTGCGCGGACCTTTCGCCCACGGCGCCCGCGAGTTCGGACAGCCCGAAGTCGGCGGCCGCGTCCTCCAGGGTCTCGGCGGCGCCGCCCCAGCAGTGGCAGTTGTCCGACGGCACGTAGCCGAGCTTCAGGTACTGGTCCAGCGCGGGCCGCTGGCCGACGCACTCGACGTTGCAGCCGGAGCTGTCGGAGTCGTTGGCGGTCGGCACGGTCGCGGCCTTGACCAGCGAGGCGAGGGCGCCCTTGACGTCGAAGTCGTGGCCGCCGAAGGCGTAGATCCCGGCGAGGGCCGCGTCGGAGGGGTCGCCGGACATGACGCTGGTCTTGCCGTTCTCCAGCAGCCAGCGGTCCCACTCACCGCCGCGCTGGCCGGCGTAGTTGAAGAGCGACTGGGCGTAGTCGCTGCCGACCCGCGGCTGGAGGAGCGTCAGCAGCTGCACCTGGGCGCGGTACTGGTCCCAGCCGGAGAAGGTGCCGTACTGGGCCTGCTGGCCTTTGGCGAGCCGGTGGATCGCGCGGTCGCCGCCGAGGTAGCGCCCGTCCACGTCGCTGGTGAGCGTGGGCTCCAGCATCGAGTGGTACAGGGCGGTGTAGAAGGTGCTGAACTGGTCGGGGGTGCCGCCGGAGACCGCGACGCGGCGCAGCGCGGTGTTCCAGTCCCGCTGCGCGGCGTCCCGCACCGAGGCGAAGGAGCGCGACGGCGGGTTCTCCGCACGGAGGTTGGCGGCGGCGCCGTCGGCGCTCACGTAGGAGACGGCGACCTTCACCTGCACGTCGCGGGTGCCGGCGGGGAAGGTGACGTAGGCGCCGGAGCCCTTGCCCGCGGTGGGGTTGCCGCTGCTGTTGTAGCCGGTGCCGCCGGAGGCGGAGGTGGAGCCGGCGGCGAGCGTGCCGTCGGTCCAGGTCCCGGTCTTGGCGAAGGGCTGGTCGAACTGGGCGGTGAAGTGCAGGGTGTACGTGTCGTGCCGGTTGTTGGCGCTCTGCGGCCCGCAGAAGTTGCCGGCGTCGACGGAGCCGGTCACCGTACGGGTGGCCGCGTCGATGCTGACCGTGGCGGCGCTGCTCCCGCTCTCGGAGTTGGAGGTGCGCAGCAGCATGCTCGCGGGCCGGTCGGCCGGGAAGCCGAACTCACCGGTGCCGGTACGGGCGGTGGTGGTCAGCTCCGCGGTCGCGCCGCTGTCGAGGGCGACCTTGTAGTAACCGGCCTGCGCCGTCTCGGCGGTGTGCGAGAAGGTGCTCGCGTAGACCGCGTCGCGGGTGTCGGAACTCGGCGAGGAGGTCACGTCGCCGACGAACGGCATGATCGGGATGTCGCCGTTCGCACCCGAACACCCCACGCCGTTGAGGTGGGTGAGGCTGAAACCGCGGATCCGGGTGGCGTCGTAGCGGTAGCCGCCCGGGGCCGGGGTGGAGAACTGGTTGCCCGTCGAGGTCTGCGGGCTCCAGGCGAGCATGCCGAACGGGACGACGGCGCCGGGATAGGTGTTCCCGGCGTTCGAGCTGCCGATCAGCGGGTTGACGTACGAGGCCGGGTCCGCCGGTGCGGCGCCGGGTGCGGCCGCGGCGGCGGTCTGGGCGCCGAGGCCGAGGCCCAGCAGCGCGGTGACGGCGGTGGCCGCGGTGAGGACCCGGCGCCGCAGACGGGGTTTTCCGCGGGAGGAATCGGAGGAGGAGGATCTGGCTGACACTTTCCTGCCCTTCGGACGTACGGGGGAGGAGAGGCGCCCCGGAGGGTGGTGGGGCGCCCG
>NZ_JBSGHL010000136.1:0-2768 GCF_053604375.1 Streptomyces sp. NPDC004031 | reverse complement strand
ACCCGCGAGATCCGGACCCTGGACTTCCGGGCCCCGCAGATCCCGGTCCTGTCCAACGTCACCGGGGTGCTCGCGACCACCGGGGAGCTGACCTCACCGGAATACTGGGCCCGCCACATCCGCGGCACGGTCCGCTTCCACCACGGCATCCAGCACCTGGCCGACCACCACGCCGTCACCGCCTACCTCGAACTCGGCCCCGACCCCGTCCTCACCGCCAACATCACCACCACCGTCAACAGCGACGCCCTCGCCGTCGCAGCACTGCGCAAGGGCAAACCCGAGGACGAGACGTTCCTCACCGCCCTCGCCCACCTGTGGACCACCGGCACCCCCATCACCTGGGACCACGCCCCGGCACTCACCGGCGGCCGCACCACCGACCTGCCCACCTACGCCTTCCAACACCAGCGCTACTGGCCGGACGTCACGAACCGGGTGGCCCAGCCGACCTCGGTGATCGCCGCCGAACCCGTCGACGATGCGAGCACCGACGCAGCCGCCCCGGCGGACACGTTCGCGAGCCGCCTCGCGCAACTCCCGGCCGCGGAAAGGGAGCAGGCCCTCCTCGAACTCGTCCGGACGAACGTGGCCCTCGTGCTCGGACATGTCACGTCGGAGACCGTCGACGGCACCCGCCCCTTCGCCGCACTCGGCTTCGACTCGCTCGGTGCCGTCGAGTTCCGCAACCGACTGGTCGCAGCTACCGGCCTGTCGATCCCCACCACCTTCACCTTCGCGTACCCGACTCCGGATGCCGTCGCGGCGTATCTGCTCGCCGAGGTATCAGGCTCCGCGTCGTCGGATTCCGCCACCGGCACACCCGCGACCACCGCCACGACCACCGCCGCGGACGACGAACCACTGGCCATCATCGGCATGGCCTGCCGCTACCCCGGCGACGTCTCCTCCCCCGAAGACCTGTGGAAACTGGTGACCGACGGCACCGACGCCATCACCACCTTCCCCACCAACCGCGGCTGGGACACCGAAGCCCTCTACAACCCCGACCCGGAACGCGTCGGCACCTCATACACCCGCCACGGCGGCTTCCTCCACAACGCCGACCAGTTCGACGCCGAATTCTTCGGCATCAGCCCCCGCGAAGCCACCGCCAGCGACCCCCAACAACGCCTCCTCCTCGAAACCACCTGGGAAGCCTTCGAACGCGCCGGCATCAACCCCACCACCGTGCGCGGCACCCGTACCGGCGTGTTCGTAGGTGCGACCTCTCTCGACTACGGCCCGCCCCTGCACCAGGCTCCCGAGGGTCTCAGCGGCTTCATGCTGACCGGCAGCACGACGAGCATCGCCTCCGGCCGCGTTGCCTACACCTTCGGGCTGGAGGGCCCGGCGGTGACGATCGACACGGCCTGCTCGTCCTCGCTGGTCGCCCTGCACCTGGCAGGGCAGTCACTGCGACAGGGCGAATGCACTCTCGCCGTCGCGGGTGGCGTCACGGTCATGTCCAGCCCCGGGATGTTCGTGGAGTTCAGCCGCCAGCGCGGGCTGTCGGCGGACGGCCGCTGCAAGGCGTTCTCCGCCGACGCCGACGGCACGGGCTGGGGCGAAGGCGTCGGCGTGCTGCTGGTCGAGCGGCTGTCCGACGCCCAGCGTCTCGGTCACCCCGTACTCGCGGTGGTGCGCGGCAGCGCAGTCAACCAGGACGGCGCGTCGAACGGTCTGACGGCACCCAATGGTCTCGCCCAGGAGCGCATGATCCGTCAGGCGCTGGCGAACGCCCACCTGACGTCGTCGGATGTGGATGTGGTGGAGGCGCACGGTACGGGTACGCGCCTGGGCGATCCGATCGAGGCGCAGGCGTTGCTGGCGACGTACGGGCAGGGGCGGTCGGAGGACCGGCCGCTGTGGCTGGGGTCGGTGAAGTCGAACATCGGTCACACGCAGGCCGCCGCGGGCGTCGCAGGCGTGATCAAGATGGTGCAGGCCATCAAGCACGGCATCATGCCCCAGACCCTCCACGCAGAGGAACGCTCCCCGATCGTGGAGTGGGACTCGGGTGCGGTGGAGCTGCTGACGCAGACCCGGGAATGGGACGAGGTGGACCGTCCGAGGCGTGCTGCGGTGTCGTCCTTCGGTATCAGCGGGACGAACGCGCACGTGATCCTGGAGCAGGCGCCCGCCCCTGCGGAGGAAGTGTCGGAGGGGGACGCGGGCGAGCCGGACGAGAGTGCCACGTCGGTGGTGCCGTGGGTGGTGTCGGGTCGGGGTGGGGGTGCGGTTGCCGGGCAGGCCGGGCGGCTGCTGGAGGTGGTGTCGGCCGGTGAGGTGTCGCCGGTGGACGTGGCAGTGTCGTTGGTGGGTTCGCGGGCGGTGTTCGAGGACCGGGCGGTGGTGCTGGGGTCCGGCCGTGATGAGCTGCTGGCGGGTCTGGCCGGGCTCGCGGGCGGTGTTGAGGTGCCGGGGGTGGTGCGGGGCCGTGCGGCGGGCGAGGGCCGGGTGGCGGGCGAGGGCCGGGTGGCGGTGCTGTTCACCGGACAGGGCTCACAGCGCCCCGGCATGGGCGCCGGACTGTACGAGACGCAGCCGGTCTTCGCCGAAGCCTTCGACGAGGTGTGCACCGCCCTGGACGCGCATCTGCCGGTCCCGCTCAAGGACGTCGTCCTCGGCGGGGAGGACGGGCGTCTGGACCAGACACTGTTCACGCAGGCCGCGCTGTTCGCGGTGGAGTCGGCGCTGTTCGCGCTGGCCCGGTCCTACGGTGTCGTCCCGCACGTCGTGGGCGGCCACTCGGTCGGCGAGGTGAC
>NZ_JBSGHL010000135.1:0-3026 GCF_053604375.1 Streptomyces sp. NPDC004031 | reverse complement strand
GTGGCGTTCCAGTAATAAGCCCTTGCTGTACAAGGCTCCCCGGCCGGTTCGGCTCGCGCACGCTGCCGCCGAACTGAGCCAAGTTCGAGCCGTCATCGTCGGGTGTGCCGAAGAGGACACGATTGGATGGGGAGCCGGCCAGAAATCGCAGGGTTTCCCGCCCATTGTTCGTGACGGCAAACACACCGTCTGCGATGTGGTAGAAGCCCGTGTCCGGGGTATCGTCGTTCACGAACGAGATGCCCGCATGCCATACGTCTTTGCCATTGACGTGTAGGTTTTTCCTCGTGAAGTTGAGGGCAAACACCGCGCCGTTCGACGGGAGGTAGAACCCCGCCTCCGATGCGTTACCGAAGAAGTACCCACCGCTTTCGCCGATGAGGGCATGCCGATCATGCGCCACCTGCGATCGGTTTCGAGGTCGTGGCGAATTCGCCCTGTGCCTGATGGGTATGTCCCACGAGGCTGACGTTGCGCGACTTCACATCGACGTCAGCGGTCACGGTGCCGGTGAAGTGAGCGCTGCCCTCAATTTCGATCACGGAGCCGCCACCGCCCGCGCTACCCCCGTTCTTCCCGGTCGCGCCAGATTCGAACGTGAGCGGTCCTTTCACGAGCAGCGAGCCCGTGACCGTCGTATCGTCGGCGTCGAGCGTGACAGATTTCGCCTTGACGGTCGCGGTGTTGGTTTCGACCGTGACGCTGACCGGCGCGATGACGTGCACAGTCGCTCCCGCCGGCAGCTCGGCCGTGAGCGCGTGCGATGCGAAGTCATACGAGATGCGCGCTTTGTCCTTGTAGACGCGGACGTGCTGCGTCGGGCTCGAGCTGGGCGCATCGTGGCCGTCGCAATAGACACCGGGGAGGAAGAGCCCAGTCGTCGGCGCGCCGGACGGGAAGAACAGCAGCCCAGGCTCGCCCACGGACGGCGGGTCCCACGTGGCGCTGTCGCCGGTGCGCTGCGCGAGCCAGCGAATCCAGTCAGTTTGCAGGCCGCCGGATTCCATGCGTACGCGGCGGCCATCGTGATCGACTTCGATCACGGTGCCTTCGCGAAGCAGGCTCTCGATGCGGCGGTTCAGGTCAGCAAAATCATCCATGCGGCAAGGATGCCGCGCGCGCGGGAGACGGGCACGTGTATTCAGTTGTGTCAGGACAGCCCACAACGAAAAAGCCCGCTGGCCTTCGATCAGCGGGCTTCAGTATTGACGTGGTCCGGCTCAAGCGGCGCGTGAGCCTCGAAAGCAGATGGTTCCTTGGTGGGAGCCGACTCTGATTTGCGTTTTATTCGAAGGACTTGAGGTTGTTCAGCGGGACCAAACGCCACTGCTGGGCAGGTGAGCCATTGATCGGGAAGAGCCAGATCGGGTTTCCATCCTTGACGACGCGACCCTTGTCGTCGAGGCACAACGATTCATCGGACCTAGGTACGATGTATCCGGGTTTCGAGAAGAAATCCCATTGGATTGCGCTGGCGCTGGGCTTGAGCTTCAGGAGGGATTCAGGTGCGATCCGGTCTGCACCTATCGCGAGCACTCCGCCACTCGAATTCAGCGAGACGATGCCGGTGTCGAAGTTGACATCCCAAAAGCCATAGCGAGGTGCCAACCCGTTTTTGCTTCTAAGGACGACAGGGTTGTCCTGTGATTGATCCGTGACCCCAATCACATAGTTCGGATCTTGAGAGTATTCAATAATATAGACGCCCATTTTTTCTCTCCTAATCGCTCTATAAAAATATGACCCCGTTTTTCGGTGTCGCCGGGTTCGAATGAACTCAGCTAACTAATAATAGATGGGGGTTTGAGGAATTCTACCTGTCATGTTTGCGGGTCTGATAAATGTAAATAATCGATTTTATTTGTGATTATTTCGTTGTTTGTTTGTTTGATTTGATGTGTTGAGGTGGAAATTGGATTTCAATAAACCTCTAAAATAATTGGGCGCATTGTTCGGTTTCACGTCTTTGAATCTACAGTTCAGTGGCTGTTGATTTTATGGAATCCAATGGGTGCCATATCGGTCTCCTTCCGTGGAGTGTTCGTGGTGGCGGCCGGGGAGCTTTCGAATGACAGGCCGTGCAAAGAAAACCGGCGTGCGTCGCACTACTGCGCCAGAAAGTCGAGGACGACATCGGCGATCCTGTCGACATCGGCATCTCCTAGGCCGAGCAGCTCGCGTACCGGATACCGCACGACTGGACCACGGTTGCGTTCGCCCCGATCGCGCAGGCCCTCCTGGTGAACGCGTGCGATGCGCTCGACCTGGCGCGTGAAATGCGGCACGGAAGCGTCTGCCGTCGCGGCGGTTTTGAGGAAGCGGGCGGTGCGCAGCTTCGCGAACATCGCGCGCCGGATGCGCCCCTTCTTGCGCCGGGCCTGCGGCTTGCGCGGCGCGAAGCGGCTACCGTCCGGATTGCGGGCCTCGGCGATGCGTCGCGAGTGACGCCGGCGCAGCTCGCCGGCCAGCCCCTTCGCCAGGACCACGCGCTGCGCGGGCGTGAGCTGGCCGAGCAGACCAGACGCCCAATCCTCGGCGCGCGCCTGCGTCACCCATCCGGTCGCCAGGACACTCGTCGTGGCCGCAATGCGGCCTTCGTACTCGGACGCGACCATTTTCTCCAATTTGGAAGTTGTCCTATAGTTTTGCCCTTGTCATCGAGAATATGCTCTCCTGCGTGGCGTTCTCCGACGCCCGCACGAAGGAACGGCGAACAGCCGATCCAATTGATTCCTATAATATTGAGAGTAGACATATCCGATGAAAATCAAAATCCTGCTGGCTTCCCTGATGCTCACTGCTTCGCTGTCGGCCATGGCCCAAGCGGTGATCGGTCCATCCAAGCCGAAGCCGCCTTGCGAAAGAGAAGCGGTGCTCGGCCCGTCCGATCCTTGCAAATCCGTCGCAGTGGTCGGCCCGAGCAAACCCAAACCGTGTTGGTGCTACATCGTCAAGTAAGCCGTGAAACAGGCGCGACAGCGGCAGGATGTTGTCGGTGGCGTCAACCCGGTTGGGCAGCTGCTGGT
>NZ_JBSGHL010000134.1:0-3074 GCF_053604375.1 Streptomyces sp. NPDC004031 | reverse complement strand
GGCCCGACTGGGAGTGACCGTTCCGACTCTGATGCGCATAGAGGCCGGTGAACCGGGCGTTGGTATCGGTCTTTACGCGACGGCTTTATGGCTCATAGGACGGGATGGTGCTCTCACCGAGCTGGCGTCCCCAGAAAAAGACAGGGGGGCACTTGAGATGGACGTGCGTGAGGCTGTTGAGCTCGGCAAGTCTCGGGCAACTGCGTCCGCGCAGGCTCGGCTGAGCCGAAAGGAAAAGCGCGACCACCAGTGATTCAGAACGCAATGAGCGCAGGACGCTTTCAGGCAGGCGATAAGAGCACAGCAATCTGCTCGCGTTGTGGCGAACTGGTTGACACAACTTTCGTTCAACGAGATGTTCCGTTCAGCGACGGCAAGGGCTTCGTCGCAGGATTCTCGTAGCTATTTGCGATGTTTGCGATAACGTCGTTGCGATACCGGTTCAGTCCACTCCGGGTATCCGGGAAGCTCGATAATGATGTCCATCGTGAGGCGCTAAACGCGCATCGGTTCGCGTGAGCGACAGGCACAATGCGTCACCCTGGCGCCCTCTTTGCACGAAAATACCCAAGAGGAATAACTGCTCATGCGCGGAGTAAAAGCGCGGGCGCGTGTCGTGTACTATCGAGATGATTTGTTTTTGCCTTCGATGTAGGACCGCGTCTTTACTTTTTAGGGTCGCGCTTGCGAGGGAGGGTCACGCAGCGGACGAAAAACAGCGTAGAGTGCGGTACCACTCTTCCGCACACGAGATGGTCGCGATTGAGAGACGGATGAAGTTGCTAGTCAAAAAACACTTATGATTAAATGGGTTATTGACTCGCCTCAAGGCGAGGGTCATCCATGTATGCTAGCTGGGATAGGGGGATATAAGTGGAAGAGCTAATCGCGGCATATATCGCACAATTGTCGGAGAAGGACGGCCGAGAATATAGGGCGCGCGGGGATTTATTGGACGAGGTATATAGATATATCCTGGGCCAGGGTTTTGGTAAAATTTCAATTTCTGTGCTAACGAGAGTAGTCGACCAGTATGTGCGGTTGGCAATACTAGAGGACAGGGCTGCGCGAGTTGGAAGTGGGGAGTATGTATTCAGTGCTGCCGCTGATATCGAAAATATCAAACGAGACTACGACGATAGACGTCGGGGGCTCGTTCATCGGGAAGTCGTGTCACGTTCTGTGCCGGACCGTGGCCCCTCGTTAGAAGAGCGATTGAATATGTTGACCGCACGGAATAATGAGCTTTCTGTGCAAATTGACCGCATGCGAGATTTGTTGAGAATGAAGGGCGGCGTCCTCGCACTCATTCTTGATGATGATTTCCTTTGCACATCCGCGTCCGCTCGAAAGAGTCTATTCGACGCACAAGATTACGCTCTTTAAAACATGGATAAAAACAAATCTCATGCGGGGTTGGCGCTTCTTGCTTATAAGATTGGACCTAATCAGTTCGAGCTTAACAGGAGCTTGACCTATATCAGCATGCGTGACCAAGTCCTCCGGGCGCGGACACTTATTCATACGGCCATTGATGCAGGGCTATTCGAAAAGCAAGCTGAAAATAGTAGTTCGTTTGCTGATGGAGATGTCGACTACGATGTGGTTGTGCTAGGCGCGGGTGTGGGCGGAATTTCTGCAGCGTTGGCCTCTGCTGAGGCTGGTATGCGGACGCTTGTTCTCGATGCGCAGGGGCAGTGCTTTTCGTTGCTCCGCAAAGGCACAGACAGATTGTTGAGCACGACCGTTTATGATTGGCCAGCAATTCACTTTTCCAGTCACTGCTTTCCAGATATTCCAGACCTAAAACCTAATCCAGCGACGCATGCCGCTATCCTTCGCTTTCCCTCTGCTCCGAAAGCGGCGAGTGCACTGGCGGACGAGCTACAAGCGCAGCTAGATAAATATAAGCTGAAATATTCATCTGTTTTTCAGATTGAAAATGGAATAAAGCTAACGTCTCATCAAAGTGTGCTTTATGGTGGCGCAAGAGTTCTAACAGTTATCCTGCCGCGTGAGATAAATGTCCTCGGCGGCTCAAAAAGTAGCATTATTCGGGCTCGCATTGTTATTTTTGCAATTGGCTTCGGCTCGGAAAAGGTCCTTGCCAGTAGTTCTGATATTGGAAAAACGTTTTGGGGGTATGCCAGCCTTGAAAAAGAATTGGACGCACTTCGACCGGAACGCGCTACCGCTGTCGTACAGGGAGCTGGAGACGGAGGGCTTCAAGAGTGCCTGAGAATTGCGTTTAAGCCGGAATATCACGATTTGGCGAAAGCAATTTCTCTGTTGGAACGCGAGGTGTCAGACGTATCACCTGAGTGGTATCAGTTGATGTTGAAAATCTTGTGCGCGGAAGATAATGCGGCGCGTGCATATATGTGGGGATACGATATACCAACAGTCTATAAGGGGCTGGACGAAGTGCACGATTCGGTTATAGTCAGGTTGCTAGAACCAGAAACGAAGGGGGCAGTGCTTGAATGGTACCGCCAGGTTGTGCGGGAACGAGAAATACATATTTTTGTCGTTGACAAGCATGCGCATTCCGGTCGTGTATATGCATTAAATAGATTCCTAGTGAAATTATTGCTTACTCTCACGAAGAGAAATCTAGTAACGCGGGTCTCGGTTGAGTTGACGGGAGGCGCACCGACTGGACCGGCAGACATCGGCCCGATTGACCGTTCTGGAATTGACCAGGATGATGGTCCGCAAGGCACTGCCTCCAAGGAGGATTTGTTGCGACATGCCGTTTTTGGGGCCATTCCCAACCAATATGGAGTGGTGCGGTAAACGCCGGAGGCGTGCATAGCTGAAGAGCATTCGCGGGGCGCCCGCGCGCAGAGATGGACGCCCTTTCAACCGTGGCTGTCCACCCACGCTCGGCACCATCTGAGGCCCGCGAGTTCAGCTTCGTTCTCCGTCTCAAAACTACCGAGCACGCCCGAGGTTTCAACGAGCTTGTTGTTTCGCGTGATGGTGCCGCTGGCAGCAAATCCGATCCCGCCGCGGGTGGCCGTCGCCGACCTCCAGCACTTCGAGCACCTCGGCGAGGACGACTTCACCCTCAG
>NZ_JBSGHL010000133.1:0-3078 GCF_053604375.1 Streptomyces sp. NPDC004031 | reverse complement strand
GTCACCTCGCCGACCGAGTGGCCGCCCACGACGTGCGGGACGACACCGTAGGACCGGGCCAGCGCGAACAGCGCCGACTCCACCGCGAACAGCGCAGCCTGCGTGAACAGTGTCTGATCCAGACGCCCGTCCCCGCCCCCGTCCTCCCCGCCGAGGACGACGTCCTTGAGCGGGACCGGAAGGTGCGCGTCCAGCGCCGCACACACCTCGTCGAAGGCCTGGGCGAACACCGGGTGGGTCTCATACAGTCCGGCGCCCATGCCGGGGCGCTGGGAGCCCTGTCCGGTGAACAGCACCGCCACCCGGCCCTCGCCCGCCGCACGGCCCCGCACCACCCCCGGCACCTCGGCACCGCCCGCGAGCCCGGCCAGGCCCGCCAGCAGCTCGTCACGGCCGGACCCCAGCACCACCGCCCGGTCCTCGAACACCGCCCGCGAACCGATCAACGACCGGCCCACATCACCCGGAGACCAGTCCTCGCCCGCCCCGAGCGACTCCAGCAGCCGCCCGGCCTGCCCGGCAACCGCACCCCCACCCCGACCCGACACCACCCACGGCACCACACCCGACACCACCGAAGTACCGGCCTCACCGGCCTCGCCCGCGTCCCCCTCCGGTGCCTGCTCCAGGATCACGTGCGCGTTCGTCCCGCTGATACCGAAGGACGACACCGCAGCACGCCTCGGACGGTCCACCTCGTCCCATTCCTGGGCCTCGGTGAGGAGTTCGACGGCGCCGGAGTCCCATTCGACGATCGGGGAGCGTTCTTCTGCGTGGAGGGTCTGGGGCATGATGCCGTGCCGGATGGCCTGCACCATCTTGATCACGCCTGCGACGCCGGCGGCGGCCTGCGTGTGTCCGATGTTGGACTTGATGGAGCCCAGCCACAGCGGGCGGTCCTCCGACCGCCCCTGCCCGTAGGTCGCCAGCAACGCCTGCGCCTCGATCGGGTCGCCCAGGCGCGTACCCGTCCCGTGCGCCTCGACGACGTCGACGTCCAGGGTGGTGAGGTGGGCGTTCGCCAGCGCCTGACGGATGACGCGTTCCTGCGAGGGACCGTTGGGTGCGGTGAGGCCGTTGGAGGCCCCGTCCTGGTTCACCGCACTGCCGCGCACCACCGCCAGCACAGGGTGACCGAGGCGCTGGGCGTCGGACAGCCGCTCGACGAGGAGTACGCCGACGCCTTCGCCCCAGCCCGTGCCGTCGGCGTCGGCGGAGAACGCCTTGCAGCGGCCGTCCGCCGACAGCCCGCGCTGGCGGCTGAACTCCACGAAGGTGGTCGGGGTCGACATCACGGTCACGCCGCCGACGACGGCGAGAGTGCATTCGCCCTGACGGAGGGACTGCCCTGCCAGGTGCAGGGCGACCAGCGAGGAGGAGCAGGCCGTGTCGATCGTCACCGCCGGGCCCTCCAGCCCGAAGGTGTACGCGAGCCGACCGGAGATGACGCTGGAGGCGTTACCCGTCAGCAAAAAACCTTCGAAGTTCTCGGGTGCCTTCGGCAGGCGGGAGCTGTAGTCGTTGTACATCACGCCGGCGAACACTCCGCCGCGCGTGCCGCGCACGGTGGTGGGGTTGATGCCGGCGCGTTCGAAGGCTTCCCAGGTGGTTTCGAGGAGGAGGCGTTGTTGGGGGTCGCTGGCGGTGGCTTCGCGGGGGCTGATGCCGAAGAATTCGGCGTCGAACTGGTCGGCGTTGTGGAGGAAGCCGCCGTGGCGGGTGTATGAGGTGCCGACGCGTTCGGGGTCGGGGTTGTAGAGGGTTTCGGTGTCCCAGCCGCGGTTGGTGGGGAAGGTGGTGATGGCGTCGGTGCCGTCGGTCACCAGTTTCCACAGGTCTTCGGGGGAGGAGACGTCGCCGGGGTAGCGGCAGGCCATGCCGATGATGGCCAGTGGTTCGTCGTCCGCGGCGGTGGTCGTGGGGGTGGTCGCGGGTGTGCCGGTGGCGGAATCCGACGACGCGGAGCCTGATACCTCGGCGAGCAGATACGCCGCGACGGCGTCCGGAGTCGGGTAGTCGAAGGCGATGGTCGTCGGCAGCCGCATGCCGGTGGTGGCCTTGAGCCGGTTGCGGAACTCGACTCCGGTCAGGGAGTCGAAACCCAGTTCCTTGAAGGCGCGGCTCGTATTGATGTCCGCGGTCGGTGCGTAACCGAGCACGATTGCCGCTGTCGAACGAACCAACTCCGCAAGCTGGGCAAGGCGTTCAGCCTCTCCGAGCCCTGCCATCTCCGTCACCCACGTCGAACCGGAGTTCGCCGTCGTGCGCTCGGACCGGGCGACGGCCCGCTTGGGACGGGTCCTGACGAGACGGCTGAAGAGGTCGGGCAGCAGCCCGGCCGCCTGAAGGTCCTCCAGCGCCGAGACATTGACCCGGGCGGGCACCAGCGCCGAGCCACGGTCGGCAAGGGCAGCGTCGAAGAGATCCAGGCCCTGTTGCGTGGTGAGTGCCGGTAGACCGTTGCGGTCCCAACGGGCGAAGTCGGTCTCGCTGAGGGTGTCGGCCATGCCGCCGGTGGTGCTGTCCCAGAGGCCCCAGGCGAGTGAGGTGGCGGGGAGGTGGTGGGTGTGGCGGTGGTGGGCGAGGGCGTCGAGGTAGGTGTTGGCGGCCGCGTAGTTGGCCTGTCCGGCGTTGCCGATGATTCCGGTGATGGAGGAGAAGAGGACGAACGCGGACAGGTCGAGGTCGCGGGTGAGGTGGTGGAGGTTCCAGGCCGCGTCGACTTTGGGGCGCAGGACCTCCGACAGACGCTCCGGCGTCAGACTCTCCAGCAGGGTGTCGGCGAGGACGCCTGCGGTGTGGATGACGGCGGTGAGGGGGTGTTCTGCCGGGACGGTGTCCAGCACGGCGGCTGTCGCCTCATGGTCGGACAGGTCGGCTGCGGCCCATGTGACGTGTGCGCCCAGTTCGGTGAGTTCGGTGGTGAGTTCGTCTGTGCCGGGGGCGTCGGCGCCGCGGCGGCTGACGAGGAGGAGGTGCCTGGCCTGGTGGCGGGTGACGAGGTGGCGGGCGAAGAGGGTGCCGAGGGTGCCGGTGGCGCCGGTGACGAGGACGGTGCCTTCGGGGTTGAGCGCGGCT
>NZ_JBSGHL010000132.1:0-3323 GCF_053604375.1 Streptomyces sp. NPDC004031 | reverse complement strand
CCGGCCGGTGGTCCGGATCGGACCGAAGAGACCCTTTGGGTCGGTATCCGACCCGCGCCCCGGTGGGGGCTGAGCGCGCAGTTCCCCGCGCCCCTGAAAACGGGTGCTCGGCAGCGCAGCCGTGCCCTGAAAACGGGTGCCCGGCGGGGCAGGGCGCGGCCCTGGGAACGCGTGCCCGGCGGGGCGGGGTGGGGGTTAGGCCGGGACGGCCATGATCATGCGGGCCGCGCGGCCGGGGGTCATGGTGAGGCGCCACGCCTCCCAGGGATCCCCGGGCGCGACGGACCCGCGTTCCAGCAGGAGCGCGTACGTCGCGACGTAGCCGTCCAGGTCCAGATCCCGCCCCTGGTACGCCTCGCGCGCAGCGAGCCCGTGCAGATCGGCCAGCGCCTGCCGCGTACCCTCCGGGGAGAGCAGCGGGAGGACGGTCGCGCGCAGGAACGCCGCCCAGTCCAGGCCGCGCCGGTCGCCGAGCGAGGCGAAGAGCCCGTGCGCCTCGTCCAGCAGCGTCAGCGCCTCGACAAGCCGTTCGTTGCCCGCGTCGATGACCGCCAGCTCCACGCAGCACCACGCCTCGCCGTGCTCGACGCCGATCCGGCGGAAGTCCTGCCGGGCGTCCTGGAGGAGCTGCCGGGCGAAGCCGCTGTTGCGCAGGTTGCCGGTACGGGCCGCGCGCTGGTCGCGGGTGACGCGCGCGGAGTTGTGCCGGGCGCACGCCAGCCCGTAGACGTCCCGCATGCGGGAGAACATCGTCCGGGAGCGCTCCAGGGTGCGCAGGGCCGCGTCCGTGTCGCCGTTCTCCTCCAGGGCCAGGCCCAGGTAGTACAGCGACCAGGCCTCGCCGCGGGCGTCCTCGCTGGCCCGGTGCCGCTGCACCGCGGCGTCCAGGTCGGCGGACGCCTCCCGCGCCTCGCCGCGCAGCAGCCGGGCGCGGGCGAGCTGCGTCGTCGTCCAGGCGGTGCCGCGCGGGTCGCGGGCCTGCGCGTACGCCTGCCCCGCGGCGCGCAGCTCGCGCTCGCCCCGATCCAGGCGGCCGAGCAGCAGGTAGACCTGGCCGAGCTGGAGGTGCGCCCACGCCTGGCCCTGCACGCTCTCGTTGGCGCGGTGCAGCTCCAGCGACTCGTGCAGCAGCTCCAGCGCGCCCGCGAGCTGGCCCATGTCGCGCAGCACCGCGGCCAGCGCGTGCATCGTCCAGGCCCGGTCCTCCTCCAGCTCCGGGGTCTGCTGGATCGCCAGCGCCTCGCGCAGCTTCGCCTCGGCCTCGCGCAGGTTGCCCTGGTGGTGCAGGGTGATGCCGAGGCTGTCCAGCGCGCGGGCCGCGCCCGCCGGGTGCTGCGCCTCGAAGTACAGGTCCACCACCGTGCTGAGCGTCGACTTGGCGCGGTCCAGCTCGCCGAGCTGCCGGGCCGCGATGCCGGTGCGCCACTGCACCGAGCGCACCAGCACCGAGCGGTCCTCGTCCTGCCCGTCCCGGGCCGTACGGGCCTGCTGCGCCTGCGCCAGCTCACTGATCTCGCCCAGCCGGTAGAGGTCGCCGCGCAGCAGGCAGTAGTCGCACAGCGCGCCCAGCAGCGACTGCACCGCCGCCCGGTCTACGCCCTCGGTCTCGCGCAGCGCCGCCGTGATGAAGCTGGACTCCTCGTCCAGCCAGCGCAGCGCCGGCTCCAGCGACGCGAAACCGTGCTGCCCGAAGCGGCCCGCGCGCGTCGAGGTCTTGCCCTCCACCAGCCGCACCACCGTGTTGGCCAGATCGGCGTACGAGATGATCAGCCGCTCGTGCGCGGCCGCCCGCTCCGCCGGATCCTCCTCGTCCTGCAGCCGCGCCGCCGCGAACGCGCGCACCAGGTCGTGCGGGCGGTAGCGGCTGCCGCGCACATGGTCCACGAGCCCGGCCGCCGCCAGCTCGTCCAGCCGCCGGGCCGCCTCCTGGTCGTCGGTGGCCAGCAGCGCGGCGGCCGCCGCCGCGCCGAAACTGGCCCGCCCGGCGAGCGCGAGCCGCCGCAGCAGGCGGCGGTTGGGCTCGGGCTGGTCGTGGTAGCGCAGCGCCAGTATCCGGTCCACCGCGGGCAGCGGACCGAACACCTCGATGTCGTCGGCGAGCCGGTCGTAGCCCTGGTGGTCGGCGAGCGCGGCCCCCGCGATCCGCAGCGCCAGCGGCAGACCCGCGCACAGCGCGCCGATCCGCTCCGCCTGCGCGGGGGCGGGCGCCGCCAGCCCCGCGGGCTCGGCCAGCCGCCGCAGCAGCGCGTGCGTGCCCGCGGCCGACAGCGGGCCCACCGCCCGGTGGTGCACCCGCGCGTCCGGCAGGTCCAGCGCGAGCGGCTCACGCGCGGTCACCAGCACCAGGCTCTCCGAGCGCTCCGGCACCAGCGCCCGCACCTGGGCCGGGTCCGTGGCGTCGTCCAGCACGATCACCACCGGCACGCCGGTCAGGTGCTGCTGGTACGTCTCGCCGAGCCGCCGCAGATGCTGCTCGTTGTCCTGCCGGTCCTGGCGGTCCTGCCGGTCGCGGAAGAGCAGCTGCTCGCGCGGCGCGCCCAGCCGGTTGAGCAGGTGCAGCAGCGCGTCGCGCGTCGGCAGGGCGGTACGCGACTCGTCCGCGCCGCGCAGATCCACGACGCACGCGCCGCGGAACTGGTCCTTCAACTGCCGTGCGGCGCGCACCGCGAGGGACGTACGGCCACTGCCCGGATCGCCGTGCAGCACCACCACGGTGGGCTGCACCGCCACTTGGGCGCGGGACTGCTGGACGGCGCGCGTGATGAACGCGAGGTCCTCCTCGCGGCCCGTGAACGGGCCCTCCACAGTGGGAAGCTGCCCGAACGACTGGTCCAGTACGGCCCGGGTGCGGGCCGCGGCACTGCGGTCCGTGCCCGCGCCGCCGGGGCGGCGGCCCTTGGGCAGGTCCGCGGCGGAGCGGGCGAGTTGCACGAGGGGGGTGGCCTTCTTCGCGGCGGGCCTTGCCGCGGGCTGCTCGGGGGTGGGGGGCTCCGGCGTCGACTGTGGTTCCGTCTCCGTCTCCGCCTCGGCCCCGGTCTCCGCCTCCGCTTCGAGGAAGGGGCGCACACCGCGGCGCTCCAGCGCCGACAGCCACAGCAGGCGCAGTTGCTCCGTGCCGCCGGGCGCGGTCCGCTCGTCGGCCGTCGCCGCGCGCCGGGCCGCCCGGCCGCGCGCCGCCGCCGTCCCCAGCGCGGCCACACCCGCGGCCCCCACCGCCGCGCCGGTCGCCAGCGCGGCGCCCACGGACAGGCCCTGCCCCACGTCCACGCCGAACGCCGTCAGCGCGGCCACGCCGGCGGCCACGCCCCCCGCCGTCCGGCCGC
>NZ_JBSGHL010000131.1:0-3713 GCF_053604375.1 Streptomyces sp. NPDC004031 | reverse complement strand
CCACACCCTCACCACCACCCACCACCACCCCCAAACCGCCCACCGCAACACCACACCCCACACCCCCCACCTCACACCCACCACCACCGACAACAGCGTGCTGGCACCTCCGTCGGACACCGCGGTGTGGCGCATCGACGTTGCGAAGGCGGGCACGCTCGACGGGTTGGCCCTGGTCGCCAATCCGGAGGCAACCCAGTCGCTGGAGGCCGGGCAGATCCGGTTGTCGGTGCGGGCGGCCGGTCTCAACTTCCGCGACGTATTGATCGCGTTGGGGATGTATCCGGGTGAGGCGCGGATCGGCAGCGAGGGTGCCGGGATCGTGCTGGAGGTCGGGCCCGGCGTGACCGACCTCAAGCCGGGCGACCGTGTGATGGGCCTGCTGTCGGGAGGCGTCGGGCCGGTCTCGGTGACCGACCGCTTGCTGGTGGCTCCGATCCCGGAAGGCTGGTCGTTCGCCCAGGCGGCGGCGACCCCGATCGTCTTCCTCACGGCGTACTACGCTCTGCACGACTTGGCCGCGGCTGAGGCGGGGGAGACCCTGCTGGTGCACGCCGCTGCGGGTGGCGTCGGCATGGCGGCCGTCCAACTGGCGCGCCACCTCGGGCTGGAGGTCTTCGGCACGGCGAGCCTCGGCAAGTGGGACACCCTGAGGGCCCAGGGCTTCGAGGACGGCCGCCTGGCCGATTCCCGCACCCTGGAGTTCGAGCAGCGCATCCTCGCGGCCACCGGCGGGCGTGGCGTCGACATCGTCCTTGACTCGCTGGCCCGGGAGTTCGTCGACGCGTCACTGCGGCTGCTGCCGCGCGGCGGGCGGTTCCTGGAAATGGGGAAGACCGACATCCGCGACCCGGAGGCCGTTGCCGCGGAGCATGCGGGCGTGGTCTATCAGGCGTTCGACCTGATGGAGGCCGGTCACCCGCGTATCCAGGAGATGCTGCGTGCGTTGGTGGGCCTTTTCGAGAGCGGGGTGCTGCACCCGCTCCCCGTCACCGACTGGGACGTACGGCGTTCCCCGGAGGCGTTCCGTTTCCTCGGTCAGGCCCGCCATGTCGGCAAGGTCGTCCTCACCGTTCCGGCGGCGCTCGACCCCGAGGGCACGGTGCTGGTGACCGGCGCCACCGGCACTCTGGGCTCGCTCTTCGCCCGCCACCTCGTCACCCAGCACCAGGTCAGGCATCTCCTTCTCGTCAGCCGCCGCGGTGCCGACGCCCCCGGCGCGGACGAACTCACCACCGAGCTGACGGATTTGGGTGCGGAGGTGACGTGGGCCGCGGCCGACCTGTCGGACCGTGAGGCAGCAGCCGCCGTGCTGGACACCGTCCCGGCAGAACACCCCCTCACCGCCGTCGTCCACACCGCAGGCGTCCTCGCCGACACCCTCCTGCAAAACCTCACCCCTGAGACCCTCTCCGAGGTCCTGCGCCCCAAAGTCGACGCGGCCTGGAACCTCCATCACCTCACCCGCGACCTCGACCTGTCCGCGTTCGTGCTGTTCTCCTCGATCGCCGGGATCACCGGGAACGCCGGGCAGGCGAACTACGCGGCCGCGAACACCTACCTCGACGCCCTCGCCCACCACCGCCACACCCACCACCTCCCCGCCACCTCACTCGCCTGGGGCCTCTGGGGAGGCGACACCACCGGCATGGCCGACACCCTCAGCGAGACCGACCGCGAGCGTATTGGCCGCTCCGGCATCACGCCCTTGACCCCCGCTACAGGACTGGGCCTGTTCGATGCCGCGCTGGCAGGCGCACGCCCCGGCGTGGTGCCCGTGCGCTTGGACGTGGCCAGGCTGGACGAGAACAGCCCGCTGCTGCTGCGTGGTCTGGCCACGCCGGTGAGCCGCCGCCGTTCGGTGGCGGCCGGGGGCTCGGCGGGTGCGGGCGCGGGTGCGGGTGCGTTCGCGGAGCGGCTGGCCGGTGTGGGAGAGGCTGAGCGTCGGCATGTGGTGTTGGAGACGGTGCGTTCGGCGGTGGCGGGTGTGCTGGGGTTTGCCGGGGTGGAGGCCGTGGGGCCTGATCGGGCGTTCAAGGAGTTGGGTTTTGATTCCTTGATGTCGGTGGATCTGCGGAATCGCCTTCAGCAGGTGGTGGGTCTGCGGTTGCCGGCGACGTTGGTGTTCGACTATCCGTCCTCGTCCGTCCTGGCCGGATTCCTGCTTTCGGAACTGATGGGTTCGGTGGCCGAGCGTTCGGCTCCGGCGGTGGTGGCCTCTGTCGGGGTGGACACGGCTGGCGATCCGGTGGTGATTGTCGGTATGGCGTGCCGGTTCCCGGGTGGGGTGGATTCGCCGGAGGGGTTGTGGCGGTTGGTGGAGGGTGGGGTTGATGCGATCTCGGGTTTTCCGACGGATCGTGGGTGGGATCTGGAGCGGTTGTACGACCCGGATCCGGAGGCTGTGGGTACGTCGTACACGCGTGAGGGTGGGTTTCTTTACGAGGCGGATCGGTTTGATCCGGAGTTCTTCGGGATGAGTCCGCGGGAGGCGGTGGCGACGGATCCGCAGCAGCGTTTGCTGTTGGAGACGGCGTGGGAGGCGTTCGAGCGGGCGGGTATCGATCCGGCCACCGTCCGCGGCAGCGACACCGGAGTTTTCGCCGGCGTGATCTCCGGGGACTACGCCTCCCGACTCGGCCGCATACCCGGCGAGTTCGAGGGCTATCTCTCCACCGGCACGACCACCAGCGTGGCGTCGGGCCGGATCGCGTACACCTTCGGGCTGGAGGGCCCGGCGGTGACGGTGGACACGGCGTGCTCGTCCTCGCTGGTCGCCCTGCACCTGGCCGCGCAGTCCCTCCGTCAGGGCGAGTGCAGCCTCGCCGTCGTCGGCGGTGCCACCATCAACGCGGGTCCGACGAGCTTCATCGAGTTCAGCCGGCAGCGCGCGCTCTCCGCGGACGGCCGCTGCAAGGCGTTCTCCGCCGACGCCGACGGTACGGGCTGGGGCGAGGGTGTCGGCGTACTCCTCGTCGAGCGGCTGTCCGACGCCCAGCGCCTCGGTCACCCCGTGCTGGCGGTGGTGCGTGGCAGTGCGGTGAACCAGGACGGTGCGTCGAACGGTCTGTCGGCGCCGAACGGTCCTTCGCAGGAGCGGGTGATCCGTCAGGCGCTGGCGAACGCCCACCTGACGTCGTCGGATGTGGATGTGGTGGAGGCGCACGGGACGGGTACGCGCCTGGGCGACCCGATCGAGGCGCAGGCGTTGCTGGCGACGTACGGGCAGGGGCGGTCGGAGGACCGCCCGCTGTGGCTGGGCTCCATCAAGTCCAACATCGGACACACCCTGGCGGCCGCGGGCGTCGCGGGTCTGATCAAGATGGTGATGGCGATCCGGCACGGCGTCATGCCGCGGACCCTGCACGTCGACGAGCCGACCCCGCACGTGGAATGGGATTCGGGCGCCGTCGAGCTGCTGACCGAGGCCCGGGAATGGGACGAGGTCGGCCGACCGCGGCGCGGCGCTGTCTCCTCGTTCGGCATCAGCGGTACCAACGCCCACGTCGTGCTGGAACAGGCGCCCGTGATCGAGGAGACGGCCCCGACGACCGACAACCCGGTGGTGTCGGGTGTGGTGCCGTGGGTGGTGTCGGGTCGTGGTGGGGGTGCGGTGGCTGGGCAGGCCGGGCGGCTGCTGGAGGTGGTGTCGGCCGGTGAGGTGTCGCCGGTGGATGTGGGGCGGTCGTTGGTGGGTTCGCGGGGGGTGTTCG
>NZ_JBSGHL010000130.1:0-4288 GCF_053604375.1 Streptomyces sp. NPDC004031 | reverse complement strand
GCGCGGTTGTCGGGTGCTGATGTGGATGTGGTGGAGGCGCATGGTACGGGGACGCGGTTGGGTGATCCGATCGAGGCGCAGGCGCTGATCGCCACATACGGTCAGGGGCGTGCTGCGGAAAGGCCTCTGTGGCTCGGATCGGTGAAATCCAATATCGGGCACACCCAGGCCGCCGCCGGAATGGCGGGCCTGATCAAAATGGTGATGGCCATGCACCACGGGGTGATGCCGAGGACGCTGCACGCCGACGAGCCCACCGCGGAAGTCGACTGGTCCGGCGGCGCGGTGGAACTCCTCAGCGAACAGCGCGACTGGCCCGGGGAGACCGACCGCCCCCGCCGTGCGGGCATTTCGGCCTTCGGCATCTCCGGCACCAATGTGCACGTCATCCTCGAAGAAGCCCCCGCGCCTGACGCCGAGCCGCAGGGCGCGCCCGCCGCCGCGGTCGGCGGGCTGACACCGTGGGTGGTCTCCGGTGCCTCCGCCGAGGGACTGCGCGCGCAGGCCGCGCGGCTCGCGGACTTCGCCGAAGCGGCGGGGCCCGGGGCGGTGGACGTGGGCTGGTCGCTGGTGTCCGGCCGGGCCGTGCTGGACCACCGTGCCGTGGTCGTCGGTGACGATCCCGGCCGACTTCTCGCCGGGCTCAGGTCGTTGGCGGAGGGCGCCCCTTCCGCCTCCGTGGTGGAGGGCGAGCCGCTGCCCGTCGGACCTGGCCCCGTCCTCGTCTTCCCGGGGCAGGGCGGTCAGTGGCGGGGGATGGGCGCCGAACTCCTGGACGTCTCGCCGGTGTTCGCGGCGCGGATCGGTGAGTGCGGGCGGGCGCTCGCGCCGTACGTGGACTGGTCGCTGGAGGAGATGCTGCGCGGGACCGCCCCTGACGTGGATGTGGACCGGGTGGACGTCGTGCAGCCTGCGCTGTGGGCGGTCATGGTGTCGCTCGCCGCGGTGTGGGAGGCGTACGGGGTGCGTGCGGCGGCCGTCGTCGGTCACTCGCAGGGCGAGATCGCCGCCGCCGTCGTCGCGGGCGCGCTCACCCTCGAAGACGGCGCCCGTATCGTCGCCGTCCGCTCGCGTGCCCTGCGGGCCCTCGCCGGACGCGGCGCCATGGCGTCGCTCGCCCTCGGGCGCGACGCCGCCGAGGCCGTGCTCGCCGACCGGTCCGACGTGGCGGTGGCCGCCGTCAACGGCCCCTCGTCCACCGTCGTCTCGGGCTCCCCCGACGCCGTCGCGGCCGTCGTGGCACAGGTCGAGGCCGACGGCGGGCGGGCCCGGCTGATCGACGTGGACTACGCCTCGCACGGCCCCCACGTGGACGAGATCGCCGCCGAACTCACCGACCTGCTCGGCACGATCACGCCCGCCGCCACGACCGTGGCTTTCTACTCCGCCCTCACCGGCGGCCGGATCGACACCGCCGACCTCGACACCGGCTACTGGGTGCGCAACCTGCGCCAGCGGGTCCGCTTCGCCGACGCCGTCGAGGCCGTGCTCGCCGACGGCCACCGGGTGCTGGTCGAGTCGGGTCCGCATCCGGTGCTGAGCACGGGGGTTCAGGAGACGGCCCAGTCGCTGGACCTGGCGGTGGCGACGGTCCCGACGCTGCTGCGCGACAAGGGCGGCGCCGAACAACTGCTGCGGGCCCTGGCCCAGGCGTTCACCGCGGGTCTGACCGTGGACTGGAAGGCCTGGTACGGCGCCCCGGCCGACGCTCCCGCCGTGCCCACCGTCGACCTGCCCACGTACGCCTTCCGGCACCAGCCCTACTGGCTCAAGCCCGACAAGTGGCCCGGCGCCCAGAACGACGCGGCCGCGGCGGACGAGGCCTTCTGGAACGCCGTCGAGTCCGGCGACCTCGCCGGGATCGGGGCCGGGCTGGACACCGCCGAGGAGAGCACCCGGCAGGCGCTGGACACCGCGCTGCCCGTCCTCGCCCAGTGGCGCCGCGGCACCCGCGAGCAGGGCCGGATCGACGGATGGCGCTACGCGGCGGCCTGGTCCGCCGTCGCGGGCCTCGACGCCGCGCCGCGGCTCGCCGGGCGGTGGCTGCTCGTGGCGCCGCGGCGGCTCGCCGCGGACCCCGCCGTCGAGACCGTCACCCGCGCCCTCGACAGCCACGGCGCCACCTGCACCCTGCTGGCCCTCACGCCCGAGGAGCTGGAGCGCGGCGCGCTGACCGACCTGCTGCGCGGCGCCCTGCCCGCGGGCACCCCCGTCACCGGCGTGGTCAGCGTGCTGGGCCTCGACGAGGAGCCGCACCCGCGGCACCCGCACCTGGCCGCCGGGCTCGCCGCGACGCTCGCGCTCGTCCAGGCGCTGGACGACGCGGACTTCGGCGGGCGGCTGTGGGGCGTGACCCGCGGCGGGGTGTCCGCCGGGGCGGGCGGCGCCGACGTGAGCCCCGCGCAGGCACAGGTGTGGGGGCTCGGCCGGGTCGTGGCGCTGGAGTACCCGCGGCTGTGGGGCGGGCTCGCCGACCTGCCGGACGCGGACGACGACGCGACGGCCCCGCTGCTGGCCGCCGTCCTCGCCCAGGAGGCCGGGGACGGTGAGGACCAGGTCGCGCTGCGCGCAGGCGGCCCGCTGGCCCGGCGGCTGCGCCCGCTGCCCGCGACCGCGCCCGGCCCGCAGTGGCGGACCGGCGGCACGGCCCTGGTCACCGGCGGCACCGGCGGGATCGGCGGCCGTGTCGCCCGCTGGCTCGTGGAACGCGGCGCCCGGCACGTCGTCGTGGCCGGCCGGCGCGGCGCCGACGCCCCCGGCAGCCAGGCCCTCACCGCCGAACTCACCGCACTGGGCGCCACGGTGGACATCGCCGCGTGCGACGTCGCCGACCGCGACCAGGTGGCCGCGCTGCTCGCCCGCGTCCCCGCCGAGCACCCGCTGAGCGCCGTCTTCCACGCGGCGGGCGTCGGCGACTACACCCCCGTACGCGACCTGGACGGCGACCGGCTGGCCCAGGTCGCCGCGGGCAAGTCCGGCGGCGCCCGCTGGCTCGACGAGCTGACCCGCGACCTGGACCTCGACGCCTTCGTACTCTTCTCCTCCGGCGCCTCCAGCTGGGGCAGCGGCCAGCAGGGCGCCTACGCCGCCGCCAACGCCTACCTCGACGCCCTCGCCGAGCGCCGCCGGGCCGCGGGCCTCCCGGCCCTGTCCGTCGCATGGGGGCCGTGGGGCGAGGCGGGCATGGCCGCCGACGACGCCGTGACCGCCTTCTTCCGCGACCGCGGCCTCACCGCCATGTCGCCCGGCCTCGCCCTGCGCGTGCTCGGCCAGGCCCTCGGCCGCGGCGAGAGCGTGCTCACCGTCGCCGACTTCGACTGGCCGCGCTTCGCCGCGACCTTCGCCGGGCAGCGCGCCAGCCGGCTGCTCGCCGAGATCCCGCAGGCCGCCGAGGCGCCCGAGCAGGCCGGTGACGAGGAGAGCCCGCTGCGCCGCCAGCTGGCCGCCGCGGCGGCAGGGCAGCGGCAGCAGATCCTCGTCCAGCACATCCGCGCGCTGGCCGCCGGGGTGCTCGGACACGCGGGGCCCGACGCGGTGTCCGCGACCTCCCCCTTCTTCGAGCTGGGCTTCGACTCGCTGACGGCCGTCGAGCTGCGCAACAAGCTCGGCACGTCGCTCGGGATGTCCCTGCCGACGACGCTGATCTTCGACCACCCCACCGCAGACACGCTGGCCCGCCACCTGCTCGCGGAGATCTCCGGCGGCGCGGCGCCCACGGGCGTCCCGGCCGCGCTGCCCGCGGCGCCCGCCGGGCTCTCCGACGAGCCGATCGCGATCGTCGGCATGGCCTGCCGCTACCCCGGCGGCGTCAGCAGCCCCGAGGAGCTGTGGGACCTCGTCGCCGAGGGCCGGGACGCCATGACATCCTTCCCCGCCGACCGCGGCTGGCGCCTGGAGACGCTCTACGACCCCGACCCGGACCGCCCCGGCACCAGCTACGTCCTGGAGGGCGGATTCCTCCCGGACGCGGGCGAGTTCGACGCGGACTTCTTCGGCATCTCACCGCGCGAGGCGGTGGGCATGGACCCCCAGCAGCGGCTGCTGCTGGAGACCGCGTGGGAGACCTTCGAACGCGCCGGCATCGACCACGGCTCGCTCAAGGGCACCGACACCGGCGTCTACGTCGGCGCGACCATCTTCGACTACCTGTCGATCATCGGACTCTCCAGCGCCGACATGGAGGGCTACACCGGCACCGGGAATCTGGGGTGTGTGGTGTCGGGTCGGGTGTCGTATGTGCTGGGTCTTGAGGGTCCTGCGGTGACGGTGGATACGGGGTGTTCGTCGT
>NZ_JBSGHL010000129.1:0-4539 GCF_053604375.1 Streptomyces sp. NPDC004031 | reverse complement strand
CCCTCACCCCCCACACCCTCACCACCACCCACCACCACCCCCAAACCGCCCACCGCAACACCACACCCCACACCCCCCACCTCACACCCACCACCGGGCAGGGCCTGCTGGCCGTGCCGGAGGGGCCGGAGCCGTGGAGCCTCGACATGGAGGTCGCGGGCTCGCTGGACGCCATCTCGCTCAACTCCTTCCCGGAGGCGCTGGAATCGTTGCAGCCGGGGCAGGTACGGATCTCCGTCCGGGCGGCGGGTCTGAACTTCCGTGACGTCCTGGTCGCGTTGGGGATGGTGCCCGACGACGGGCGGGCGAAGGCCGGTGAAGTCGCGGGCGTGATCACTGAAGTGGCGTCGGACGTCACCGGGTTCGCCCCGGGAGACCGGGTCATGGGTCTGCTGAGCACCGTCCTCGGGCCGATCGCGGTGACCGACCACCGCTGGATCACGCACATGCCGACGGGTTGGTCGTTCGTGCAGGCCGCCGCCGCACCGGTGGTCTACCTGACCGCCTACTACGGTCTCGTCGACCTCGCCGGGGCCAAGCGCGGCGAATCGCTGCTGCTGCACGCGGCGACCGGCGGTGTCGGCCTGGCCACGCTCGAACTGGCCCGCCACTGGGGGCTGGAAGTCTTTGCGACGGCGAGCCAGGGGAAGTGGGAGACGCTGCGCGCGGCGGGGATTCCCGACGACCACATCGCGTCCTCGCGCAGCCTGGACTTCGAGGAGGAGTTCCGCACGGTCCTCGGCGACCGCGGGGTGGACGTCGTCCTCAACTCCCTTGCCCACGAGTACGTTGACGCCTCGCTGCGGCTCCAGCGCAAGGGCGGCCGCTTCCTGGAGATGGGCAAGACCGACAAGCGCGACCCCGCGACGATCGCGAAGCAGTACGACGGTGTCACCTACCAGGTGTACGACCTGCTCGACGCCGGCCCGGAGCGGGTGCAGCAGATGCTGTGCGAGCTGCGGGAGTTGTTCGAGAGCGGGGTCATCCGGCCGCTGCCGGTGACCACGTGGGACGTACGGCAGGCGCCCGACGCCATTCGGTATTTCAGCCAGGCCCGCCACATCGGCAAGCTGGTGCTCGTCCTTCCGCAGCCGGTGCAGACCGAAGGGACGGTCCTGATCACCGGAGCGACCGGGGTGCTCGGTGGCCTGGTGGCACGCCACCTGGTCGCCGAACACGGCGTACGCCGACTGCTGTTGACCAGCCGCAGCGGCCTCGGCGCACCAGGAGCCGGCGAACTGGTCACCGAGCTGGAGGAGGCCGGGGCCGACGTCTCCGTCGCGGCCTGCGACGTGGCGGACCGCGGGGCCCTGGCCGAACTGCTGGCCCGGATACCCGCGGAGCACCCGCTGACGGCCGTCGTCCACACAGCGGGAGTCCTGGCGGACGGCGTGATCGAGGCGCTGACCCCGGAGAGCCTGGAGACCGTGCTGCGGCCCAAGGTGGACGCGGCCTGGAACCTCCACGAACTCACCAAGGACCTGGACCTGTCGGCCTTCGTCCTCTTCTCCTCCGCGGCGGGCACCCTGGGTACTGCCGGGCAGGCCAACTACGCCGCTGCCAACGCGTACGTGGACGCGCTGGCCCGTCACCGGCAGGCCCTCGGACTGCCCGCACACTCGCTGGCCTGGGGCCTGTGGGCTCAGACAAGCAGCATGACCGCCCACATGGGCGAGGCCGACCTCGCCCGGATGAAGCGGACGGGCGTGCACCCCATCACCTCCGAGCAGGGCATGGCCCTGTTCGACTCCGGTCTGGAGTCGGCCGAGGCGGTCGTCGTCCCGATCCGGATCGACCTGGCGGCGATGCGTTCCGGCACCGCACCGGAAAACGTGCCGTACGTCCTGCGCAGCCTGGTCCACCGGCCCTCCCGGCGCAGCGTCGCGTCGGCGGGGACGGCAGCCGTCGGCACCGGCGTCACGTTCAAGGACACCCTGTCCGGACTGACCGGCCCCCAGCAGCGTACGGCCGTCCTCGACCTGGTCCGGGGACAGGCCGCAGCCGTGCTCGGCCACGCGGACGCCGACCGCCTCGACGACGAGCGGGCGTTCAAGCAGCTCGGCTTCGACTCGCTCACCGCAGTGGAACTGCGCAACCGCCTCGGCTCGGCGACCGGCCTGAAGCTGCCCGCCACGCTGGTCTTCGACCATCCGACGCCCCGCGCGCTCTCCGGCTACCTGCTGGACGCGCTGGCGCCCGAGGAAGCGGACCTCTCCAAGAGCCTGATCGCTCAGCTGGACGAGATCGACCTCACCCTGGCCTCCATCGACGGCGACGGCGACGGCAACGACGCCCAGACGAAGATCGTCGCCCGGCTTCAGGCGCTGCTGTGGAAGTGGGGCGGTCCGTCCGGGGCCTCCGACGCCGACGACGCGGACGAAGACCTGGATTCGGCCAGCGACGACGAGCTTTTCGACGCACTCGACAATGAGATCGGAAACTTCTGATGGCGAATGAAGAGAAGCTCCGCGACTACCTCAAGCGCGCCACCGCGGACCTGCGCCAGGCCAACCGGCGCCTCCGCGACCTGGAGGCGAAGGATCAGGAGCCGATCGCGATTGTCGGGATGAGCTGCCGATACCCCGGTGACGTCACGTCGCCCGAGCAGCTGTGGCGGCTGGTGACCGAGGGCGGTGACGCGATCTCCGGATTCCCCACCGACCGCGGCTGGGACCTGGAGAAGCTTTTCGACCCGGACCCGGAGACCCCGGGGACGTCGTACGCGCGCCACGGCGGGTTCCTTGAGCGGGCCGGCGACTTCGACGCCGAGTTCTTCGGCATCAGCCCGCGCGAGGCGGCGACCGCCGACCCGCAGCAGCGCCTGCTGCTGGAGACCTCGTGGGAGGCGTTCGAGCGGGCCGGCATCGACCCCGCCACCGTCCGCGGCAGTGACACCGGCGTGTTCGTCGGCGTCATAGCCCAGGACTACGCCTCCCGGGCGAACGAGGTCCCCGACGAGTACGAGGGCTACCTGCTGACCGGCAGCACGACGAGCATCGCTTCCGGCCGTGTTGCCTACACCTTCGGGCTGGAGGGCCCGGCGGTGACGGTGGACACGGCGTGCTCGTCCTCGCTGGTCGCCCTGCACCTGGCCGCGCAGTCGCTGCGCCGGGGCGAGTGCACCATGGCCCTGGCCGGCGGCGTCACCGTCATGGCCGCCCCGACCCTGTTCACCGAGTTCAGCCGCCAGCGCGGGCTGTCGGCGGACGGCCGCTGCCGCTCCTTCTCCGCCGACGCCGACGGCACGGGCTTCGCCGAGGGCGTCGGCGTGCTGCTGGTCGAGCGGCTGTCCGACGCCCAGCGTCTCGGCCACCCCGTGCTGGCGGTGGTGCGTGGCAGCGCGGTCAACCAGGACGGTGCGTCGAACGGTCTGACGGCGCCGAACGGTCCTTCGCAGGAGCGGGTGATCCGTCAGGCGTTGGTGAGTGCGCGTCTGGCGTCGGCGGATGTGGATGTGGTGGAGGCGCACGGGACGGGTACGCGGCTGGGTGACCCGATCGAGGCGCAGGCGTTGCTGGCGACGTACGGGCAGGGGCGGTCGGAGGACCGCCCGCTGTGGCTGGGGTCGGTGAAGTCGAACATCGGTCACACGCAGGCGGCCGCGGGCGTCGCGGGTGTGATCAAGATGGTGATGGCGATGCGGCACGGCGTCATGCCGCGCACGCTGTTTGTCGGCGAGCCGACCCCGCACGTGGAGTGGGACTCGGGTGCGGTGGAGCTGCTGACGCAGTCGCGCGAGTGGGACGAGGCCGGGCGTCCGAGGCGTGCTGCGGTGTCCTCGTTCGGCGTCAGCGGGACGAACGCGCACGTGATCCTGGAGCAGGCGCCGGTGCTTGAGGTGGCGGCGCCGGAGGGGGATGCGGGCGAGCCGGACGAGGGTGTCACTTCGGTGGTGTCGGGTGTGGTGCCTTGGGTGGTGTCGGGTCGGGGTGGGGGTGCGGTTGCCGGGCAGGCTGCCCGGTTGGTGGAGGCTCTGGGGGAGGGTGAGGGCTGGTCTCCGGGTGATGTGGGCCGGTCGTTGATCGGTTCGCGGGCGGTGTTCGAGGACCGGGCGGTGGTGCTCGGTGGTGATCGTGAGGAGCTGGTGGCGGGTCTGGCCGCGCTCGCGGATGGTGTTGAGGTGCCGGGGGTGGTGCGGGGCCGTGCGGCGGGCGAGGGCCGGGTGGCGGTGCTGTTCACCGGACAGGGCTCCCAGCGCCCCGGCATGGGCGCCGAACTCTACGACTCCCACCCGGTCTTCGCCCAGGCCTTCGACGAGGTGTGCGCCGCGCTGGACGCGCACCTCCCGGTCCCGCTCAAGGACGTCGTCCTCACCAACGGTAGGGAGGACGGGGGCGGGGAGGACGGGCGTCTGGATCAGACGCTGTTCACGCAGGCTGCGCTGTTCGCGGTGGAGTCGGCGCTGTTCGCGCTGGCCCGGTCCTACGGTGTCGTCCCGTATGTGGTGGGCGGGCATTCGGTGGGTGAGGTGACCGCCGCGCATGTTGCGGGTGTGCTGTCGCTGCCGGACGCGGCGCGTCTGGTGACCGCGCGGGGGCG
>NZ_JBSGHL010000128.1:1291-2874 GCF_053604375.1 Streptomyces sp. NPDC004031 | reverse complement strand
AAGAAACCGTTTGTGTAGGCGAAGGGCATGCGAAAGGCCCGGCGTAGAGGGTAAGACCCCCGTAGCTGAAACATGAGCGGCTCTCTTGGGAACCACCCAAGTAGCACAGGGCCCGAGAAATCCTGTGTGAATCTGGCGGGACCACCCGCTAAGCCTAAATATTCCCTGGTGACCGATAGCGGATAGTACCGTGAGGGAATGGTGAAAAGTACCGCGGGAGCGGAGTGAAATAGTACCTGAAACCGTGTGCCTACAAGCCGTGGGAGCGTCGCATCGAGCACTTGTGTTCGGTGTCGTGACTGCGTGCCTTTTGAAGAATGAGCCTGCGAGTTTGCGGTGTGTTGCGAGGTTAACCCGTGTGGGGTAGCCGTAGCGAAAGCGAGTCCGAACAGGGCGTTGGAGTAGCACGCTCAAGACCCGAAGCGGAGTGATCTAGCCATGGGCAGGTTGAAGCGGCTGTAAGAGGTCGTGGAGGACCGAACCCACCAGGGTTGAAAACCTGGGGGATGACCTGTGGTTAGGGGTGAAAGGCCAATCAAACTCCGTGATAGCTGGTTCTCCCCGAAATGCATTTAGGTGCAGCGTCGTGTGTTTCTTGCCGGAGGTAGAGCACTGGATAGGCGATGGGCCCTACCGGGTTACTGACCTTAGCCAAACTCCGAATGCCGGTAAGTGAGAGCGCGGCAGTGAGACTGTGGGGGATAAGCTCCATGGTCGAGAGGGAAACAGCCCAGAGCATCGACTAAGGCCCCTAAGCGTGCGCTAAGTGGGAAAGGATGTGGAGTCGCAGAGACAACCAGGAGGTTGGCTTAGAAGCAGCCACCCTTGAAAGAGTGCGTAATAGCTCACTGGTCAAGTGATTCCGCGCCGACAATGTAGCGGGGCTCAAGCGTACCGCCGAAGTCGTGTCATTGCAGCATGAGGGCCAACGCCCGCTGTGATGGGTAGGGGAGCGTCGTGTGCCGGGTGAAGCCGCGCCGGAAGGCAGTGGTGGACGGTTCACGAGTGAGAATGCAGGCATGAGTAGCGATACAAGAGTGGGAAACTCTTGCGCCGATTGACTAAGGGTTCCTGGGTCAAGCTGATCTGCCCAGGGTAAGTCGGGACCTAAGGCGAGGCCGACAGGCGTAGTCGATGGACAACCGGTTGATATTCCGGTACCCGCTGTAAAGCGCCCAATGCTGAACGGAGCGATGCTAAGTCCGTGAAGCCGCCTCTGATCTCTTCGGAGTGAGGGGGAGTGGTGGAGCCGACGAACCAGAGTCTTAGTAGGTAAGTGATGGGGTGACGCAGGAAGGTAGTCCAACCCGGGCGGTGGTTGTCCCGGGGTAAGGGTGTAGCCCGAGGGGTAGGTAAATCCGTCCCTCATGCAGGGTGAGACCTGATGCCGAGCCGATTGTGGTGAAGTGGATGATCCTATGCTGTCGAGAAAAGCCTCTAGCGAGTTTTACGGCGGCCCGTACCCTAAACCGACTCAGGTGGTCAGGTAGAGAATACCGAGGCGTTCGGGTGAACTATGGTTAAGGAACTCGGCAAAATGCCCCCGTAACTTCGGGAGAAGGGGGGCCATGTCTGGTGATCCA
>NZ_JBSGHL010000128.1:0-1195 GCF_053604375.1 Streptomyces sp. NPDC004031 | reverse complement strand
TGGTGAGCTGGGTGTGGCCGCAGAGACCAGCGAGAAGCGACTGTTTACTAAAAACACAGGTCCGTGCGAAGCCGTAAGGCGATGTATACGGACTGACGCCTGCCCGGTGCTGGAACGTTAAGGGGACCGGTTAGTTCTGCTTCGGCAGGGCGAAGCTGAGAACTTAAGCGCCAGTAAACGGCGGTGGTAACTATAACCATCCTAAGGTAGCGAAATTCCTTGTCGGGTAAGTTCCGACCTGCACGAATGGCGTAACGACTTCTCGACTGTCTCAACCATAGGCCCGGTGAAATTGCACTACGAGTAAAGATGCTCGTTTCGCGCAGCAGGACGGAAAGACCCCGGGACCTTCACTATAGCTTGATATTGGTGTTCGGTTCGGCTTGTGTAGGATAGGTGGGAGACTGTGAAGCGGTGGCGCCAGCCATTGTGGAGTCGTCGTTGAAATACCACTCTGGTCGTGCTGGATGTCTAACCTCGGTCCGTGATCCGGATCAGGGACAGTGTCTGGTGGGTAGTTTAACTGGGGCGGTTGCCTCCTAAAGGGTAACGGAGGCGCCCAAAGGTTCCCTCAGCCTGGTTGGCAATCAGGTGTTGAGTGTAAGTGCACAAGGGAGCTTGACTGTGAGACTGACGGGTCGAGCAGGTACGAAAGTAGGGACTAGTGATCCGGCGGTGGCTTGTGGAAGCGCCGTCGCTCAACGGATAAAAGGTACCCCGGGGATAACAGGCTGATCTTCCCCAAGAGTCCATATCGACGGGATGGTTTGGCACCTCGATGTCGGCTCGTCGCATCCTGGGGCTGGAGTCGGTCCCAAGGGTTGGGCTGTTCGCCCATTAAAGCGGTACGCGAGCTGGGTTTAGAACGTCGTGAGACAGTTCGGTCCCTATCCGCTGTGCGCGTAGGAGTCTTGAGAAGGGCTGTCCCTAGTACGAGAGGACCGGGACGGACGAACCTCTGGTGTGCCAGTTGTCCTGCCAAGGGCATGGCTGGTTGGCTACGTTCGGGAGGGATAACCGCTGAAAGCATCTAAGCGGGAAGCCTGCTTCGAGATGAGGGCTCCCACCCACTTGATGGGGTAAGGCTCCCAGTAGACGACTGGGTTGATAGGCCGGATGTGGAAGCCCTGTAAGGGGTGGAGCTGACCGGTACTAATAGGCCGAGGGCTTGTCCTCAGTTGCTCGCGTCCACTGT
>NZ_JBSGHL010000127.1:0-4758 GCF_053604375.1 Streptomyces sp. NPDC004031 | reverse complement strand
CGTGAGGGTGCGGACGAGGTCGGGCCGGGCGGCGGCGACCTTGACGGCGACGGCGCCGCCCATCGAGTTGCCGAACAGGTGCACGGGCCCGCGGCCTTCGGCGTCCAGCAGCCGTACGACGGCGCGGGCGTGCGCGGCGACGGAGTAGTTGCCGTCGTCAGGCGGCGGGGAATGGCCGAAACCCGGCAGGTCCGGCGCCTGGACGTCGAGGACGTCGTCGAGCGCGGCCATCAGCGCGGACCAGTTCTGCGACGAGCCGCCGAGGCCGTGCACGAAGAGCGCCGGTTCGGTGGCGGCGGCGCCGACCGCGTCGCGCGGGCCGTCCGGCGCGGCGTCGCGGGAGCGGACGAGCAGGCTGAGGCCGGGAAGCCGCACGGTCCTGGACGTCTCCCCGTCGGCGAGCACCGGGCCCGCCGGGGGTACGGACGCCGGAGGGGCGCCGGTTTGGGAGTAGTCCGTCGTGGCCATGGACCGATGTTACGAGACGATCACGTGAACGGTCGTGTGTTCGTCCGCACACAGGCGGACAGAACCGGCCGCGGGACGGTTGCCGCGCCCCGAGGGGGTAGCCGTTCAGTGAGCGCGCCGCCGCCCGGCGGGGGGCGCGCGCCCGCACTGCGCGCGCGTCCTTGTGCTCCTAGGCTCCAAGAAGGAGCCGGGCGGGCGCGCGGGACGGACCGCGGAGGGCCCGCGGACGTACCGGACCCCACCCACACGGGCCCGGGGCGTACCGGACCGGCACCGGACCGGCGGGAGCCGGGAAGCGAGGAAGGAAGGCGTCATGTCCGACGAGATCCCCCAGATCGCACAGATCCAGCGGGAGGCCGACGAGGACGACGACGGCGCCGTGGAGAACGCGCACGGCGACCTGGACCTGGAGGCCCCGGAGGCCGACAGTGCCGAGCAGCGCACCGACCTGCTCCAGCACCGCGACGAGCCGGTCACCTCCCGGCCGCCCGCGGACCGGGACGGCGAGGCCAACCCCGCGGACACCGCCGAGCAGCGCCGGGTGGTCGCGGTGGACGAGGACGAGGACGAGGACGAGACCCGCCGGTGACCCGGCGCGCCCGGTCACGCGCCGCGCGCGGCCGCCGGGACCGCCGGGACCGCCGCTCACCGGGCCCGCACCGTCCCCGGACACGTCCGCCCGCCGGGCCCGTCCGTCACCGCACGCGTCCGGCGCGGTTCCAGTACGTGAGAATGTGCCGTCGTACGGCGCGCAGTCTCGTTACTGAAAAGTACGATGGCCAGCGCAGCCTACGTTCCTTCGTTCATCCGTTCGTTCCGCAGAATTGGGAGGCGGCGTGACAGCCATCGAGCAGACCCAGGCACGGCCGCGCGGCACCCGCCTGCCCCGCAGGGCCCGACGCGAGCAGCTGCTGGGCGCCGCCCAGGAGGTCTTCGTCGCGCAGGGTTACCACTCGGCCGCGATGGATGACATCGCCGAGCGGGCCGGCGTCAGCAAACCGGTGCTCTACCAGCACTTCCCGGGCAAGCTGGAGCTGTATCTCGCCCTGCTGGACCAGCACTGCGAGTCACTGCTGCAGTCGGTGCGTGGCGCGCTGGAGTCCACGACGGACAACAAGAAGCGCGTCGAGGCGACGATGGACGCGTACTTCGCCTACGTCGAGGACGAGGGCGGCGCCTTCCGGCTGGTCTTCGAGTCCGACCTGACGAACGAGCCCGCGGTCCGCGAGCGGGTCGACAAGGTCTCGTTGCAGTGCGCCGAGGCGATCAGCGAGGTCATCGCGGAGGACACTGGGCTGGCGCGCGAGCAGTCGATGCTGCTGGCGGTCGGGCTGGGCGGTGTCTCCCAGGTGGTGGCGCGCTACTGGCTGGCCAGCCGCAGCGAGGTGCCGCGGGACACCGCGGTGCAGCTCCTGACGTCGCTGGCCTGGCGCGGCATCGCCGGTTTCCCGCTGCACGGCGCGGAGGGCCACCACGCCCCCGAGGGCGGTCCGCACTCCTGAGCGCCGCCCCGGCCGTCCCGCCGCGGGCCCGGTGTTCGCTCACGGCGTGCACGGGGCGCTGATCGCACACCGTCCGGCCGGGCTACGCTGAGCAGCGTAACGGCGCGACCAACCGCGCACACCGCCAGACCATCGGAGGTAACCAAGCCGTGGAGGTCAAGATCGGCGTGCTGCACGCGCCGCGCGAGATCGTCATCGAGAGCGCGCAGTCGGTGGACGAGGTCGAGCAGGCCGTCGCCAGTGCGCTGAGCGGTGACGCGAAGCTGCTCAGCCTCGTCGACGAGCACGGGCGCAAGGTGCTCGTTCCCGCCGACCGGCTGGCCTACGTCGAGATCGGCGAGTCGGCCGCCCGCAAGGTCGGCTTCGGCGCCGCGCTCTGACACACCGTCAACGGCGGGGCGGCAACCGGTGGTCCGGTTGCCGCCCCGCCGTTTTGCGTGCCCGCCCTCCCGGGTAGGACCTGTGGTGCACAGGTCCGTCTCACCGCGCCGCTGGAGGGGAATGTGATCATCCTGCAGATCACCGGCTATGCCGTGCTCGGCCTGCTGGTGGCCTTCGCCGCCGCCCGGCTCTTCCCCTCCCGGCTCCCCGACGCGGGCCTGCTGCTGCTCACCGGGGTGGTCGCCGCCCTGACCGGCGGTCTGGTGGCCTACACGATCTTCGGCGGCGGCCGCCCCGAGGCGAGCTTCGCCGCGGCCTTCGCGACGTCCGCCGCGGGCCTGAGCGTCCTCGCCAGCCCGGCCCGCCGGGGCCGGCACGCGAAGGTCAGCTCACCGGGGGCGTGAACTTCTCCCCCGGCGAGGCCGGGGGCACGGCCCCCTCCGGGTGCGGGGGCCGTGTGCGGTCGGACGGTCAGGCGGCCAGGCCCAGGGCCGCCATGCGCTTGGTGTGGGCCTCGGTGATGCGCGAGAACATCCGGCCGACCTCCGCCAGGTCGAAGCCGTCGGCGACACCGCCGACGAGCATCGTGGACAGCGCGTCCCGGTCGGCGACCACGCGCTGCGCCTGGGACAGCGCCTCGCCCATGAGCCGCCGCGCCCACAGGGCGAGCCGGCCGCCGACCCGCGGCTCCGCGTCGATGGCGGCGCGCACCTTCTCCACCGCGAAGCTCGCGTGGCCGGTGTCGTCGAGGACGGCGAGCACCAGGGTGCGGGTGTCGCTGTCCAGCCGGACGGCGACCTCGCGGTAGAAGTCGGACGCGATCGAGTCGCCGACGTACGCCTTGACCAGGCCTTCCAGCCAGTCGGAGGGCGCGGTCTGGCGGTGGAAGTCGTCCAGCGCGGTCGCGAAGGGCGCCATCGCCTCGTGCGCCGCCTCGCCGATCTCGGTGAGCCGGTCGCGCAGCCGCGCGAAGTGGTGGAACTCGGCGGCGGCCATGGCGGCCAGCTCCGCCTTGTCCTCCAGGGTCGGTGCGAGCTTCGCGTCCTCGGCGAGCCGTTCGAACGCGGCCAGCTCGCCGTAGGCCAGCGCGCCCAGCAGATCGACGACGGCGGCGCGGTAGCGCGGGTCCGCGGCGGCCGCGGCCCAGTCCTGCGCGGCGATGCCGGTCGGCCGCCCCTCCGTCCCGGTCGTCTCCGCGGGGGTGGCGGGTTCCGCGGGCTCGGCGGACCCGGCGGGCTTGGTGGTGTCGTCAGGCGTCTCCATGCGGGGCACAATAACCAAGTCGCGCCCGCCCGCCGACACCCTCCGTGTGACCCGATGATGTCCCGAACGAAACATTTGAACGGGTGCAGCTACGTGTTTCCGGGGTAGAGTGGTAATGCACCCGCCGATCACCGGCCTGGTTCCTGTCCGGTACCTGTCCGGTTTTTTTCCCCGGCGGGCGACGTGTGCAACACCTGGATGCCCGGTCGGTGGCCCGATCGGCTCCGACCCGACCGCCCTCCCGTCATCGGGAGGGGCCCACTCGCGGCACAGCGAGGGCAGCGGTCCCGCGCTTCACAGCCCCAGGCTGTACGACACCTCTGCGCGGTCAGTGACCCGCACCGGTTCCGCCGGTGCGCTCGGGCACTCGACCCCCCTTGCCGGACAGTGCCGCGTCTCACAGAAGAGGCAAGCATCCTGACCACCACGACCCCCACGACATTTCGCAGCCTCGGCATCCTTCCCGAGACGGCCGAGGCCCTCGAGGCCGTAGGCATCACCACGCCCTTCCCGATCCAGGAGATGACGCTCCCGGTCGCCCTCGCGGGCAGCGACGTCATCGGCCAGGCGAAGACCGGCACGGGCAAGACCCTCGGCTTTGGCCTCCCGCTGCTGGAGCGCGTGACCGTCGCCGCCGACGTCGAAGCCGGCCGCGCCACGCCCGAGCAGATCACCGACATGCCGCAGGCGCTCATCGTCGTCCCGACCCGCGAGCTGTGCCAGCAGGTGACCAACGACCTGCTGACCGCCGGCAAGGTCCGCGCGGTGCGCGTCCAGGCCATCTACGGCGGCCGCGCGTACGAGCCGCAGGTCGAGGCGCTGAAGAAGGGCGTCGACGTGGTCGTCGGCACCCCGGGCCGGCTGCTGGACCTGGCGGGGCAGAAGAAGCTCAGCCTGCGCCATGTGCGCACCCTGGTGCTGGACGAGGCCGACGAGATGCTCGACCTGGGCTTCCTGCCCGACGTCGAGAAGATCATGGCGATGCTGCCGGCCAAGCGGCAGACGATGCTGTTCTCGGCCACCATGCCGGGCGCGGTCATCAGCCTGGCCCGCCGCTACATGTCGCAGCCCACCCACATCCGCGCGACCGCGCCGGACGACGAGGGCGCGACGGTGGCGAACACCACGCAGCACGTCTTCCGCG
>NZ_JBSGHL010000126.1:0-4942 GCF_053604375.1 Streptomyces sp. NPDC004031 | reverse complement strand
GCACAGGTCGGGCAGGAGCCGGACGCGTCCGAGCCGCCGCAGCCCGACCCGTACGTCGTCGAGCAGGGCGAACTGCCCGACCGGCGCTGGACGTTCGCGGTGCTCTCCGACCTGCACATCAGCGCCGCCGCCGGGCTGGACTCCTTCTCCGGGCGGCAGGCCGTCGAGGCGCTCGGCCAACTCGTCGCGAGCAAGCCGGACTTCGTGCTGATCAACGGCGACTTCGTCGACAACAACACGCAGGCCGACTTCGACCTCGCGCTCGGCCTGCTGCGCGACCACGTCCCTGCCGGCCTTCCGGTCTACTGGACGCCGGGCAACCACGAGGCGGGTCTGTCGGCGACCGGCGGTCTGGACACCTTCCTGTCCGCGACCGGCCGTCCCAACAAGCAGGTGCTGGACCACAAGGGCGTGCGCTTCATCCTGCTGGACTCGCACACCGGCGACATGCGCACCTCCGACTGGGCCCAGGTGCCGCTGCTCCAGGCCGAGTTGGCGAAGGCGGCGAAGGACCGCTCGGTCACCGGTGTCGTGGTGTCCTTCCACCACCCGCTCAGCGACCCCTCCGGCGCGGGCGCCTCGCAGCTGTCCGACCAGCTGGAGGCGGGCCTGCTCCAGCAGTGGCTGGCGGACTTCCGCGAGCAGTCCGGCAAGCCCGTCGCGCTGTTCACCGGCCACGCGCACACCGCGTCCGTCACCCGCGCGGACGGCGTCCTCGACATCACCACCCCGGCCGTCGGCAAGACCCCCTACAGCTCGCCCGACCAGGGCGGCTTCTTCGGCTGGATGCACGTCGCCGTCGATCCGCGCCCGGCGCGCATCAGGGCCGGGGAACCCAGCCCCGACACCCGCGAGTGGCTGGTGGCCGAATCCCGCCCGCTCATCGACGGCATCGAACTCGCCGCCCCGGCGCGGCTCGCGCGCGGCGCCTCGGCGGACGTCATCGCCACCGGTATCACCAGCGAGTTCGGTCTGCGCTTCCCGCTGCGCTTCCCGGCGAGCGTGACCTGGTCCGGCAGCCGCGGCCTGGCCGTGGCCCGCACGTCCGCCGAGGCCGCGACCGCGCGCCGCCGCCACGGCACGCTCGCCGTCCTCGACCTCGCCGCGGGCACGCTCACCGCGGTCGGCAGGGGCGAGGTCACGCTGACGGTGGCCGCGGGCGGGCTGACGTCCTCGGCGAAGGTGACACTGGGCTGAGCCGGGCCCGTCCGCCCCGCGCCCCGGCAGGCGGCGCGGGGCGGACGGGGCGCGGGCCCGCTACTCCGGGACGACCCGGAAGCGCTCGGCCACCACGAGCGTGCCGCCGTCGACGACCGGGGTGCGGCCCAGGAAGTCGCGGACGCCCTCGCTCGTGAAGAAGTCCACGTGCGCGTCCCGCCACTGCGCCGCGTCGGCGTAACCGCGCCCTTCGGCGTGCGCGAAGTCGTCCCCGACCTCCGCCATCGGCAGCACGGTCACCTCCACCAGCTCGATCGTGACGGCGTGCGCGCCGTCGGAGTCGACGACGGAATAGCGCTGCCCGACCGCCGGCAGCGCCTCGCCCGCGTGCTCGTAGATCTCCTTCAGGCCGGTCAGGGCCGTCTTCTCGCCGCTGCGGATCGCGGCCACACCGCGGTCGCGCTCCGGTCCGGGGAAGGCGAGTTCGAGCACCGGCAGTTCGTGATCGCTCATACGGCGAGCGTAGGAAGGGGCGTCCGGCGGTCACAAGGCGATTCCGCGCGGGGCGTAAGACACGGAGCAGGTCCGTAGGACACATCGGCCCTCACCTGCGGCGTCCGGCGGGCGGCGGTGTTGCCGGATCGGCAAATGATCTTGGTGGGCCGGGTGCCGGTGCGGATGATCAGGGACGGAGCCCGTCCCCTCGCCCCTTCCGGAGGAGCGCCATGCCGCAGCAGTTCACCCACCGGCTCGTCCCGTCGCCCGCGGGGCGGACACACGTGGTGGAGCACGGGGAGGGGCCGCTCGTGCTGCTCGTCCACGGCTTCCCCGAGTCCTGGTACTCCTGGCGGGCCCAGCTGCCCGCGCTCGCGGCGGCCGGATTCCGCGCGGCGGCCGTGGACGTCCGCGGCTACGGGCGCTCCTCGCGGCCCGCGGAGCCGGAGGCGTACCGCATGACGGAGCTGGCCGCCGACGCGGCCGCCGTCGTCCACGCGCTCGGCGGCGGACCCGCGGTGATCGTCGGGCACGACTGGGGCGCGAACATCGCCGCGAACGCCGCGCTGCTGCACCCGGACGTCTTCCGCGCGGTGGGGCTGCTGAGCGTGCCGTACGCGCCGCGCGGCGGACCGCGGCCGTCCGGGATCTTCGCCTCGATGGGCGGCGACGAGGAGTTCTACGTCTCCTACTTCCAGCAGCCCGGCCGCGCCGAGGCCGAGATCGAACCCGACGTCCGCGGCTGGCTCGCGGGCTTCTACGCGGCGATGTCCGCCGACACGATGCCCGAACCCGGCGCCCCCGACCCGCACTTCGTCCGCCCCGGCGGCACCCTGCGCGAGCGCTTCCCGCACGACCGCACCCCCGCCTGGCTCGGCGAGGCCGAGCTCGACTTCTACGCGGGCGAGTTCGAGCGGACCGGACTCACCGGGGCGCTCCACCGCTACCGCAACCTGGACCGCGACTGGGAGGACCTCGCGGCCCTCGACGGCGCCCCGGTGCGGCAGCCGTCCCTCTTCGTCGGCGGCGCCCTCGACGCCTCCACGACATGGATGTCGCAGGCGATCGACGCCTTCCCCGCCACGCTGCCCGGCCTGGTCTCCCACCACATCCTCGACGGCTGCGGCCACTGGATCCAGCAGGAGCGCCCCGCCGAGGTCAACGCCCTGCTGACCGGCTGGCTCACCGGCCTCCCGCCCGCCTGAACACTGCCCCTATCGTGGGACGGTGACCACCCCGCCCGCGCAGCCGCCCCAGCCGCCCCTCACCGACGACGCCCGCGAAGCCGCCGTCCGGCGGCTGCGCGAGGCGTACGCGGCCGAGCACCTCACGCACGAGGAGATGGACGAACGCCTCGGCCGGGCCCTCACCGCCCGCACCGAGGCGGACCTCGCGGCCGCCGTCGACTCCCTCCCCGCCGAGCCCCCGGGCCCCGAGGAGACCGCCGTCACCATCAGCGCCGCCACCGGCCGTATCCGCCGCGGCGGCGCGTGGCAGCTCCCCCGCAGGCTGAAGGTCGAATCCGCCTTCGGCAAGGTCCGGCTCAACCTGTCCCGCGCGGTCTTCCCGCACCCCGTCCTCGACCTCGAACTCGCCCTCGGCACGGGCAGCGCGCGCATCACCGTGCCGCGCGACGCGATCGTCGAGGTCGGCGACCTCACGACCGCCTGGAAGGACCTGCGCTACCGGCCCCGCCCCACCACGTCCGCCACGGCGCCGACCATCCGGGTGTCCGGCGTCGTCGGCTTCGGCCGCCTCAAGATCCGCCACGCCCGCCGCTGACCCTGCCTCCACGGGTGACCCACCACGCCCGCCGCCGAGTTCGCCTCCACGGCTGACCCGCCGCCCGGGGGCGTCCCCCGCGTGCCGACCCGCTGTCTGCATCAGCAGGCGGCGGCCCGCCCTAGGCTCGGAGAACCGGCCGGTGTGCGGTCCGGACGGAGCGGAGGTGGTCGCGATGGCCCGGTACCTCGTCGGCTCGCGGGCGAGCAATCTCGCGCGGGCACAGGTGCGGCAGTACCTCGCGCCGCTGCGGGAGCGCTTCCCGGAGGCGGAGTTCACCCACCGGGTGATCCTGGAGGGCGGCGACCGCGACCGCCGCTCGGGCCTCGCGGACGTCTCCGCGGGCAGCGGCGGCTCGGCGTTCAGCAGCGCGCAGGAGGCGGCGCTCGCCCGCGGCGAGGTGGACGTGGTCGTCCACTCGCTCAAGGACCTGCCCACGGCCGTACCCGAAGGCCTCACGCTGCTGGCGCCGCCGGGCCGGGAGGACGTGCGCGACGCGCTGTGCGGGGCGACGCTCACCGGACTGCGGAAGGGGGCGCGGGTCGGTACGGGCGCGGCCCGGCGGGCCTCGCAGTTGCGGGCGGTGCGGCCGGACGTCGAGATCGTCCCGATCCGCGGCAACGTGCCGCCGCGGCTGCGCAAGATCGAGTCGGAGGGCCTGGACGCGGTCGTCCTCGCCGCGGCGGGCCTGCGCCGCCTGGGCCTGGACGACGCGATCGGCGAGCTGCTGCCGCTCGACCTCTTCCCGCCGAGCCCCGGCCAGGGCGCCCTCGGCATCCAGGTCCGCACCGACGAGTCCTCCGCGCCGCTGCGCGCCCTGCTCGCCACCACGGCCGACCCCGCCGCCGACGCCGCCGTACGGGCCGAACGCGCGCTGCTCGCCGAACTGCACGGCGGGTGCAGTGTCCCCGTCGGCGCCTACGCCCGGCTCCTCCCGGACGGCACCCTCAGCCTGCTGGGCCAGGTCGGCTCCCTGGACGGCACGACCCAGCTCACGGCCTCCCGCGCCGACGCCGCCCACTCCCCCGAGGCCCTCGGCCGCGCCGTGGCCGCCGACCTCGTCGCGCAGGGCGCCCACGCGCTCCTGGACGCGGCGCGGGGCACGCGCTGAGGCACCCGCCGAGGCACCTGCTAGGGAAGCGGTTCCGGCGGGGTGGCGGCGCGGTCGTCGAAGGCCACCCGGGCGGTGAGGATCTGCTGCGCGTGCTGCACCGACCACGCGCTGATCGCGCTCGTGACCTGCCCGGCCTCGACGCCGAGGTCGGTCAGCGCGTACTCCACGCGGGGCGGCACGGTCGGGTAGACGGTGCGCCGCACGAGGCCGTCGCGCTCCAGTGACCGCAGCGTCTGCGTCAGCATCTTCTGGGTGATCCCGTCCAGCAGCCGCCGCAGTTCGCTGAAGCGCATCGGGCGGTCGTAGCGGCGCAGGGCCGCGAGGACGTACAGCACCCACTTGTTGGCGAGGGCCTCGACGACGGTGCGCGAGGGGCAGTCGCGCCGGTAGGTG
>NZ_JBSGHL010000125.1:0-4961 GCF_053604375.1 Streptomyces sp. NPDC004031 | reverse complement strand
GCGACATCGGCCTCGTCGGCTACGAAATGGCCCTGCTCGTCGACCGCGCAGGCACCGTACTCACCCCCGACCTCAGGGCAGAACTACAGGGCAGCCTGATGCAGTAGCCCGCTGCGGTGCGGGCGCGCGGACCTCCCTCCGCCGCCCGCGCCACCGTCCGAGATCCCGCCCGCACGTTCCCGTTTTTCCGCACCGCGACACGCACTGCCCGGACACGGAGGACCCTCATGACCCCGCCACCCGCCTCGCCGGGCCAAGGCCCGTACGGCGCGTCACACCACGCGCCGTACGGAGTGGAAGGCGACCAGCCGCTGGTGCGGCCGTACGCCATGACCGGTGGCCGCACCAGGCCCCGCTACCAGCTGGCGATAGAGGCGCTGGTGAGCACCACCGCCGACCCGGTGCAGTACGCGGGACTGCTGCCCGAGCACCAGCGGATCTGCCACCTGACGCGCGAGATCAAGTCGGTGGCCGAGATCTCCGCCCTGCTCGCCATCCCGCTGGGCGTGGCCCGCATCCTCGTGGCCGACCTGGCCGAGGCCGGCATGGTGGCCATCCACCAGCCGGGCAGCGGCGAAGCCGGCGGTCAGCCAGACGTGACACTGCTTGAGAGGGTGCTCAGTGGACTTCGGAAGCTCTAGAGCACAGTCGCAGCCGTCGTACGGCACGCAGTCGTCGGCGCGGTCGACGACCTCCGCGAAGATCGTGGTCGCGGGCGGCTTCGGCGTGGGCAAGACCACGTTCGTCGGCGCCGTCTCCGAGATCAACCCGCTGCGCACCGAGGCCGTCATGACCTCGGCGTCGGCCGGCATCGACGACCTCAGCCACGTCCAGGACAAGACCACCACCACGGTCGCCATGGACTTCGGCCGCATCACGCTCGACGACGACCTGATCCTCTACCTGTTCGGCACCCCCGGCCAGGACCGCTTCTGGTTCATGTGGGACGACCTCGTGCGGGGCGCGATCGGCGCCGTCGTCCTCGTCGACACCAGGCGGCTGGCCGACTGCTTCCCCGCCGTCGACTACTTCGAGAACAGCGGCCTGCCCTTCGTCATCGCCCTCAACGGCTTCGACGGGCACCAGCCGTACCGTCCCGAGGAGGTCCGCGAGGCGCTCCAGATCGGCCCCGAGGCGCCGATCATCACCACCGACGCGCGGCACCGCGCCGAGGCCAAGAGCGCCCTCATCACCCTCGTCGAGCACGCCCTGCTGGCACGTCTCAAGTAGCACATGCCATCGGCACCTTGCCCCTGACGGGGCTCTGGCGGGCCGTCCGTGTCGTGCGACACGGGCGGCCCGCCTTCATAACATTTCGAGAGACTTTCCGCCCACGGCGACCACGGGACGCGCTCGATCGGTGTCGCAGCGTGTACACCCTTGCGGGCATATGTCCTGTTATCGGACGATCGTCGGCTCTCCGCACCGCCACCGCCCCTCCCCCGCACTGCCGCCACACGTTTGGCTAGTGCCCCCATGACGTGCTGGAATTCGCAGAACCCGAGCGTAGGAACGGCCGTTGTTGCGCCGTCGCCGAGAGGTTGTTGGTCCAGTGAGGAACACCAGGCGAGCCGAGACGGGGACCGAGCACGGCCCGCGGGGGAATTTCACGCCGCCCCGGCGTCCCGGAAACACTCCCCCGGACGGCAGGGCCGAGGTTCCCGCACCGCCCGACCCGGGCGGCCGCTTCAGTGTGCGCAACTGGCGGGTGGCCACCCGGCTGAACGCGATCCTCCTGATACCCGTGCTCGTCGCCCTCGTCTTCGGCGGCTTCCGCGTCAACAGCGCCGTCAGCACCTGGCACCAGGCCGACGACGCGGTACGCACCGCCGAACTGGTCCGCGCGGCGGCGACGTACAGCAACGCACTGATCAACGAGCGGGACAACACGGTTGTTCCGCTGCTCGCCGGAAAGACCTCCGACCCGGCGGTGAAGGCCGCGCGGGCCGCCACCGACACCGCCGCCCAGGCGTTCGACGACGCGGCGGCCCGGATGCCGCACGAGGCCGGGCTGGTGCGCCGGATGGCCACCTTCCGCTCGGTCGAGCCGCAGCTCGCCTCGCTGCGCCAGGCCGCGTACACCAAGAAGCTCTCCGGGGTGCAGACCGAGGAGTGGTACGTCAAGATCCAGCACCCGCTGATGGAGCTGGCCAACGAGCTGGGCTACGGCACCAGCAACATCACCGCCTACGGCCGCACCCTCTACGCCGACTCGCTCTCCAAGGCCGCGGAGTCGCTGACCCGCGCGATCGGCATGCACATCCTGGTCGAGAAGGACCCCTCCCCCGACGAGCTGGCGCTGATGAAGACGGCGCTCGGCTCGTACCAGTACCTGGAGGGCATCGCCCTGGAGGAGTACAACAGCGGCGGCACCGCGCAGGACGTGCAGCGGCTGAAGGACGCGCAGAACACCGCGCTCCAGAAGGGCCGGGACGCCACCGCGCAGGCCAAGGACAAGGCGGCCGCGGCCGGGCTGCCGTTCGTGGTGCCGCCGGCGCTGGCCAAGATGGTCACCGAGATCGCCACCCCGGGCCGCACCACCGAGCAGCTCGCCGCAGAGGGCATCACGCCGGAGACCTACTTCGCGGCCTCCACGCTGTCCTTCGACGCCTACCGCACGGTCGAGGTCGCGCTCGCCGACCAGGCGGCCTCGGACGCGTCGAAGATCGCCTCCAACGCCAAGCGGGACGCGATCGTCAACGCCGTGGTCGTGGTGCTCGCACTGATCGCCGCCTTCGTGGTGGCCGGCATGGTGGCGCGCACGATGAGCCGCAGCATGCGGCGGCTGCGCGGCGCGGCCTTCGAGATCGCCGAGACCCGGCTGCCGGGCATGGTCGACCAGCTCTCGCGCACCGACCCGGGCCGGGTGGACACCGCGGTCGCGCCCATCCCGATCACCACCCGCGACGAGATCGGCGAGGTCGCCCGCGCCTTCGACCAGGTGCACCGCGAGGCGGTCCGGCTGGCCTCGGAGCAGGCGCTGCTGCGCGGCAACGTCAACGCGATCTTCACCAACCTCAGCCTGCGCAACCAGGGCCTCATCCAGCGCCAGCTGGAGCTGATCACCGACCTGGAGAACAACGAGGCGGACCCGGACCAGCTGGAGAGCCTGTTCCGGATGGACCACCTCGCGACGCGTATGCGCCGCAACGGCGAGAACCTGCTGGTGCTCGCCGGCGAGGAGCCGGTCCGGCAGTGGAACCAGGCGGTGCCGCTGGTGGACGTGCTGCGCGCGGCCGCCTCCGAGGTGGAGGCGTACGACCGCATCGAGCTGGTCGGCATCCCGGACACCGACATCCACGGCAGCGCCGTCAGCGACCTGGTGCACCTGCTGGCCGAGCTGCTGGAGAACGCCACCACCTTCTCGTCGCCGCAGACCAAGGTGCGGGTGACCGCGACGCGGCTGCCGGACGGCCGGGTGATGGTCGAGATCCACGACAAGGGAATCGGCCTGACCGCCGAGGACTTCGCCGACATCAACCACAAGCTGGCCGACCCGCCCACCGTGGACGTCGAGGTCGCCAAGCGCATGGGCCTGTTCGTGGTCGGCCGGCTGTCCGACCGGCACGGCATCCGCGTCCAGCTGCGCCCCTCCGGCGAGCAGGCGGGCACCACCTCGCTGGTGATGCTGCCCGAGCCGATCACCCACGGCGGTGGCGGCGAGGAGGAACTGAGCAGCGGCCAGGGCGACTTCACGGTGTCCCGGATCGTGCCGGAGACCTTCGGCACGGCCGAGCCGAGCGCCCGCACCGCGGCCGAGCTGGGCTTCGACGACTCCCGGTACGAGCAGGGCGGCACGGGCCTGGACCACGTGGGCCGCTCGCTGCGGCACGGCGACCGCCGGGCGCAGCTGGAGGCCGCGGTCTCCGGCGACCGCGGCGCCGAGCCGCCGGCCCCGCCGGAGCAGCGCCAGGCGGCCGCGCACGCCGCCCAGGCCCCCGCGGCGCCGCAGCCGGGCCCGGAGGCCCCGTACGAGCCGCACGGCGGTTACGAGGCCGCGCAGGGCTATCCGCAGGGCTACGACGCCGGTTTCCCGCAGCAGAGCTACGAACAGCCCCTCCAGGGCGGCTACGACGCCCAGGGCTACCCGCTGCCGCAAGAACCGGACGGCTACGCCTCCGGCGGCTACGAGCCGGGCTACGGCCAGGGTTACGGGCAGTCCTACTCCCAGGGCTACGAGCAGCCGCAGGGGCAGCCGCAAGAGCAGAACGGATTCTTCGCGCAGGCGTACGACCAGCAGGGCACGGGCGCCCCGGCGTCCTACGACGCGGGCGGCGACGGCGGCTACCCGGCGGGCGGTTACCCGCCGGCCGCGGCCGCGGGCGGGCAGCAGAGCGACCCGGCAGACTACCGGCCTGCTCAGAGCGAGTGGCCGGGATCCGACGGGGGTGTAACCGAATCCGTTCCGCCGCTCCCCGAGCAGCCGTCCGACAGCGTAGGCTCCCCCTCGCTGACGGACGCCGGACTGCCGCGCCGGGACCGGAAGCCCCGTACGTCACCGCAGGATCAGCCCGCTCAGGAGTCGCCCCAGCCCCACAACCAGCCCCGGTCGGAAGCCTCCGACTGGCGGTCGAACAACGATGAGAACTGGCAGCGGGCCGAGACGGTCCGCGAGCCGAAGGCAGGCGGGGTCACCCCCTCCGGCCTGCCACGGCGGGTGCCCAAGGCCAACCTGGTCCCGGGTGCCGCAACGCAGACCCCGCAGGGCGGCCCACAGGTCTCCCGCGCACCCGAAGACGTCCGCGGCCGGTTGAGTAACCTGCGGCGTGGCGTCCAGCAAGGGCGCACTGCTGGAACTGACACGAACGGACAGGCCTCCGACCCCCACTTCGGCGGCCCACAGAACCAGGAGCGCTAAGTTGAGTCCGATGAGCCAGGCGGCACAGAACCTGAACTGGTTGATCACCAACTTCGTGGACAACACCCCCGGGGTGTCCCACACCGTGGTGGTCTCCGCCGAC
>NZ_JBSGHL010000124.1:0-5362 GCF_053604375.1 Streptomyces sp. NPDC004031 | reverse complement strand
CCTTGAGGACCTGGTGCCCGCTGACGCGGGCCGGGCTGGCTACAGGGGTGGGGGTCGCTCGTTCGTGTGGGTTCTAGTGTAGCGGGTGCATCGGGATGATGCGGCATGTAGCGTTGGCGGAAACGGAGGACAGCCCCCGGACACTGGAGCGGGATAACCTGTTTCACAGAGAGCGAATTTGCGTTTCGGGCCCATTGGTTTACGCGCGGAATTACGAGTTGGGAAGATGGGTACCTCAGCTGGAGAACGGTTCCCCGACTGAGGGGTGGCAGGAATTCCTGCGTGCGGAGGTGCCGGAGCCGAGTGGCCACTAGGCCGGGCAGCGGAACCCTCCCCCGATGGCGCTAGCCACGCCTGACGGAGTTCTGCTGGTGCCGCCTACGGTGCGTTCCGTGCCCACGGAGCTGGCGGCCGCTTGGGGTCACTGCGCGGCAACAGCGCGGGCCTTGGGGGCGCACCTCTAAAGATCAGATAGACGCGACGCTGTGACCTGCGAAAACGCGGGAGATGTATGCGCCCAGAGTGCATGCATCTCTGTCGCGGACGCCGAGATGGATGCATGTAGGTGACTAGATCGTTCCTGTCCAGCGACACGCCCGTGCCCTGCATGGATCCCATGCATAACATCGCAGTTCTGCTATGTTATGCGCCACCGACGATCATGGAGGAGAGGCCCGTGGCTCAGCCCTTGCGGCGCAGTGCGCAGGCGCCGGCGAAGGTGTCGCGGCTGGTCCCCGCGCCGCCCCCGCAGCAGGACGCAGTCAACGGCATGGAGTCGGCTCGGGACCTGCTGAAGCGGTTCGAGAAGCTCGCTCAGACCGGCGGCACGTTCACCACGGACCCCGAGCGCAGGCCGTACGTCTTCTACGGGCGCCAGCACCTGAGCACTTCCCAGGTGATCCAGGAGAACCTGTGGAAATTCAAGCTGTCCGCGACGTCCCGCGACGTGCTGGACCACATGGTGACCAACCACAACGACCAGGCCCTGGTGGAGATGACCCAGAGCAGCCTCGCTGTGAAGTTCGGCTGCTCGCAGTCGAAGGTTTCCCGGGCGGTCGGCCAGCTCAGCCGCCACAACTTCACCTGGAAGGAACGGCGCGGGGTGTACCGCCTCCACCCGCTCTACGCTTACCGGTGGGGCAGCGGGAAGCAGCGGCAGCTGGTGAAGTCGCTGGAGAAGGCACTGCTCGCGCACGAGATCGTCATCCCGACCGTGAGGAACGAGGCCACGCGATGAGCGACAACGTCCCCGGTTTCCACAACCCCGAGATGTTCGAGGTCCTGCCCAACGCCTGCCTGTCGCCGACGGCCCGCGACGTCTTCGACGTCCTGACCGCCCGCCAGAAGCCCGGCGGCCTGGTCCACATTCGGCAGCAGGACATCGCCGAACGCCTGGGGCTGACCCAGTCCGTCGTCTCCCGCTCGATCGGCCAGCTGCGGGACAAGGGCATCATCAGCGAGCGGCAGCGCAAGGGCACCGTGCTCATCCACCCGCTGCTGGCCGGCTACGAGTCGCTGGCCCACATGGTCAACCACCTGAAGAGCCCCGAGACGTTCGTGTGGCCGCTGAACTTCCCCACCGGTGACATCCGGCCCCCCCGCGCCCGCGACGCCCGGACAGGCACCGACTTCGACCCCGACCCCGACGGCGGCGAGGACGCCCCGCGCCCCGAGATCGCCCCCGAAGTCCGCCCCGACCTCCGACTGGCCGGCTGAACCACCGGGAGCAGCCCGCACCACACCACGGCGCCCTCCCGACCAGGAGTGGCGCCGTCGTCGTCCCCGGCCGGCGCGCGTACATCGTTCCCCTGGAGGGGAAAGCCCCGCGCCGGGCCGCCCGTTCGAGGGTTCCTTGAGCGCCCTGCCGCGCGCCGCCGGCCGACACCCCGGGCGGCCGCGGTAGGAGTGGAGGCGTGACGCACAACTTCGGCTTCCACTTCGCCCAGGAGCTGGGCAACCGCTTCGGTTCGTGCGCCGACCGGTGGCCCGAGAGCGCGGAACTGGTCACCCCGTTCTTCGCGATCGTCGTCAACGCCCTGGGCACGGCCGACGGCGTGCGGTGGTTCGAGGCAGCTCGCAGAGCCCACCAGCGTGCGGTCGACGCGGAGAAGACCGGTACCCACAGCTTCGGCTTCGCCCAGTACCTGGACACAGAAACCCGGGCGCACTCGGAACCCACCCTCCCCGTCGTGGCCGCCTTCGAAGCGCTGAAAGCCCTGTGGGAGGTCACCCGCCGGGACGCCAGCGTCGATGTCGACGAGTTCTTCGCGTGCGCGCTGCGGGCTTGCTCACGAGGCAGCAACCCGACCAGCGGCACACCGGTTGCTGCAGCTGCAACCGCGTAGGCGAACCTGAGCAGCAACCCGCCCGCTGCACGCGGTGAGGGCCGCCGCGTCCCGGCACAGCGCCTCAGCCACCACAGATGTGGCGCGGGGCCGGAGTCGCCTGCTGAGCAGCTACGTTCGGTGGGTGCACTGCGCGCAGGTCGGGCAGTCGTCGCACTGCTCGCACCAACCGCGCGGGGCTCTGGGGCAGTCGCATACCGGGTTGTAGTCCGGGTCGTCGTCTCCTTCGAACCATGGCTCGCCCAGCGGCGGCAGTCCGGTGACGTGGACCCGGCCGTCATCGGTGAGCGTGGAGACCCGGACACCGCAGCCGGTGGTCCGAGTCCACACCGCGACGGTTCGGTCGGCGCTCATGACACCGCCCCCCGGGCGCGGGTGTGGGCGACCATCTCCGCGAGCAGCTGCTGCCCCGGGGTGGACTCCTCCACCAGGGGCAGGCCGACCGGACCGGGCGAGGCCTCGGTGCAGCGCTCGCACTCGGGCCAGCCGGGGCAGCACACGATCTGCTCGCCCTGGTCCCGCCCGGCCGCGATGTTGGGCACCCACGCCTTTCTCGGCGGCGGCCCGTCCGGCAGCCAGTGCAGCGGGCCGTCGTCGTTCCACTCCACCCGCACCTCCTCGGGCTCCCCCGTCGACGGCGAGACCCGGAGGGCCGTAGCGACGTGGCGACCGGTGTGCCCACGCGCCTCCACGCACGGCACCGCAGCGCCACAGGGGAACTTCCAGCACTCGGCCCGCGGCCACCGCCGGCCACCGCCGCGGTGATCGCCGTCGTGCGCGGGCACGCCTGTGCACAGCACGGCTGATCCGGGATCGGGCGCGCCGCAGTGGACACTCATGAAAAGCCTTCCGGATCGAGTCGAATACCCCTGTGTACCAGCTCCACCGGCGGTCCGCTCAGAAAAATGCACATCGGGTGAAAATCGCCTCCAGCTTCTCCGTTTGTGGATCATAATTCCGAAATAAAAACCTGCGTGACCAGCTCCTGCGGCTCTGTCTTTCGCCGCTTCCCCCTCGCGATGTTTGTCAGCGTGGCATCAGGGTCGGCGTCTGCAGGACACGACCGCCGGTCGCCCGGCTGGCCTGCTTCTCCCAGGCCGCATGCCAGGCACGCAGTTCGTCCTCGGTGTAGCAGACGGTTTGCCCGGCCGGCTCGCCGGGCGAAAAGGTCGACGAAGTCCGTCTTCGGCATCGTCGCGTCGGAGCTGCTGCTGGTACGCCGGCTCCCGTACGTCGAAGAGCTGAGCGGGGCAGCGAGGGCGTATCGGCCGCCACCTGTATCGCGACGGGCGTTCAGTCTTCGGCGTCGCCCGGCTCCGGTGCGGTATCGAACCCGGCTTGTTGAAGCGCGGCGAACAGGGCGGTGGCTGTCTGGTCGCTGGGGGCGTCCCGCAGGGCATGGGCGGCGGAGACCACGGTAGCGGCCTGGTCAGGCGGGAGATCGCGCCACTGCGCGGCGAGCTGGTCCAGCGAGGCGGTGTCGGCGGGGGTGGGCTCGGGCAGGTCGGAGGTGGTCACGTGTCGTCCTAACGGGCTTGGAGGTGGGGGCCGTCGTGGGCGGGATGTCGGTCGCGGCACTGGCGGGTGGCCCGTGCCTGCGTCCACCGGTGTTCAGAAGTCGAGTTCGATGTAGTCGATGTCGGTGAACTCGACTTCGAGGTCGGCCGCGCGGCGGCCGCGGTCCTTGAAGTAGATCTCCTGGAGCCCTTCGGCGGCGATGCGCTGCAGCTGCTGCTCGGTGGCGCCGGCGGACTGCGCGTCGAACAGCCGGGCGGCGTAGACGGGCGGGAGGTGCTGGGTGATGCGGCGCATCCGGGAGTCGTCGGTGCTGCCGGGGGCTGCGGTGTAGCCGAAGCGGGCCCGGGTCTCGATGACGATGCCGCCCCTGGAGGCGGCCTGCTTCTTCGCGCGCTGTTGGACGCGGGGCTGCCAGTCCTTGCGGACCTCCCGTTCGAGGCGGGCCGCGAGGTCCGCGCGGGGGCGGCGCAGGGTGCCTTTGAGGTAGCGCTCGACGGTGCGCTGGGTGACGCCGAGCCGGGCGGCCGCGGCGCGGGTGGAGCCTTTCTCGGCCTTGACCAGGAAGCGCATCTGGGCCTGCGCGCTCTTCGGGATGGGGCGGGTTGCGGTGTTCGCGGCCGCCCGGCGGAGTGCGTCGTCGATCTCGCCCACGGGTCAGGCTCCTTGGATCGTCAGGGTGCGGCCGGCGGCGGCGACCAGGTCGTCGGTGGCGGTGATGGCGTGCTCCCGCATCGCTGCGAGGGCGTCGAGGTCGGTAGCGCCGCGTAGGTCGAACGCGGCCTGGGCAGCGGCGCGGGCCGCCGGGGCGAGGCCGGGCTCAAGGACGGAGACGGTGACGAGCGGGCCGGTGACCGCGGAGCGGGTGGCGTGGCTGTCGGTTCGGGCCGTGTCGTAGTCGGTGGCGGGGGCGCCGGTCAGGCGGAGGTGCTCACGGCGCCACATGGTCCGGCGGTGGTCGCCTATCGCCGCCACCAGCGCGCCGAGAGCGGCGCGCAGGTCGTCCGCGCGGCGGTCGGCGCGGTCGGCGATGCGGGCCGCACGGGTACTGCGGGCCTGGAGTAACGCCGTGAGCAGGCCGCCGAGCAGGGTGCCGGCCACCGCGATGACGGTGTCGCCCACGAGGTCACTCTCCTTCGTCCGGGGCGTCGTCGCCCTTGATGTGGCGGGCGGGGTTGTGCTGCTGTTCAAGCAGGCCGACGGCCCAGTACAGCTCGCGGGTCCCCTCGTGCTTGACCATCCCCGGGGAGACACCGAGCCGGAACGTGCCCGGGGCGGGCTTGCCCGCGGTGTCGTAGGGGAGGACGTCCAGCGGCGAAGGACCGGTCGAGGGGTAGACGGCGCAGTCCGACAGCAGCGCGACCGGCATGAGCGCCTGGTCGCCGAAGCGGACCGTCCACACCCCGGCGTCCTGGGCCGGGGGCAGGACGCCGCCGGTCGCGGCCGCGGTCTTCAGCAGCTTGCGGTGCATGTTGACCCGGGCCGCGGAGATGACCGCGGCG
>NZ_JBSGHL010000123.1:0-5478 GCF_053604375.1 Streptomyces sp. NPDC004031 | reverse complement strand
GAGTGTCTGGTTATAAGAGGTTTCCTATTCTTATGGGGCCGCGCGGCCGGCCGCTCCCGGGGCGGCCCGGGGGGCCCGCCCGGCCGGGCGGCACACGGCGGACGGGCCGTCAGTGGACCAGCAGGTAGACGTAGCCGCCGGAGCTCTGGCACAGGAAGTTCGGGCCCCAGAGGTTGTAGCCGGCGACCCCGGCGGCCTGGCACTGGTCGTAGGTGTAGTAGACGCCCTGGGTGCGCCACTCACCCGCCGCGTGGGCGGAGGTCGCGGTGGCGAGGGGGGCGAGGACGGCGGCCGCGGCGGCGGCGACGGCGGCCGTTGCGATACGTCGCTTCACGTGCCAACTCCTTTTGTGTCGAGACGTGCTGACATAACGTCATATCTCATGGGAGGTGGTGCGATGTCGCTCGCATGCTAGCCGCCGCCGCACCCAGAGGTCCAGACCAATAGGAAGCCTCGTTCGCCCCCTTCCCCGCACCCGCCCCGCCGTTCACTGCGGCCTCGGGAGCCGACGCCGCCGCAGCAGGCCGGGGAGGGTCACGAGCGCGCCGAGCACCAGCACGGACGCGCCGACGACGCGCAGCCCGGTGTCCGCAGCCGTGACGAACGCGGCGACGACCGCGGGACGGTGCGCCGGGCCCGCCACGGCCAGCGCCTGGGCGACGGTGTGCGGGTCGCCGTGCGCGCGGACGGCCTCCGGCAGGGCCGCGGTGAAACGCGCGGTCAGGACGGTGCCGATGACCGCGACGCCCAGCGCGCTGCCGAACTCCCGGGTCGTCGCCTGGAGTCCGGCGCCCACGCCCGCCCGGTCCGGCGGCAGCGAGCCCGCGATGGCGCCCGAGAGCGTGGGCAGCGCGAGGGCCACGCCGACGCCGGTGACGACGAGCCAGCAGGCGTACACCGCGTACGGCGTGCCGGTGCCGCCGCCGGACAGGCCCAGCAGCCCGCCGCCGGTGAAGGCGAAGGCGAGCGCGGTGGTCGCGTCCAGCCCGATCCGCCGGACGAGGGCGCCGGTGTACCGGGCGGCGACGATGACCGGCCCGGTCAGCGGGATCACGCCGAGCCCGGTGCGCAGCACCCCGAACCCCTTGCCGTACTGGAGGAAGGAGGCGTTGACGTAGAAGAGGGCGAACATCCCGAAGAAGACGGCCGTCATGCCCAGGCAGGCGGCGCGTAGCCCGGACACGCGCAGCAGCCGCGGGTCGAACAGCGGGTCCGCGACGCGCAGCTCCACCAGCGTCCACGCGGTGAACAGCAGGGCGGCTCCCGCGAAGCCACCGATCACGACCGGGCTCCCCCAGCCGGACTCCGGGCCCTGCACGATGCCGGTCAGCAGCGCCACGGACGCGGCGACCAGCAGCGCCGTGCCTGGCGGGTCCAGGCGGCGGGTGTGCCGGGCGGAGACCGGGACGAGGCGCGCGGTGAGCGCGGCCAGCAGCAGCGCGGCGGGCACACCCGCGGTGAACAGCCAGCGCCACGACCCCGCGTCCAGCACCGCGCCGCCCCCGACGTTGCCCGCGACCCCGCCGACGCCGGTCATCGCGGCCCAGGTCGCGACGGCCGCGCCCGCGCGCTCGCGCGGCACCGCGTGCAGCAGCACCGCGAGGGTGTTGGGCAGCACGGCCGCGGCGCCGACACCGGTGACCGCGCGCCCGGCGAGCAGCAGCGGCAGCCCGGGGGCGAGGGCCGACAGCAGCGCGCCGCACGCGAAGAGCACGAGTCCGGCGAGCAGCACGCCCTTGCGGCCGAACCGGTCGCCGGCCGCGCCGCCGGGTATGACCAGGCACGCGAAGACCACCACATAGGTGTCGACGATCCAGACCAGCGCGGACGCCGACGGGTGCAGGGCGCTCGCCGCGAGCATCGGGACGGTGAGGTTGACGGCGGCGACCGTGCCGACGACGAGGACGACGCAGGCGCACATCAGCGCGAGCGCCGCGCCCTGGCGGCGCGCGGGCGGCGCGGCGGGCGGTACCGGGGGCGGGGCCGCGGGCGCGCGGTCCGCGGGGCGTTCGAGTCCGTTGGTTCCCATGCCCGCGACGCTAGAAAGAGCCGGCACTTTCCCGCCACGCAACTTTGACAAGCCACCGTTGCGCGGCGCGCAATCTACACTCCCCGTATGACCGTTCCGTCCGCCGAACTCGACCTCAACCTCCTGCGGGTCTTCGACGCCCTGCTGGCCGAGTCGAGCGTGACGGCCGCCGCCGAGCGGCTGCACCTGTCCGTCCCGGCGACCAGCCGCGCCCTCGCCCGGCTGCGGCGGGCCATGGGTGACCCGGTGCTGGTGCGGGCCGGGCGCGGCATGGCGCCGACGCCGTACGCGCTGCGCGTCGCACCGCGGGTGCGCTCGCTGCTGGACGAGGCCGCTGTGCTGGTCAGCGCGGACCGCGAGGTCAGGCCCGCGGACCTGGAGCGCACCTTCACCGTCCGGATCAACGACGGGGTGGCCGCGACGCTCGCGGCCGCGGCCGTGGCGGCGATCTCGGCGGCCGCGCCGGGCGTGGTGCTGCGGTTCGTGGCCGAGGGCGCCGAGAGCGTGGAGGCGCTGCGGGACGGCAGCATCGATCTGGACATCGGCGTCGGCGAGGACGCGGCGCCCGACGTCCGGTCGGCGCCGCTCTACCGCGAGCAGGTCGTCGCGGTGGTGCGCGCCACGAGCCCGCTGGGCCGCGGGCGTCCGCCGACCCTGCGGGAGCTGTGCGGGCCCCCGCACGTGTCGGCCTCCCGCCGGGGACGCGGCCGGGGCCCGCTCGACGACGTCCTGGAGGCGGCGGGGCTGCGCCGCCGGGTCGCCGTCGTGGTGCCGACCTTCGCGGTGGCGGCGCTGCTGGTGGCGTCCAGCCCGTACGTGGGGCTGGTGCCGCGGCGGCTGGCCGAGTCGTACGCGGACGGGCTGGGGCTGCGCTGGTTCCCCGTCCCGGCGCCGCTGCCCGCCATCGACGTGCGCCAGCAGTGGCACGCCCGGCTCGACGCCGACCCCGCCCACCGCTGGCTGCGCACGACCCTGGCCGCCGCCCTGGACTGACGTCCGGTCAGCCGAGCGGTCCGGCCCCCCTTCCCGCCGCCGCGCCCCGCACCAGGACGGCGAGGGTGCTGCGGGCCGCGCCGCGCAGGGCGGGGCGGCGTGCGAATGTCGCGGTGAAGGCGAGGACGGAGACCGTGCCGCCGTAAAGGACGGCGGCCACTGCGGAGAGGAGCCCGATCACCATCGGGCACGCACCCTTCTTCCCCCACTCGGCCCGCCCGGGAACGAAGAGCCGGGGCGGGCGACGATGCGTCCTCCCCAGGATACCCGCGCCGTCAACTCCCCCGCGAGGTACGGGAGTAGCCTGCACCCCATGCCGTTCCCCGATGAGCTGGGCCGCCCGCTCGCGGTGGTCGGGCACCGGCCGGAGTGGGCCGCGGAGTTCGAACGGATCGCCGCGCCGCTGCGGGAGGCGCTGGGCGGCGCCGCGCTCGCGATCGACCATGTGGGCTCCACGTCCGTGCCGGGGCTGGCCGCCAAGGACTGCGTGGACGTGCAGGTGCGGGTGCGGTCGCTGACCGGGCAGGACGACGAGCGGTACGCCGCGCCGCTCGCCGCGCTCGGCTTCCGCCGCCGCCCCGAGCCGTGGAACCGCGCCGAGGTCTGCGGCGGCCGGGAGTGCCGCAAGCTGGTCTTCGCGCCACCCGTCGGCGCCCGCTCCTGCAACGTCCACCTGCGCGCGTACGACGGGCCCAACACCCGCTTCGCGCTGCTCTTCCGGGACTACCTGCGCGCGGACGCCGAATCCCGGCAGGCATGGGGTGACTTCAAGCAGCGGCTCGCGCTCGCCGTACCTGACCTGTCCGGCTACGGGCAGATCAAGGCGCCCGCGACGCTGGTGCTGATGGCGGCGGCCGAGCGCTGGGCCGCCGCCACCGGCTGGCGCGTCCCGCCGCCCGCTACGCCCGGTCCTCCACCACGTCCGCGACCACGCAGCTGACGTTGTCGGGGCCGCCGCGGCCGTTGGCGAGGCCGACGAGTTCGCGTACCGCGGGCTCGGGTTCCGCCCCCGAGGCGAGGATCCGGTGGATCTCCTCGGTGGGCACGGCGGCCGGCAGTCCGTCGGAGCACAGCAGGTAGCGGTCGCCGCGCCGGGCGTCCTGGAGCCTCAGATCCGCGGTGGCGTCCGCGCCGCCGCCGAGCGCCCGCACCAGCAGCGCCCGCTGCGGGTGGGAGGCGGCCTCGTCGGGGCTCAGCCGCCCGTCGTCGATCATCGCCTGCACCGCGGTGTGGTCGTGCGTGATGCGGAACAGCTCCCCGTCCCGCAGCAGGTAGACACGGGAGTCGCCGATGTGGACGAGGGCGAGCTGCGAACCGGTCCACAGCATCGCGGTGAGCGTGGTCCCGGACCCGGCGGCGTCGGCGGCCGCGGCGGCGCCGCGCACGGCCCGTCCGGCCTGCTCGACGGCGTCCTCCAAAGCGCCCAGCAGCTCGCCCGCCGGGAGGGCGGCGGCGTCCAGGTGCTCGAACGCGCCGACGGCGGCGGCGCTCACGGGGCCGCCCGCGCCGCCGTAGCCGTCGGCGACGGCCAGCAGCCGGGAACCGGCGTAGGCGGTGTCCTGGTTGCGCTCGCGGACCAGGCCGCGGTCGGAGAGGGCGGCGTAGCGGATGGCGAGCGGTGCGGTGGCGGCGGTCATGGACGGGTCCTTCCCCGAGAGGTGGCCGACGAGGAAGGCGGCGAGGTCGCGCCGCGCGGCGGTGTCGGCCTCGACTGCGGCCCAGAAGGCGCGTACCTCCTGCGCGGCCTGCCCCTCCGGAAGGGCACAGACGTGCCGGATGCGGGCCAGCGGCATGCCGAGGCGCCGCAGCCACGCCACGAGCCGGGCCTGCTCCAGCTGTCCGGGCGCGTAGTAGCGGTAGCCGGTGGCCGGGTCGACACGCGCGGGGGTCAGCAGGCCCAGCTCGTCGTAGAGGCGCAGTGCCTTGGGCGAGAGCCGGGAGGCCCGCGCGAACGCGCCGATGGTCAGCAGTCCCATGCCCGCCCTCCTCGTACCGGGCGGTGCCGCCCGGCCCGTCCGATGCTGGGTCCTCCCCCAGGGTGAAGGTCAACAGGCCCGGCGGGGAAGGTCAGACGGCCGGCGGCGGGGTGGTGCGGAAGCGGTGGATGGCGTCGGCGTGCCGGGCCCGCAGCTCCTCGTCGCGCACGCCGAGACCCTCGCGGGGGGCCAGGCACAGCACGCCGACCTTGCCGTGGTGCAGGTTGCGGTGCACGTCGTACGCGGCCTGGCCGGTCTGCGCCAGCGGGTAGACGCGGGAGAGGGTGGGGTGGATGCGGCCCTTCGTCACAAGGCGGTTGGCCTCCCACGACTCGCGGTAGTTGGCGAAGTGGGTGCCGACGACGCGCTTGAGGGACATCCACAGGTAGCGGTTGTCGTATTCGTGGGTGTAGCCGGAGGTGGAGGCGCAGGTGACGACGGTGCCGCCCTTGCGGGTGACGTAGACGCTGGCGCCGAAGG
>NZ_JBSGHL010000122.1:0-5528 GCF_053604375.1 Streptomyces sp. NPDC004031 | reverse complement strand
GCGTCGTAGGCGTTCCGCAGCGGCGCGGCGAGCTCGACGGAGTCGGCGCTGACTTTCGCCACCACGTTCCGCTCAAAATATCGAATCGACGGCGGATAGCCCTGCGAGTCCTGGTTGAAGCCATAGACCAATACCGGCATGCCCGCGCGATACTTCGATGCGGCACCGGCGCTCGACAACCGAACATGGGATGCGCCGGCGGCTACCGATCCGATACGGTCGCCGTTCACAAACTCTCCGAAGCCGGGTATCGAGCCGGCGTGATCAAGAAAGTAGTCCTGGTTGACAATGAGCGGCACGCGTTCGGTCGTCGATTGCGAAGTCCCGACGTTGCACAATTGCGTGCCTCTTCCGCCTCGTACGTGCACGTCCGCGACGCCTTGCAGCCACCTTCCGGTCAGGATATTCAGCCTCCCGTCCGGCAAGATGAGATCGAAGGCAGCGTCTGCGCCCCGCATCTTCTCGCGAATCGTCAATAGTCCGCGGGAGTTCTGTTCCGCGGATGCATCTGCCGATACGCCATATGCTGCGGCTTCGATCACTTCACGGGCCGATGGCGCCGGGCCCCGGTCGAATGTACCTGCGTCACTTGGAAACGCTTCGGCACCCGCGGCGGAGGCAATCAGCTTCAGGAACGCGCGTCTGGATTGCTTCACGATGTCGACTCCGGTATGGGATTCGTGGTCATGCCCGGAACGACTCGCCGGCGCGACGCTTCTCGCGATTCATACCGATCGTTCGCGTCATGCCACCGAACCGACCGTACCCGAACGTACCGAGCCCGTATTGGCCGCCGGCGCCTGGATCCGTGCCATCCTGATCTTGCCGGCGGTCACCAGAATATAAACGGCGACGAACGAGAACCCGAAGAAATATGCCATCGGCACGCCGCCATCGCGAAACAGCGTCGAGATGTAGCCGTTGAAAATCCAGTACGACGCAAACAGTTTCGGGCTCGCCGTCCACGTGACGCGGTGATGAAACCGGTACAGGAACAGGCCAACCATGAACATTCCGCCCACCAGTGACGGGAATCCGAATATCGAATACAGATCCGCATGCAACGACCAGGTCAGCGCAAAGAAATTCCCGTATTTCAACAGGTTGATCCTTTGCGTCGTCGTCGGCTTGTCAGGCCAGATCGCGCGGGGGATTGGCCATACGAGCAGCCGCAGGTACTGCGTTCCCCAGTTGAACCCCGTTCTTTCCGGTACCAGCTCGTAAATTGCCGACGACACGTCGAACTCCTGGAAGTCGCTCGTTCCGGCGCCGACCGCTCGTGACTTCTGGTACCGATCCACGATCTCCGAAATGCTCGTGTCGCCGGTCAGCATCTTTCGTGCCGCGAGACGATCCGACCCGACGACATCGAATACGAGGATCAGGCAAACGCCGATAATGATCGTCTTCATTGCGAAGCTGCGGCGACCACGCCGCATCAACCCGATGGTCAATGCGCTCAGCACGACGATGACGAACGACAGCCGCTGCGCGCCAACCAGTATGCGCAACAGCACGAATGCACCGATCCCTGCAGCCATCGGCGGCGTCACGCCATAAGCGAGGATCAGGATCAGCAGCGCGGCCGGAATGAATTCCGCAAACGCCATCAGATAGCCGGACACCCCCACCAGGCGTTGGCCGCCATTCGAATCGACCTGCACCTCGAACGACTGGACCGAGTCGATACCGGCAGTCCCGTACGCGACATGCGTCGAATACAAGCCGAGCGCGACGAGCACGATCAGGGCCGCGAAAAATCGTACCTTGTCGGTGATGACGAGGCGGGTCGGTGGAATCCTGAGCTGCCGAAGATTGCGCGGCTCCACAAGTGCCGGCAGGATAACCGCGGCGAGCAGCGCGCAGTTGATATTGAGGCACGTCAGCCAGAGCGTTCCGTCCGATGGAGTCAACCCGATCGTGTTCCACAGCAGGGATCTGCCGATCAGGTAAATGTTGATCGGGCGTATGACGTATCCCAGGAAGTGATAGATCAGGTACAGAAAGATCGGATGATAAATGGGCATGCGCATCGCCAGCACGAACGCGAAGCAGATGCCCCAGCACAACAGATTGATTACCGCGATATAGCCTATGATTTCCATGTCATCCCTTCGCCTGTCGGATACTCAATCGATGACGCAGGGCGGCTGGTCGCGAAGCCCTATCAGCCAGCCATAAACGTCGGCCATTTGCGTGGCAACCACATTCCACGTGAAATGACTTTCGACCAGCGATCTCGCCACATTGCCCATTGCCACGAGCCGTGCATCGTCGATGGCATGCAGGTCGCCAAGGAATGCGCGCAGTCCCTCGACCGAATTGAGAATCTCGAATGCGGCGTGTCGGGAAAATCCGATCGACAGATTGCATTCGCGCGTCAGCGCGACGGGTTTCCGGAACGACCATGCCTCGAGCGGCACCATCGGCAGGCCTTCGCTGAACGACGGCAGGATCACGCAATCGCAGGCCGCGTAGGTTTTTTCCTTGTCCTGGCCGAATTGCGGACCGATGAAATGGACCCCGTCGCCGTTCACGCCCTCGCTGACCATGCCGCGCAATTTATCGACGTAGGAAGGATCCCCCCAACCACCGACGATCAGGTTCCAGCGCGCATTGATCGAATCCGTCATGACGCACCCCTTCCAGGCGCTCAGCAGATTCTCCACGCCCTTCTTGGGATGCAACCGCCCGAAATAAAGCAGCAGTTTCCGGGATGCCAGTTCGCCGGTCCACCAGGACGGCAACCCGGGATTGTCCAGCTCCGGAATCGTCACACCGTTATGCACGATGGCGATCGGCTGTTTCAGACCCACGGCCCGGATCGCATCCGCCTCCTCGCGATTCAGTGCATGAAAGCACGCGGCGCGATTCAAATGGCTGTGTTCATAGGCCGCGAGCGCGACCCACTTCTTCAGTTTCGAACGCTTCATGATCCATGGATCGAGCATGCCGTGCGGCGAGATGATGTAGGGCTTGCGTCGACGCCGATGCCACGCGACGACATCCGCCGAAGGGTGCATCCAGATTCCGTGCGTGTGAACGATTTGGGCATCGGATGCCAGCAGCGAAGTGCGCAAGCCCGGGGAGTAGCCGAACATCGCGGGACCGACCGCGTCACGGGTCGTCACCCGCGTCCCGCGCCATTGCGGAAGGTCGGTCCTGGTGTTCGCGTCGTTCAGTGCGAATACGCGCGGTACGAACCCGTTGGACGGCAGCGCGAGTGCGAGGCCACGTACCGCGTCGAACAGGCCGCCAGCGGTTCTGGACGCGGACGCCGTTACGAACCCGACCTGATGGCCCGGCGCCTGCGCAGGATGGAAGTCGGCCGTCCCGGTCACGCGGCCTCCCGCAGAAGATCCGCAAACCGCGGATACAGGCGACGATAGCGCTCTACCGCGCGATCGATCTCCGCCTGCCCCCGCGACGGCGCCCGATAGTCGGCGATCATCGTTCGCGCGATTTCATCCACATTGAAACCGTCGATGTCGTATACGCGGGCGCTCAAACCCAGGTCCGTCATGATGCCGCTCGTCTTGGGCAGGTAGGAGAGCGCCACGAGCGGCCGTCCTGCCAAAAGTCCAAAGATGCATGAGTGAAAGCGGCTACCCAGAAATACCGAGGAGCCGGCGATGATGCTCCTGACGTCCGCCACGGGTCGGTCTTTCTGATCCAGGATGACGAATTCCCGACACCGCTCGGCGATCTCGCGGCCCACCGGCAGATCGGCCGCGACCTGGTTGACGATGACGATCCGCACGCCCAGCGTGTCGTGCAGGATATTCAGCAGTTCGCACAGGCTGCGGACATACCGTTCCTTGGCCTGCGCCTGGTCGGCGGCAAGCGGAAACGCCCATTCGATCACCGAAACCGCGATATAAGGCTCGTCCGGATCGATTCCGAGTTCCGCCTTCATCGACGCGGTCGCGGCCGGCGTCGCAGCATGCCAGAAGGCAAGATCGCCGGTCCTGGCGACTCGCGCTGCCGGCAACGCGAGCGTCTCGACGACAAAATGGTACGACTCGCTTTCCCGTACGCAGATGAGGGATGCCTTGGCGAGCACCTTTGCGGCAAACCACCGGCCGCGCCTGGAGCGGATCGGACCGACGCTCTGCGGCGCCAGAACCACGGTGGCGCCAAACTTCGAAGCCGCCCAGATCTGGATCAGGTTCGCGTAGTACGACGGATTGGAGTCTTCAAGATATCCGCCGGGACAACTGACGACGACATCGGCTTTCCCGAGCGCGTCGATGGCACGTCGTTGCTCGACCGGAATCAGACGGCCGAGCAGCCACGGTCGTCGCAACGATACATAGCAGATCGTGATGGCCTGGCGGACGACATTGCACAGACGGCGGCGCCACATGTGCTTCGATACGCAGTTCCCGAGCCGCTCGTGCCACGTCACCCGTGGCAGATGAGCGCGCTGCGTCGACGGCTGGTATGCGATACCGCTGAGAGAGGCGTTCGGGAAGGCTTCGAGGATTTCGTCGATACACACCTCGATGAGCGCCGCATCGCCTTTGTTCACCGCGCCGAAGACATTGGCCACCACGACATGATTCACTTGCATTTCGAGAACCCGTTCACGAAGTTCAACACATTTTCGGAAAACCGCTGCAAATTCCAGTCATCGAGATTCCACGGAAAGTTGCGCCTGAGTGCAGACAGCTTCTCGTCGTCAAGCAGTATCGCGACGCCGCGGTCGATGTCTGCATCCGTTCCATCCGTCACGAACCCGTTTTCGCCGTGGCGGACCAATTCGTGCGCCGCTCCGCAGCCGTCGCTGCACAATACGGGCGTCCCGCACGCAAGCGCCTCGTTCAGACACAGGCCCCACTGGTCATAGTCACTCAACAGCATCATGAAATTGGCAAGCGACAGGTACACCGGCATGTCCTGGTTGGGAACCAGCCCTTTGAACACGACGTAGCGCGCGATTCCGAGGCGCTCGCAGCGCTCGCGCAGCGACGCCTCGAGCTCGCCGGCGCCGATAATCAGCAGCGAAACACCGATCGCCGTTGCCCGCGAACGCGCGTACGCGTCGATGACTTTGTCGACACGCTTGCGAGCCACCAGGCGCGACACGCAGACGATGTACCTTTCCGGCAACCCCATCTGCGCGCGGAGCTCGGACGGCCGGACGCGTGCCGCGGCGGCGGCCGTCGTGAACCGACTGTTGTCGACCACGTCGTAGCCTACGTGGATGCGCTCCGCTGGAATGCCGAGGAACTGGAAGTACTGACGCTGCCGGCGCCCGGCCACGATCGCGCCGTCATACAGGCACGCGAGCCGGGCCTTGAGCAGTTCGCGTCCCGGCCGGCGCACGCCGTCGTCGAACTTGCTGTCCGCACAAAACACGATTTTCGTGCGACGCGCCAACCATCGGTAAATCAACCCGACGATCGAATATGGAAAGTTGTATCCGATCGTCACGATCATGTCCGGCTTTTCACGAACGATTTCCCTGAACAGGCGCGCGAGCAATATCGGCCGCTTGAACTGCGCACGCTCCTGCGCCACGTAAC
>NZ_JBSGHL010000121.1:0-5660 GCF_053604375.1 Streptomyces sp. NPDC004031 | reverse complement strand
GTCGACTACCCGCGCCCCGGTGGGGGCTTGTCGCGCAGTTCCCCGCGCCCCTAAAAAACGGATCCCCGGCGCGGCACGCACAGCCCAAAAACGGGTGCCCCGCGCAGCACGCGCACCCCGAAAAACGAGCACCCTCGCGCAGCACGCGCACCCAAAAACGTTCGTCCCGCGCGGCACGCGCAGCCCCAAAACGGGTCCCCCACGCCGCACGCGCACCCCGAAAAACGCGTGCCCAGCGCGGCAGTCGCGCACCCCAAAACGCGTCCCCCCCACCGCATCGCGCAGCCTCACCCGCGGCAGCGGGACGCGCCGCACGTGCGGGCAGTGCGCGGACGTGCCGTCCTACAGGGAGAGTCGCTGCACCCCGCTCGCAACTGCCCGCCGCCCAGGCGAATCCGTGCCGGTCCAGCAGGAACCCCGCCGGGCCAGCAGTCTGCGGAGCCACAGTTCGACGGCGACGATGTCGCCGAGGCCCTCCAGGGGGGCGCCGGAGGTCGCGGCGGCGTGGAGGGCGGCGCGGACGACGCGGGCGTCGACGAGGCCCGCGTCGGCGAGGAGGGGCGCGCGGAAGAGGTCGATCAGGGGGTCGGCGGCGGAGCGCATTCCGGCGCGGGCGGCGGCGGCCGCGGACGCGGAGGAGTGCGAGGCGGCGCCCCACCCCGCGGGCAGCGCCCGTACGCCCGCGCTGGCCAGTACGTCGCGGAGGATCTCCGCGCGCGCCCCGGGGCGTACCCGGAGTGCGCCGGGCAGTGCGCGTGCCGCCCGGACGACCGCGTTGTCGAGGTAGGGCGCGTGCAGGCGCTGGCTGGGGACGGCGGCGGCCTGCTCCAGGACGCGGAAGTCGGCGGCGTGCCGGGCGAGGACGGCGCGGGCGCGCCGTTCGCCGGGGCGTTCGATGGGCCAGGGCCGCCGCGCGGCGTCCTGGAGCCGTACGGAGACCTCGGCGAGCGCCTCGCCGGTGAGCCAGCGGGCGGCGGGCCCCGGCCGTACCCAGGCCATCGCGGCGAGGGAGGCGCCGATCGGCCCGTCGCCGGGCTGTTCCTCGGCGGGTCCGGCGCCCGCGGCGTACCGCAGCAGCAGGGCCGCGGTGTCGGTGACGCCCTGCTGGTAGGGGGTGCGGGCGAGGCGCCGGGCGGCGCGGTAGACGGTGATGGGCACGGTGAAGGGCACGAGGACGGCGGGCCCGCCCGCCGCGGAGCCGCCCGCGCGGGTGAGGGCGGCGACGGGCCGTACGAGGTGGCGTCGGCGGCGGTCCATGAGGAGGTCGGCGAGCCGCGCGGGATGGGCGTCGAGGACCTGCCGGGCGCCGAGTCCGATGAGGTGGTCGGCGCCGCCCGCGGAGAGCCGCCGCCGGTGGCGTTCGGCGACGACGAGCGAGGTGGAGGGTTCGTCGGTGAGCGGGACGGGCGGGTTGCCGCCGGTGAGGTCGGCGTAGGGCAGGGCCTCTTCGCCGCCGGCGACGACGACGTGCCGCAGCCGCGGGTCGGCGGCGAGTTCGCCGGCGCGGGCCATCTCGTCCTCGCGCAGGGCGTGTCCGCCGGCGGTGAGGTCGTTGAAGGTGACGGCGAGCAGCCGTTCGCCGGCCGCGGTGCCGGGTGCGCCGGGCAGCATGCCGGGCATGCCGGGCAGTCCGGCGGCGAGCAGCGCGAGGGTCGCGGAGGCGGAGCCGCCGGAGAGGTCGGCGCCGATGCCGGGCGCGGGCGCGTCGGCGAACCGGCCGTCCGGGCCCGCGGGTTCCCCGGCGAAGGCCGCTTCCGGCACGAACCGCGGCTGGGTGAGCCGCGCCTTCACCGATTCGACGAGCGCGTCCCGTATCGCGGCGATGGCGGCGTCCGCGTCCGCGGAGGTGGCGGGCTGGTGGCCGACGGCGAGGGAGGCGGTGGGCTCGTAGCCGGTGATCTCGGGGGCGCCGTCGCGCAGGGTGAGGGCGTGGCCGGGCGGGACGCGGCGTACGCCGAGGTAGGGGGTGCCGTCGCCGAGGGCTTCGGGCGCGTCGGGGCAGGCGAGCAGCGCGGCGAGGTGGGTGACGTCGAGCCCGGCTTCGATGAGGTCGGCGAGCGGGAGGGCGGCGGTGGCGAAGGCGGTGCCGCGCGAGAAGCGGGTGTGGAAGACCGGGCGGGCACCGGCGAGGTCGCCCAGGACGGTGATGCGGCGGCCGAGTTGGAGGACGGCGGTGTAGCTGCCGGGCCACGCCGTGACGTGCCGCAGCGCGCCGCCGCGGGCCGCTACGAGCCCGAGCCGCAGTTCCGCGTCGCTGGCGGCGCACCGCCCGAAGACCGCGAGCCGCGCGACGCCGTACGTGCCGGTGCCGTTGACGCCACGCCCGTTCGTACGGGACCCGGCGCCGCCGTCGTACGAACCGTACGAGCCGTACGAGCCGTACGAAGTCTGCGCGCCGCCGCCGTAAGCCCCGCCGTACGCGGCCCCGTTGGACGCGGCGGAGCCGTACGCGCCCGCCGGGTCGGCGTGGACGACGCGGACCTCGTCGGGCCGCCAGTCACCCACCGCCCACAGCGGATCGGGGCCGTCCCACAGGAGTTGGGCGCCGACCGGCAGCAGCGTGCGCGCGCTCCCCCCGACCGTGCCGGCCGCGCCGACACCGGGAACGGGACCCGCGGTGGCACTGCTCCACCCCACCAACCACCGCATCGCCGCCTCCACAGGCTGTGGACAGCCGGTGCAGGATCCGACCCACCGCTGACTCGCGCGCGCCTCGCCCCACCATGCCGCCACGTCTGACGTCCGAAAGTCCATGCTGCCACGTGGACGCGCGCAAGGAGGCGCATGAGTGCTCCCGGGTGCGCCGGTTCGTGCGCCGTACACAGCCATGCGGCATATGCGCACCGCCGGGCGGCTCGTGAACGGCCCCGGACACCCCGGGGACGACCCCCTGCGGCACCTCGATCACCCAGCATCCCGCATACGTAATCGGGATGTTGCGGACAGCGACGGAATCCGGAACATACGGCTCAGCCGAAACGTCGCAATCGCGCCAAGTTTTTGGCGCGGCAGCGGCACATGCCGGGCGGGATATGCCGCGTGCCAGGCGGCCGTGGGCACGATCATTTTCCGCCGTCGATCTTCGGCCGTGACTCTGGGAAGCGCACACCGGCGCGGCGCGCGTACGCCGGCGCACAACTCTGGTACGGGCGCGGGCGCCAGGGCGCGTCGAGGGGTACGGCGGAGGGTACGCCGGGGCACGTCATCGCCCCGCCACGCCCTCGACACCCGTGCCGCACACGGCGGTTCGGGCAGGCCCTGAGGGCGGGCGGGGCAGGCCGGGGGCGGCCTGCGCGGGGTGGCGCCGGGGCACTCGGCACCCGGAACACACGGCCCGGGAGACGGCTCAACGCCTCCCGGGCCGGTCCGCCACCCGCGGGGATTGTGGCAGCGGAACTCGCTGGCCCGCCGCACACACCGCCATAGCCGCCTGACGGAAGCGCGGGCCGACCCACGGCTCCTTATGCAACAACCCGCGGTCGGCACGGCCTAGAGCGCACGGCCGGGCGCACGGCCACATATACCGGGAGCACGCGCGGGGCGCCCGTGCGAGCGCGCCCCCGGCCCCCGTCCCGGTGCCGCGCCGGGAACCTCCCGGCACCGCCCCGGGACACATTCGTCCGACCCCTGGGGAGGGTCACGGGCGGCGCTTTCCGGACCAACTCCGCGTTCCCGTAAGGGGCTGGATTCGCGCCATCCGACACGAGACCCTTAACGGTCGGGAGGCGGCGAACTACGCTGGGTGTATCCGGTTCGCACACGTACGTGCGGCTCGGACATCCGGCTCAGGCACCGCACTCGCCGCCAACAGGGCCCCGCGGTGGCTGAATCGGGCACCAGGGGAGGGTGACCCCCGCCACCCCGACGACCGACCAGGCCCGCCGGCCTGCCCCAGCGGCATCACGAGGTGAACCGCAGTGAACAGAGAACACCGCGGGCCGAACGAGAAACTCGGCGCCCTTCTCGGTCTCGCCGGAATAAGCAACGCCGGTCTCGCCCGCCGCGTCAACGACCTGGGCGCGCAGCGCGGCTTGACGCTGCGCTACGACAAGACGTCCGTCGCCCGCTGGGTCGCCAAGGGCATGGTGCCGCAGGGCGCGGCACCGCACCTCATCGCCGCCGCCATCGCCGGCAAACTCGGGCGGCCCGTCCCCCTGCACGAAATAGGCCTCGCCGACGCCGACCCCGCCCCCGAAGTCGGCCTCGCCTTCCCGCGCGACATCGGCGAAGCCGTCAAGTCCGCCACCGACCTGTGGAAACTCGACCTCGCCGGGCGCCGCGGCCCCGGCGGCAACGGGATCTGGCAGAGCCTCGCCGGATCCTTCGCCGTGAGCGCCTACGTCACGCCCGCCTCCCGCTGGCTCATCACCCCCGCCGACGCGACCGTCGCCCGCGACGCCCCGGCACCCGGCACCGCACACGTCGGCCACACCGACGTCGCCAAACTCCGCGAGGCCGCCGAGGACGCCCGCCGCTGGGACTCCAAGTACGGCGGCGGCGACTGGCGATCCGGCATGGTCCCGGAATGCCTGCGCGTCGAGGCCGCACCGCTGCTGCTCGGCTCCTACAGCGACGACGTCGGCCGCGCCCTCTTCGGCGCCACCGCCGAACTCACCCGGCTCGCCGGCTGGATGGCCTTCGACACCGGCCAGCAGGAAGCCGCCCAGCGCTACTACATCCAGGCCCTCCGGCTCGCCCGCGCCGCCGCCGACGTGCCGCTCGGCGGATACGTCCTCGCCTCCATGTCCCTCCAGGCCACCTACCGCAACTTCGCCGACGAAGGCGTCGACCTCGCCCAGGCCGCCCTCGAACGCAACCGCGGCCTCGCCACCGCCCGCACCATGAGCTTCTTCCACCTCGTCGAAGCCCGCGCCCACGCCAAAGCCGGCGAACCGGCCGCCTGCGGTGCCTCCCTCGCCGCCGCCGAAGCGCTGCTCGAACGCGCCCGCGAAGGCGACGCCGACCCGCACTGGCTCGGCTTCTACTCCTACGACCGGCTCGCCGCCGACGCCGCCGAGTGCTACCGCGACCTCGGCATCCCACGGCAGGTCCAGCGCTTCACCGAGCAGGCGCTCGCCCGGCCCACGGAGGAGTTCGTCCGCTCGCACGGACTGCGGCTCGTCGTCTCCGCCGTCGCCGAGCTCGAATCCGGCAATCTTGACGCGGCCTGTGCGGTGGGGGCGAAGGCGGTGGAGGTCGCGGGCCGCATCTCCTCGGCCCGCACCACGGAGTACGTCCGCGACCTGCTTCACCGTCTTGAGCCGTACGCGGACGAGCCGCGCGTGCTCGAACTCCGCGAACGCGCGCGTCCCCTCCTGGCCGCTCCCGCGTAGGGCCCTTCCCCGGGGTGACCCCCGCCGCCGGACCCGCGCTCGCGCTGCCGCGCGGGGTAGGCCTTCGCGCTGCCGCGCCGGATGAGCGTTTGCGCTGCCGCGCGGGTGAGCGGTGCGCTGCCGCGCGGGGCACCCGTTTTCGGGGTGCGCGTGCGGCGCGGGGTGCCCGTTTTCGGGCTGTGCGTGCCGCGCTGGGGATCCGTTTTTTAGGGGCGCGGGGAACTGCGCGCTCAGCCCCCACCGGGGCGCGGGTAGTCGACCGGCCCGAAGGGGCAGTTCGGTCCGCTCCGGACCACCGGCCGGTGGTGGGTTGCTCGCGCAGTTCCC
>NZ_JBSGHL010000120.1:0-5737 GCF_053604375.1 Streptomyces sp. NPDC004031 | reverse complement strand
TCCTCCGACTACTACCTGCGCCTGACCGGCGACGGCGGCCGCATGCTCAAAGGCCAGATCGCCCTCACCGCCACCCGCCCCACCCAGCCCACGGTCGGCGGGGGCGGCGGCGACACCACGGCGCCCACCGCGCCCGGCTCCCTGCACGCCACCGGGCACACCGACACCACCGTGTCGCTCGCCTGGACCGCGTCCACCGACAACACCGGCGTCACCGGCTACCAGGTGCGGCGGGTCGGCGGCGGCACGACCACCCCGGCGGGCAGCACCACCGGCACGTCCTTCACCGTGACCGGACTGACCGCCGCCACCGCGTACACCTTCGACGTCGTCGCCTCCGACGCGGCCGGCAACACCTCGGCCGGCTCCAACCAGGTCTCCGTCACCACCGACGCGCCCTCGGGCACCACCGACCTGGCGCGCGGCAAGCCCACCGCCGAGAGCAGTCACACCCAGACCTACGGCTCCGGCAACGCGGTCGACGGCGACCAGAACACCTACTGGGAGAGCGCCAACAACGCCTTCCCCCAGTGGCTCCAGGTGGACCTCGGCAGCGCCCTCCCCGTCAAGCGCGTCGTCGTCGACCTCCCGCCGGCCGCCGCCTGGGCCACCCGCACCCAGACGATCACCGTGCAGGGCAGCACGGACGGGAACAACAACCCCGGCACGCTGCTCGCCGCGACCACCGTGACCTTCAACCCGGCGACCGGCAACACCGCCACGCTCAGCCTGCCGAGCGCGGTCACCACCCGCTACGTCCGGCTGGTCTTCACGGCCAACACCGGCTGGCCCGCGGGCCAGGCCTCCGGGCTGCACGTCTACGGAGCCTGACAGCCCGCGACGCGCGGCCCGCGAGACCGCGGCGGCGGTCCGGCCATGACACCATCCCCTGGCCGCACCGCCGCCGCACCCACACCGCCCCGCCTCGCCCCGCGGCCGGTCATCGGCCGGTCATCGGCCGGTCAGCGCAGGATGCCCGCCGCGGTCGCCGCCTTCAGCCAGGCCGGGAGCTCGGTGAGGATACGGTCGTACAGCTCGGCGTCCGACAGCCGCGCGATGTCGTCCACGGCGAAGAAGCCGACGTTGTCCACCCGCCGCCCGGTCATCGTGTCCAGGTGCTCCAGGACGCCGTAGCCGCCGTTGCCGAGGCCCACGAACTGCCAGAAGATCGGCTCCTCCACCGACGCCCGCAGCTCCTGCTCGATCGCCGCGTTGCGGTGCACCCCGCCGTCGGAGAAGAACAGCACGAAGGTGCCGTACGGCGACGGCGCCGACCGCACGTAGTCCCGCACCTGCGCGATGACCTTCTGCTCCTCGTTCTGGATGCCGATCTGCCGCATGTCCACCTGGCCCGGCTGGAGCCCCGTCGGGGGCTTCTTGCGCTTGCGGCCGAACGCGAACTCGCCGACCCGCACGTGCAGCGGGATCCAGCTCGGCAGGTCGCCCAGCATCAGCGTCGGCAGCCGCGCCGCGTTCGTCGCGAAGGTCCAGGCCTCCATGGTGCCGTCCGTGGTGAGCTGCGCGGCGACCGCCGCCATCCGCTCCACCACACCCGCGACCACACCGGCCGCGTACATGTGCGACATCGAGCCGGACGCGTCCAGCACCAGCACGATCCGCACCCGGGCGTTCTCCGCGCCGTGCTTGCGCAGGCTGACCGCGACCTGCTCCTTGCGCAGCGAGAGCCGCTTGCGCATGTCGAGGGGCAGGTGCTCCTCGCCCTTGACGAGGTTCGGCGGCGCGGCCTGGCCGCCGTACGAGGGGGTCCCGTAGCCGGGCGCCGGCTGCCCGTACGCGGGCGGGGGCGGCAGCGGCGCCGCGGGACCGGCCGGCGCGGCGGGCGCGCCGTACGGGCCGGGCGGCGGCGGAGGAGGCGGCGGGACCTGACCGTACGCGGGGGCGGGCGGCTGCCCGTACGCCGGGGCCGGGGGCTGCCCGTACGCGGGCGGGGGCGGCTGCGGGGCCGGCCACTGCTGGGCCGGCGGCAGCGGCGGCATGGGCGCGGCCAGCGTCGGCGCCGCGTGCGGAGGCGGCGGGGGAGCGGGCGCGGCCCGCGGCGGTACGGGGGCGGGGGCCTGCGCGGGGACGGGCGCAGGCTCGTCGTCGACGCTGATCCCGTAGTCCGTCGCGAGCCCCGCGAGGCCCGACGCGTACCCCTGCCCGATCGCGCGGAAGCGCCAGCCCCCGTCGCGCCGGTAGAACTCGCCGCCGACCAGGGCGGTCTCGGTCGTCGCCGTGACGTCGAAACGCGCGAACTCCACGCCGGAGGCCGCGTCCAGCAGCCGCAGCCCGAGGCCGCTGAGCGAGCCGAAGGTGCCGGTGTGCACGGAAGCGGCGAGGACGACCCGGTCGACCGCCGTCTCCAGCCGGGCGAGTTCGACCTCGACGGTGTCGGTGTGCGCGCCGCCCGCCTGCTGCTTGCCGGTGTGCCGGACCGCGCCCGAGGCGTGCCGCGGCTGGTTGTAGAAGACGAAGTCGTCGTCCGAGCGCACCTTCCCGTCCCGGGCGAGGAGCAGCGCGGAGGCGTCCGGGTCCGTCCCCCCGGGGGGCCCCGCGGCCCATGTCAGCACCACCCGTACGGCGGTCGCGGTGACCGGTGTGTTGGCACCCTTGCTCAGCGGCTTCGACGTCATGCGGCAAGTCTGCCCCGACCGGCCGCGGTCCGGAATGTCTTCGGGCCGCAAACCGTGGCGGCGCACCCCGGCCGCAGACGCTGACGGCAAACGCCGCGCGCGGACTCTAGGCTGGCGCCATGCCGTCGTACACCATCGGACAGGCCGCGCGCCTGCTCGGCGTCAGCCCCGACACCGCCCGCCGCTGGGCGGACGCGGGCCGGGTCGCCACCCACCGCGACGAGGCGGGCCACCGGGTCGTCGACGGGCGCGACCTGGCGGCCTTCTCCGTCGAGATCGCCCAGTCCGCCGACCCCGAGGTCGAGCCCTCCCGCACCTCGGTGCGCAACGCCTTCCCCGGCATCGTGACGGCCGTCAAGCTCGGCGACGTCGCCGCGCAGGTGGAGATCCAGGCCGGACCGCACCGGCTGGTCTCGCTCGTGACCCGCGAGGCCGTCGAGGAGCTGGGCCTGGAGGTCGGCGCGGAGGCGGTGGCCCGGGTGAAGTCGACGAACGTCCATATCGACAGGGCCTGATCCCCGCGCGGCCCGGCCGCTATTTCAGCAGCCGCGACATCCGCCGGTCGGCGAGCGGCTTGCCGCCGGTCTGGCAGGTGGGGCAGTACTGGAGGGCGGAGTCGCGGTAGGACACCTCGCGGACGGTGTCGCCGCACACCGGGCACGGCTCGCCCTTGCGGCCGTGCACCCGCAGCCCGCTCTTCTTCTCGGCCTTCAGATCGCGCAGCGGCAGCCCGCGCGAGCGCTCCACCGCGTCCGTCAGCGTCGTCCCGATCAGCTCGTACAGCCGCGCGACCTCCTCGGGGGTGAGGCTCGCGGCGAGCTTGAAGGGGGACATGCGGGCGGCGTGCAGGATCTCGTCGGAGTAGGCGTTGCCGATCCCGGCGATCACGCCCTGGTCCCGCAGCACGCCCTTGATCTGCCGCCGCTCACCCGTGAGCAGCCCGGCGAAGACCTCCGGCGTGAAGTCCGCCGCGAGCGGGTCGGGCCCGAGCCGCGCGACCCCCGGCACCTCCTGCGGATCGCGCACCACGTAGACGGCCAGCCGCTTCTGCGTCCCGGCCTCCGTGACGTCGAACCCCGCCCCGCCCACCAGTCGCACCCGCAGCGCGAGCGGCCCCTTCCCCGGCCGCGGCGGAGCCTCCGCGACCTTCTCGCTCCACCGCACCCAGCCACCCCGGGCCAGGTGCATCACCAGCCACACGTCTCCCGCCCGCAGCCCGAGGAACTTCCCGAACCGCCCCACCTCGTCCACCCGCCGCCCTTCCAGCACCCCCACCCCCGGCTCGTACGTCTTGAGCGCGTGCACCCCCACGGCGTACACCTTCTCGACGGTCTCCCCGACCACCCGCTCCCCGAGAAACCCCCGCAACGCTTCCACTTCAGGCAATTCCGGCATGCCCTCCAGTGTGCCGCGTTTCCCTCCCTACGGCCGTGGGGCCCCGGTCACAGGACCGTGAAGCGGAAGTACGCGGCCGCGGACCCGGCGGTGAAGGCGCTGCCCAGGACGTCGCCCCGTTCGGTGATCGCGTCGACGGAGATGCCGTCGAAGCCGGGGGGCGGGGCGAGGTCGATCAGCTCGCCCGCGCGCCACAGGAAGGCGCCGTAGGAGCCGTCGGCGCGCTGGGAGACGCCCGCGACCTGGCGGGAGTCGTTCACGCCGACCGGGTACGCGAGCCTGCCGCCGAGGGTGCCGAGGTCGGTGAGGGTGCCGGCGCTCCACAGGAAGGGGCGGTTGCCCGTGGGGGTGCCCGCGACGCCGACGAAGTCGCCGGTGTCGTCGAGCGCCCGGTGGATGACGGGGTCGGACACCCAGGCACTGCTGCCGTCCGGGCCGGTCACGGTGTCGAGCGCGCCGCCCGACCAGCGGAAGACGCGCGGATTCGGGCCCCCGTCGGGCGCGCTGAAGTCGCCGACGACGTTCCCGTGGGCGTCCGGGCCGGTGACGCCCTGGAGGCCCGGCACACCGGCGAAGTCGGTGACGACCGCGCCGTCCCGCCACAGGAACGCGCCGTGCGGCCCGCCCTGCGGCACGGCGGTGCTCACCAGGACGTCGCCGCGGTCGTTCATCCCCGCCACGGCCAGGCTGCGGCCGCTCAGCGCCTCGACGGTCGTCACGGTGGTCCCGTCGACCAGGCAGACGGTGTTCCAGGTGGCGGTCTCCCCGCTGGGCACGTCGTAGCCGCGGACGGCGGCCCGTCCGGCGTTGTCGAGGGCGTAGGCCCTGCTGTACGCGGTGCCGATGTCCAGCACCCGGGGCACCCCGGCGGTCCACAGCGTGGCGTGCTCGCGGCCTGACACGGTGTAGTAGCCCGCGGCCTGGCCCCGGTCGTTGAGCCGGGTCGCACCGCAGTCCACGGCGTCCGCCACCGGCGGCGGCAGCACGGTGACCCGCCCGTCCGCCCAGATCGCCGAGGGCCACCGGGGCGTGGCCCCCTCCCCGGCGTCGATCATGCCGAGCACCTGCCCGGCCCGGTTGACGTCCCTGATCTGCACCAGCGGGTTCGACCCGTCGCCGTCGGCCAGCGGCCGCGCCACCACGGTGTGCCCGCCGCAGGCGTACCTACGCACCCCCGCGGCCACGGGCCCGCCCGCGGCCCGCGCCGGGGCCGCCGCCAGGCCCGTGGCGCCGAGCACCGCCCCCGCCACTAACGCCCGGCGGCCGACCCCCTGTCCCGCGTCGCCCATCGCGTCCCTCCCCTTCCCGTCCTCCGCACGCGCACCGCGTGCCTTGGAGGCCGATGATGCGGCCGCGCACGCCGCCGGACCACCCCCGTGCACGTACCGAAGTACGCGAGGGCGCCCGGCGAGTGGCCGCGGTCACATATTTCCCTCACGCAGCGCGTGCCTTTTCTCGCTCGCGGTGAATACTGTGCGGGCCCTTTGTGATGCCCTCTACGAGGCGTGGGTCACATACTAGGTCGCTTAGTGGGCCTCGGCCGCCCTGTCGCACCGGATATCAGCGCCGCATAAGCGTGCTACGAAAGCACCCCGTAGCGGGGGTCTTTGACCCGGGGATCCGCGCCCCCTAACAATTCAGGGGTCCCGCTACGGAAGAGGTAATTTCCCCATGCAGCTCCCCACGATTCCGAAGAAGCGCCCGACGTT
>NZ_JBSGHL010000119.1:0-5995 GCF_053604375.1 Streptomyces sp. NPDC004031 | reverse complement strand
GCGGCCAGGCCGCGCGGGCTGCGCGTCAGCGAGCGCGCGGAACTCCTTCCCAGCTGCACCCGGAAACTCGCGTGCGTGACGATGACCTCCCCGGCCGGTGATCGGTGCGCGCGGCTACTTCTTGCGGCGCCGTCCGCCCTTGGCGGCCTTGCGGCGCTCGGCGCGCGTCGAGCCGTCCTCGCCGCCCTGCGCGGCGTCCGCGGGGGCACCGGCGAACTCGCCCTCGACGACACCGCCCTCGCCGTCCACGGACGGCGCGGAGAAGTGCAGCCGGTCGGCGCGCTTGGGCGTCTCCAGGCCCTTGGCGCGGATCTCCGGGCGCTCCTTGGTCAGCGACGGCACCTCGTCCTGGACGTCGGCCGACGCGTCGGCCGGCACCGGCACCTCCTCGACCTGCTGCTCGACCTGGACCTCCAGGTTGAACAGGTAGCCGACGGACTCCTCCTTGATGCCGTCCATCATGGCCGTGAACATGTCGAAGCCCTCGCGCTGGTACTCCACCAGCGGGTCGCGCTGCGCCATGGCGCGCAGCCCGATGCCCTCCTGGAGGTAGTCCATCTCGTAGAGGTGCTCACGCCACTTGCGGTCCAGCACCGAGAGCACCACACGGCGCTCCAGCTCGCGCATGATCTCCTCGCCGAGCGACTTCTCGCGCTCGCCGTACTGCGCGTGGATGTCGTCCTTGACGGCCTCGGCGATGAACTCGGCGGTGATCCCGGCGCGGTCGCCGGCCTCCTCCTCCAGCTCGTCGATGGTGACCTTGGCCGGGTAGAGCTGCTTGAAGGCGCCCCACAGCCGGTCGAGGTCCCAGTCCTCGGCGAAGCCCTCGCTGGTCTCGGCGTCGATGTACGCGTCGATCGTGTCGTCCATGAAGTGCTGCACCTGGTCCTGGAGGTCCTCGCCCTCCAGGACGCGGCGGCGCTCGCCGTAGATGACCTCGCGCTGCCGGTTGAGCACCTCGTCGTACTTCAGGACGTTCTTGCGGATCTCGAAGTTCTGCTGCTCGACCTGCGACTGGGCCGAGGCGATGGCGCGGGTGACCATCTTGTTCTCGATCGGCACGTCGTCGGGCACGTTCGCCATCGACATCACGCGCTCGACCATCTGCGCCTTGAACAGCCGCATCAGGTCGTCGCCCAGCGACAGGTAGAAGCGGGACTCGCCCGGGTCGCCCTGACGGCCGGAGCGGCCGCGCAGCTGGTTGTCGATGCGCCGCGACTCGTGCCGCTCGGTGCCCAGCACGTACAGCCCGCCGAGCTCGACGACCTCCTCGTGCTCGGCCTTGACGGCCTCCTCCGCGCGCTCCAGCGCCGCCGGGAGGGCCGCGGCCCACTCCTCGACGTGCTCGACCGGGTCCAGGCCGCGCTGGCGCAGCTCGGCCTCGGCCAGGTCGTCGGGGTTGCCGCCGAGCTTGATGTCGGTACCGCGGCCGGCCATGTTGGTGGCGACGGTGACCGCGCCCTTGCGGCCGGCCTGCGCGACGATCGACGCCTCACGGTCGTGCTGCTTGGCGTTCAGCACCTCGTGCGGCACGCCGCGCTTGGACAGCTGCGCGGACAGGTACTCGGACTTCTCGACGGACACGGTGCCGACCAGCACCGGCTGGCCCTTCTCGTGCTTCTCGACGATGTCCTCGACCACGGCGGCGAACTTCGCCTCTTCCGTGCGGTAGATCAGGTCGGGGCGGTCGATGCGCGCGACCGCGCGGTGCGTCGGGATCGGCACCACGCCCAGCTTGTAGATCTGGTGGAACTCGGCGGCCTCGGTCATGGCCGTACCGGTCATGCCCGACAGCGTGCTGTAGAGGCGGAAGAAGTTCTGCAGGGTGATCGTGGCGAGCGTCTGGTTCTCGTCCTTGATGTCCACCCCTTCCTTCGCCTCGATCGCCTGGTGCATGCCCTCGTTGTAGCGGCGGCCGGCGAGGATACGGCCGGTGTGCTCGTCGACGATCATGACTTCGCCGTCCATGACGACGTAGTCCTTGTCGTTCTTGTAGAGCTCCTTGGCCTTGATGGCGTTGTTCAGATAACCGACGAGCGGGGTGTTGACCGACTCGTAGAGGTTGTCGATGCCCAGCCAGTCCTCGACTTTGGAGACGCCGGACTCGTGGATGGCGACGGTGCGCTTCTTCTCGTCGACGTCGTAGTCGCCGGTCTCCTCCTTGCCGATGCCGCCGGCCTCGCCGCGGTTCAGCCGGCGCACCAGGCGCGCGAAGTCGCTGTACCACTTGGTGGCCTGGTCGGCGGGGCCGGAGATGATCAGCGGCGTACGGGCCTCGTCGACGAGGATCGAGTCGACCTCGTCGACGATCGCGAAGTTGTGGCCGCGCTGGACGAGTTCGTCCTTCGACCACGCCATGTTGTCGCGCAGGTAGTCGAAGCCGAACTCGTTGTTCGTGCCGTAGGTGATGTCGCACGCGTACATCTCGCGGCGCTCGGCAGGCGACTGGTTGGCGAGGATGCAGCCCACCGTGAGGCCGAGGAAGCGGTGCACCCGGCCCATCCACTCCGAGTCGCGCTCGGCGAGGTAGTCGTTGACGGTGATCAGGTGCACGCCCTTGCCGGACAGCGCGTTCAGGTACGCGGGCAGGGTGCCGACGAGCGTCTTGCCCTCGCCGGTGCGCATCTCGGCGACATATCCCATGTGCAGGGCCGCGCCGCCCATCAACTGCACGTCGTAGTGCCGCTGGCCCAGCACGCGCCGCGCGGCCTCGCGCACCGTGGCGAACGCCTCGGGCATCAGGTCGTCGAGGCTCTCGCCGCCCTCGTACCGCTCCTTGTACTCGTCGGTGAGGGCCCGCAGCTCGGCATCGGAAAGGCTCTCGAAGTCCTCTTCGATGGAATTGACCTGGTCCGCGATGCGGTGCAGTTTGCGCAGGATCTTGCCTTCGCCTGCACGCATGATCTTGGTGATGACGGACACGTAGGCTGGCTCCTTGCCGGTCGGGCCTGGCGCGGTTGCCGCGCGGGGCACAGCAGGGGTTTTGTCTGCCGGGGCCCTGCTGCAACGGCCATCGTAAGCGAGGAGAGCATCGGGCCGGGAGGCCCGGCGGCGGCAAAACGGTTTTCCGTCGCTCCCGGGGCCAGCGATACTCGGCCGCGGGGCCGCCCGCACGGCCCGGTTCACGGCATCTTCCCGCGGGACCGTGCCCGGTGGCCACCCCGCCCCCGACAGAAAGGTGCGCGCCGACCATGCAGTCCGTGACGCTGACCACCGACCGTCTGTACCTGCGCGAGCTGGAGCCCGGCGACATCGACGCGGTGCACGCCGCGTGCCAGGACCCGGAGATCCCGCGCTGGACGAACGTGCCCTCGCCGTACACCCGCGCGCACGCCGAGGAGTTCGTCGGGCAGATCAGCCCGCAGGGCTGGCGGGACGACACCCTGTACAACTTCGGCGTCTTCACCCGCGAAAGCGGCGCCCTGGTCAGCTCCATGGGCCTGGTCAGGCTCGGGCAGCTGGCCGCGCCGGTGCGCCAGGCGGAGCTCGGCTACTGGACGGCGAAGGAGCAGCGCGGCAGGGGCTACACGGTCGAGGCGGCGCGCGCGGTGTGCCGGTGGGCCTTCGAGAGCCTGGGCGTGGAGCGGCTGGAGTGGTACGCCGACGCCGGCAACGAGGGCTCCCGCGCGGTGGCGCTGCGCCTCGGCTTCGTCATGGAGGGCACCCAGCGGGCGAAGATCTCGGTGCGCGGCATCCGCCGGGACGCCTGGACCGGCTCCCTGCTCCCCTCGGACCTGGGCCTCGCCTCGGCGACCCCGTACCTGCCCTACGACCCGGCGCGCCCGGTGGACTGAGCCCGGCACGCTCCTCCGCTGGCTGCCGGCTGCCGGGGAGGGCGTCGGCGCAGGTCGGGGACGCTTGTCAGTGGGTCCCCCTAGCCTGGCCCCCATGACCGTGCTGCCGCCTCCCCAGCTCTCCCTGTCCGCCGACGAGGCCCGCAGGATCGCCCTGCGCGCCCAGGGCCTTCTCGGCGCCCCCGACCGGCGGGCCGGCACCCGCGGGGTGCTGCGCTCGCTCGGTGCCGTGCAGCTGGACACGATCTCGGTACTGGCCCGCTCGCACGAGCTGGTCCCCTACGCCCGGCTGGGCGCTGTCGGCCGGCAGGCGGTGGAGCAGGCCTACTGGTCCGACGACCACGCCTTCGAGTACTGGTCGCACGCCGCGTGCATCCTGCCCATCGAGGAGTGGCCGCACTTCGCCTTCCGCCGCCGGGCCCGGCGGGCGCGCGGCCACCGCTGGCACGTGCTGGCGGACGCCGAGCGCTCCTGCGCCGCCGTCCTGGACCGGCTCAGGGCCGACGGCCCGCTGACGTCGACGGAGCTGGGCGGCGCCAAGAACGGCGGCCCGTGGTGGGACTGGTCGGAGACGAAGATCGCCGTCGAGTGGCTGCTGGACACCGGCGAGGTGGTCTGCACCCGGCGCCGCGGCTGGAAGCGCGTGTACGACCTGGCGGAGCGCGCCGTCCCCGCCGAACTGCTGCACGACGAGCTGGACGACGACGCGTGCATGCGGCGGCTGGTCGCGCAGGCCGGTGCCGCCATGGGCGTGGCCACCCGCGCGGATCTCGCCGACTACCACCGCCTCAAGGGCGAGCAGGTCGCCGCGGTCATCGACGACACGGGCCTGGTGCCGGTCGAGGTCGAGGGCTGGGGCAAGCCCGCGTGGGCCGATCCCGAGGCGCTCGCGGCCGAACCGCGCGGCCGGCACCGTACGACGCTGCTGTCGCCCTTCGACTCGCTGATCTGGGACCGGCCGCGGACGGAGCGGATCTTCGGCTTCACCCACCGCCTGGAGGCCTACACCCCCAAGCCGAAGCGCGTGCACGGATACTTCGCGATGCCGCTGCTGGCGGGCGGACGGCTCGTGGGCCGGGTCGACCCGGCACGCGAGGGCAGCACGCTGATCGCCCGGCAGGTGACGCTGGACGGCCCGAAGGCGGTGCAGCCCGCCGCGGACGCCATCGCCGAGGCGGCGGGCTGGGTGGGCTGCGTGGAGGCCCGGGTGGAGCGGGTGCTGCCCGAGACGCTGCGCGAGCCGCTGGCCGCCGCCGTCAAGCTCGCCCACGACCGCCGCTGAGCGGACCGCCCGGCCTGTGGGCCCGCCCGCGGGCGGGCCCACAGGTCAGCGGATCTCCAGGATCTTCTCCCGCATCGCGTAGACCACCGCTTCCATCCGGGAGTGCAGCTGGAGCTTCTCCAGGATGTTGCGGACGTGGTTCTTCACGGTGTTCTCGCTGATGTACAGCTCCTTGGCGATGTCGCGGTTGTTCAGCCCCGTCGCCACCAGCTTGAGCACCTCCAGCTCCCGGTCGGTGAGCCGGGGCGCGGGCAGCAGCCGCCGCTCGTCGGTGCGCTGGATCATCGACTTGAACTCGGTCAGCAGCTTGGACGCCATCGACGGGCTGATCTGCGACTGCCCGTCCGCCACCGCACGGATCGCGGTGGCCACCTCGTCGGTGGAGATCTCCTTGAGCAGGTAGCCGGTCGCGCCGGCCTTGATCGCCTCGTAGAGGTCGGCTTCCTCGTCGCTTATCGTCAGCATGATGATCTTCGCGCTCGGGGCCACCTCCTTGATGGAGGTGCAGGCCTCGATGCCGCCGCGGCGCGGCATCCGCACGTCCATCAGCACGATGTCGGGCAGCAGGTCCGCGGCCTTCTCCACCGCCTCCGCGCCGTCCCCGGCCTCGCCTACGACCTGGATGTCCTCCTCCTGCGCGAGCACGATCTCCAGACCCCGCCGGAAGAGCGCGTGGTCGTCGACCACCAGGACCCGGATCGGCTCGGCGGGCGCCGGGCCTTCCGCATCGGGGTCGGGGTCGCCACCGCCGGCAGCCCGGTGCGCGAATTCCGGCATCAAGTCCTCCCCGTCAGACCGCAGTTGCCCCACTGCTGGTCCAGCATTTCACGTCCTGGCGCGGCGGTGCCCCCAGGGCGAACCCGGGGCAATGGCCTGGGTCAGCGCCTGATGCCGGGAGGCGTCGGTGGGCGTGCCGGAG
>NZ_JBSGHL010000118.1:0-6264 GCF_053604375.1 Streptomyces sp. NPDC004031 | reverse complement strand
ATCCACTCGGGCTTGCGCTCGATGGGGGTCTCGCTGTTGCGGACCTCCAGGCGCAGCATCTTGCGTCCGTCGGGTGAGCCGCGGCGCTGCGGACCGGGCGCGTACGGATCGGGGCTCAGCCCAGGCCGACCGACTTCAGCCAGGCCTTGGCCACGTCGAGCGGGTCCTTCTTGTCGTTCTGCACCTGGGCGTCCATGTCGAGCAGCGACTTGGTGTCGAGCTTGGCCGACACCGCGTTGAGCGCCGCGACGGCCTCCGGCGTCAGGGCGGTCTTGGACACCATGGGCTGGACGTTGGCGATCCCGAAGAGCTTCTTCGGGTCCTGGAGCGTCACGAAGTGCTCACGGGTGATCGACGCGTCCGTGGTGAACACGTCGGCGGCCTGCACACCGTTCGACTTCAGCGCCTGGACGGTGATCGGGCCGCCCGCGTCCAGCGGCTTGAACGACTTCGGGTCCAGCCCGTACTGCGACTTCAGGCCCACCAGGCCCTGCTGCCGGGTCTGGAACTCCGGGGAGCCGCCCACCACGATCTCCTTGCCGTACTTGGCCAGGTCCGCGATCGTGGACTGCGACGTCAGGTGGTACTTCGCGGCGGTCTCCTTGTTGACCGTCAGCGAGTCCTTGTCCTCGGCCGGCGCCGGGTCGAGCATCGTCAGCGACGGGTCGAGCTTGGCCTCGATCGCCGCGGTCGCCGCCTCCGGGGTGGTCGGCGTGGCGGTCTTGTCCAGGTAGGACAGCAGCGAGCCGTTGAACTCCGGCAGCACGCTCACGCTGCCGTTCTTGACCAGCCCGTAGGTGATCTCGCGGGTGCCGATGTTCGGCTTGTACTGCACGTTGACGCCCTTGGCCTTGAGCGCCTCGCCGTACAGGTCCATCAGCAGGACGCTCTCGGCGAAGTTGTTGGACCCGACGACCACCGTGCCGTTCTGCGGCGCCTTGCCCGCCAGCGGGTCCTTGCCCTTGCCGGTGCCGGACGCGGGCGGCGCCGCGGGCTTCAGCGGGTCGGAGTCGGACGAGGAGGAGTCGCTACAGCCCGCGAGGAGCGCCGCGGCCGTGGTCGCGGCGATGAGGATCGCCGTCACTCGGAGGTGTCGAGGGCCTGTGCTGCTGCTCTGCGAAGGTGAAGTCACGATTCCCGCTTCCGGGGGTGAGGGTTCGGATGGCGTTCAGCTGTTTTTGCAACGTCGGTTCCGTACACCGAATGATCCAATCCAGCGGCCGCAAAGGCAGTCAAGGCCGCCAGGGTCACCGATTGGCATCGATGCCCGCCGGGCGCGGAACGCGCCGCCCGCGCTCGACGGGACATCGGACGGCGCGCTCGGGCACCGCCCCGGGGAACGGCCCGGTCACCGGCCACGCCGTACGCCGGGGGACACGACCACGCGTCCGACCAGCCAGAACAGCCCGATCATGGCGAGCGCGAGGGCCGCGATGAGCGTCGCCCCGCCCACCACGATCCGGTAGTTGTACTGGTAGAGGCCGTCCACGACGAACCGCCCCAGGCCGCCGAGCGACACCGTCGCGGCGATCGCGGTGGTCGAGACCACCTGGATCGCTGCCGAGCGCAGCCCGCTGAGCACCAGCGGCAGCGCCATGGGCAGTTCGACCTGGAAGAGCACCGCGGCCGGCCCCATGCCCATCCCGCGCGCGGCGTCGACCGGCGCGGGGTCCACGGTGCGCATCGCCTCGTAGGTGGTGACCAGGATCGGCGGCACGGCCAATGCGACCAGCGGGATCATCACCGGGGTCAGGCCCAGGCCCAGCCAGAAGAACATCAGCACCAGCAGGCCGTAACTGGGCAGCGCTCGGGCCGCGGTGGCGATGAGCGCCAGCGCGTTGCCGCCGCGTCCGGTGTGGCCGGTCACCAGGCCGACGGGCAGCGCGAGGGCGGCGGCGATGCCGAGCGCGGTGAAGGTGTACTGGAGGTGCTCCAGCAGCCGGTGCGGGATGCCGTACGCGCCGTGCCAGTTGGCGCCGTCCCGGAAGAAGTCGCTGATGAAGTGGAAGAGGCTCATGAGGCGGCCTCCGCCCGCGCGGTCTCGGCCGCCGGTTCCACGGCGGCCGCCCGCGCCGCCCGGCTCGCGGCGCGGCCGCCGCGCGGCAGCCACGGGGTCAGCGCGGTGCGCAGCAGCACCAGCACGACGTCCATGATCACCGACAGCACCGCGATGGACAGCACCGAGTTCAGCGCCAGGTTGGAGCGGTGGTAGAGGATCGCGTCCTGCAGCAGGTTGCCCAGCGCGCCCTGGTTGCCGATGATCGCGCCCACGCTCACCAGGCTGATGCTGGAGGCGGTCGCGACCCGCAGCCCGGCGAAGATCGCCGGTACGGCGAGCGGCAGTTGCACCCTGAGGTAGCGCTGCACGGGCCCCAGCCCCATCGCGGTGGCCGCCGACATCGTCTCCTCGGGCACCGATCTGACGCCGTCGACGATCGCCGGAACGAGGATCACCAGCGTGTAGACGGTCAGCGGGATCATCACGGTGGTCCTGGTCGCGCCGGTGTAGTCGATCAGGAAGACGAAGAAGGCCAGCGACGGGATCGCGTACAGCACCGTGGTGACCCACAGCAACGGCGGGTAGATCCAGCGGAAGCGCACGCACAGCTGCCCGAGCGGCAGGGCGACGGCCAGCCCGATGCCGACCGGGATCATCGCCTCCTGGAGGTGCAGCCCGACCAGGCCGGCGTAGGAGTGCTGGAGGTCGCTCGGGATGTCGAAGAACCCCGTGCCGCTCATGTGGCCGCCCCGGCCTTGGTGGTGGCGGCCCGGTCGGCGCCGCCGCCGTCCGTCCCGGCCGCGTGCGCGCTGCGGATCGCGGCGCCGATGGCCTCCTGCGAGACCACACCGGCGGCCACGCCCTCGCCGTCCACGGCGACCGCCCAGCCGGTCGGCGAGAGCACCGCGCAGTCCAGCGCGTCCCGCAGCGAGTCGCGCCCGGCCACGAAGGGCCTGCCGTGCGGCAGCAGTTCCTCCCGGGCGCCCTTGCCCGCGGCCGTGGCGGCGTCCTTCGCGGGGGCCCAGCCCAGCGGGCGGCCCTCGGCGTCGGTGAGCAGGACGTACGGCGCACCGGCCGCGGCGGCGCGGGCGGCGCGCTCGGCGTCCGCACCGGCCGGCAGCACGGGCCCGGTGAGGAGTTCCAGCCCCTGCGAGGAGAAGAACGACAGCCGCCGGATGCCGCGGTCGGTGCCGAGGAAGTCCTCGACGAAGGCGTCGGCGGGGGAGGAGAGCAGCTCGTCGGGCCGTGCGAACTGGGCCAGCAGGCCGCCGGTGCGCAGTACCGCGATCATGTCGCCGATGCGGATGGCCTCGTCGATGTCGTGCGTGACGAAGACGATGGTCTTGCCCAGCTCCTCCTGGATCCGCAGCAGTTCGCCCTGCAGGCTCTTGCGGACGATCGGGTCGACCGCGGAGAACGGCTCGTCCATGAGCAGTACGGGCGGGTCGGCGGCGAGCGCGCGGGCCACGCCGACGCGCTGCTGCTGGCCGCCGGAGAGCTGGTACGGGTAGCGCTTGGCCAGCCCCGCGTCGAGGCCGACGCGCTCCATGAGTTCGCGGGCCCGCTCCCGGGCCCGGCCGCGGTCCCAGCCGAGCATACGGGGGACGGTCGCGATGTTGTCGACGATGGTGCGGTGCGGGAAGAGCCCGGCGTTCTGGATGACATACCCCATGGACCGGCGCAGCGTGTTGACCGGCTGCTCGCGTATGTCCGCGCCGTCCAGCAGGATCCGCCCGGACGTCGGCTCGACCATCCGGTTGATCATCCGCAGGGTGGTGGTCTTCCCGCATCCCGACGGGCCCACCAGGACGGTGATCGATCCGTCCGGGATCTCCAGCGACAGGCCGTCGACCGCCGTGGTGCCGTCGGGGTATCGCTTGGTAACTGACTCTATCTGTATCAAAGTGCCGAATACCCCTCGGGATCGGGCATGGACGGCCTGCCTCCGGTCGGTTTCGGACAGGCCGGTGCCAGAAGAGTCTAGACCGGGGGCCTCAGGAGCGGTCGGGCGTCACCTGTGGCGGGTCGTCGGGGTGCTCCTCCTGGAGTCCCGGCCGCAGCCCGAAGTGGGCCACGAGCGCGGCCACCGCCATGACGCCGGCCATGCAGTAGAGCACCGTGCGCGTCGACTCGGCGAAGTCCGTCCGGACGAAGGCGGGGATCGCGCCGCTGCCGCCCTGCGCCGTCGAATGGGCCTGCGCGATGGTCCGCGCCTGGTCGGCGGCCTGGTCCGGCGGCAGCCCGCGCGCGGTGAGCGAGTGCGTCAGGTGGCGGCGGAACTCGGTGACCGAGACGGTGCCCAGCACCGCGAGGCCCAGCGAGGCCGCGTAGTTGCGCACCGTCTGGGTGATACCGGTCGCCTCGCCGTACGACAGCCGCGAGGCACGGTTGACCGCGTCCGTGCTGGCCGGGCTGAGCATCATGCCCATCCCGAAACCGGCCAGGATCACCTGCCACATCTGGTGGGAGAAGTCGAGATCGGTCGCCTTGCCCGCCCACAGCAGGAAGCCCAGCGCGGACAGCGCGCAGCCCAGCGCGACCGGCCGCCTGGCCCCGCGGGTGTCCAGCATCCGGCCGCCGATCTGCGAGGCGACGACGAAGCCGAGGAAGAAGTACAGCAGGTACAGGCCCGCCTCGGACGCGGACTTGCCGAGCGCGATCTGCGCGTACTCGCTGGCGAAGAAGAAGACCGGGACGAAGGTGAGCATCGCGACGCCCAGCACCGCGTTCTCGACCAGGAACGCCCGCACCCGGAAGATCCGCACCTGCATCAGCGGCTCCGCCGTCCGCAGCTCCACCACGGCGAAGACGACCAGCAGCAGCGCCCCGGCCGCGATCGACAGGCCGATACCGGGGTTGCCCCAGCCCCAGATCCCGGCCTGCTGGAAGCCGAAGACGCTCAGCGTCACGCCCGCCGCGATGAGCACCAGCCCGCGGTAGTCCATGGGCGCCGGGCGGTGCTCGGTCTCCGGCCGGGACAGCGCGATCAGCACCAACGCCACGACGGCCACCGGGATGTTCACCCAGAAGATGGCCCGCCACGTCCACTCGGTGAGATAGCCGCCGAGGAGCGGGCCGATCGCGGTGAGGCCGCCCGCGATGCCGAAGAAGAGCGCGAGCGCCCGGCCGCGCTCGCGCAGCGCGAAGGTCTGCACCACGATGCCCAGCGCGGCGGGGAACATCACGGCGCCGCCCGCGCCCTGCACCGCCCGGAAGACCACGATCCAGGCCTGCGCGGCGCTCCCGGTCGGCGTCAGCCCGCACAGCAGCGACGCGGTCGCGAAGACGACCACGCCCCACACCACGACCCTGCGGTGCCCGACGGTGTCGGCGAGCCGTCCGCCGTAGGCGAAGAGCGCGGCGAGCGCGAGCAGGTAGGCGTTGACCACCCACTGCACCCCGGTGTTGGAGAGCTTCAGCTCGCTCTGGATGTCGGGCACGGCGATCGAGACGATGGTCTGGTCGATGAAGGTCATCGCGACCGCGAAGATCATCGCCGCCAGGACCAGTTTCCGCGGCCTCGGGGCCTTCTCCGCGGCGTCGGCCATGGCGCTCCTCGTCTGGTGGCGGAACCGCCCGCCACCAGGGCGGGCACGGACTCCACCACGGTGGGCCCGCCGCGTCCGCCGCGCCACTCGACGGGCGGGCGGGTCACCCGGATGCCCGTCCGGGGAGACCCGCCCGCCCTCCCGAAGCCCCGCGTGCCCGCGCGGGGGGTCAGTGGCCGGCCGTCATGGCCGCGAGGTGCGTCAGCCGGTGACGAGGTCGAACTGCTCCCAGCCGCCGACGGCCGTACGGTTGGCGACCAGCGCGGCGGCCCCGCCGTTCTCCGCCGTCACGTACAGGCCGTTGACCTGCGCCTTGAGGCTGACGGTGCCGTTGGAGTTGTGGACGAGCTGGAAGGTCTCCCAGGCCCCCGCCGAGGTGCGGTTGGCGATGAGCGGCGAGGCGCCCGCGTTGTCGGCGCACACGATCAGGTTGTTGGCGTGCGCCCGCAGCGCGACATTGCCGCCGCCCAGGTCGAGCAGGTCGAACTGCTCCCACGGCCCGATCGAGGTGCGGTTGGCGATCAGCGGGGCCGCGCCGCCGTTCTCGGCCGTGACGTAGTCGCCGTTGGCACGCGCCCGCAGGCTCACCACCGTGCCCGTGCCGCCGCCCGGGGAGGTGCCCACCGTGGGCTGGGTGGGGCGGGTGGCGGTGAGGGCGATCTGGCCTTTGAGCATGCGGCCGCCGTCGCCGGTCAGGCGCAGGTAGTAGTCGGAGGA
>NZ_JBSGHL010000117.1:0-6282 GCF_053604375.1 Streptomyces sp. NPDC004031 | reverse complement strand
CCACACCACCGGACTCACCCCCACCTACACCACAGGACCCACCGCACCCACCACCGACCTCCCCACCTACCCCTTCCAACACCACCACTACTGGCTGGAGATGGACGACGGACCCGGTGACCTCACGGCGGCCGGTCTCGCGGCGGTGGGGCACGCGCAGCTCAGCGCGGCCGTCGAACTCGCCGACGGCGGGCTGGTGCTGACCGGGGTCCTCCCGGCTGCGGGCGGCGCGGGCTGGCTGGACGACCACGCGGTGGCCGGCGTTGCCCTGGTGCCCGGTGCGGCCCTGGTCGAGTGGGCGCTGCGCGCCGCCGACGAGGCCGGAGCGGGCGGCATCGACGAACTCGCCCTGCACACCCCCCTCATGCTGCCCGCCACCGGCACCCTCCGTCTCCAGATCGCCCTGGACGCCCCCGACCCCGAGGGCCACCGGGCGATACGGGTGAACTCCCGCCCCTCCGGCGACGATTCGCCCTGGACCTGCCACGCGACCGGCCTGCTCGCCCCGGCGACCGCGGACGCCCCCGCGCCGGAAGCCGCCGGGGCGTGGCCGCCGCCGGACGCCGTACCGGTGGACACCGCGGACTTCTACGCCCGCGCCGAGGCGGCGGGGTACGGCTACGGACCGGCCTTCCAGGGCCTGGTGGCCGCCTGGCGGCAGGGCGACGACCTGCTCGCCGAGGTCGTCCTGCCCGAGCAGGCCCGCGGCGGCGCCCCGGCTTTCGGTGTCCACCCGGCCCTCCTGGACGCCGCCCTGCACCCCCTCGCCCTCGACCGCCCCGCCGATTCCGGCGGTGACGGGCAGGTGCTGCTGCCCTTCGCCTGGACCGGTGTCACCCTGCACGCCACCGGCGCCACCCGCGTCCGCGTCCGGATGACGCCCCTGGAGCACGGCCTGCGCCTCCTGGTGGCCGACGCCGCGGGAGCCCCGGTGCTGCGCGCGGAGTCGGTGACCGTACGGCCCACGAGCGCGCGGCAGTTGCGGGACACGGGGGCGCGACCGGTGGACGGGCTGTTCGCCGTGGCCTGGACGCCGCTGCCCGAACCGGCCGGGACGCCGGGGACGGGTACGGCGGAGGGCTGGGCGTGTCTCGGGGAGGGGCCGCCGCTGCCGGAACTGCCGCGGCACGCCGACCTGGCCGCGCTGCTCGCATCCGACGGCCCGCTGCCGGTGACGGTGCTGACCGGCGTGCCGCCGGTGGCGGAGGGCGCCGAGCTGTCGGCGGCCGCGCTGGGCGCCGTCACGGAGGTGCTGGCGCTGGCCCAGCGGTGGCTGGCGGAGCCGCGGTTGGCGGAGTCGCTGCTGGTGGCCGTCACGCGCGGGGCCGTGGCCGCGGAAGGCGTCGTGCCCGATCCGGCGGCCGCCGCGGTGTGGGGCCTGCTGCGCAGCGCGCAGGCGGAGGAGCCGGGCCGCTTCGTGCTGTGCGATCTCGACGACACGGCGGACCCGGCCGCGCTGCTCGACGCCGTCGCCCGTGCGGTGGCCCGGGACGAGCCGCAGGTCGCCGTACGGGCCGGGCGCGTGCTCGTACCGCGGCTGGAGCGGGCCGTGTTGCCGGAGCTGGTGCCGCCGCCGGGCGAGAGGGCCTGGCGGCTGGCCGCGGACGGTTCCGGCACGGTCGAGGGCGTGTCGGCCGTGCCCTGCCCGGAGGTGCTGGAGCCGCTGGCGCCGGGTCAGGTGCGGGTCGGCGTGCGCGCGGCGGGCGTCAACTTCCGCGATGTGCTGATCCTGCTGGGGATGTACCCGGACGAGGGTGTCTTCCGCGGCAGCGAGGGCGCGGGGGTGGTGCTGGAGGTCGCGCCGGACGTGACCTCGGTGGCGCCCGGGGAGCGGGTGTTCGGCCTGTTCGAGGGCGCGTTCGGGCCCGTCACGGTGGCCGACGCGCGCACGCTCGTGCCCGTACCGTCCGGGTGGAGCGACGTGCAGGCCGCCGCGATCCCCGTCGCCTTCCTCACCGCCTGGTACGGCCTGGTCGATCTCGGCCGCCTGCGGGCGGGGGACGCCGTGCTCATCCACGCGGCGACGGGCGGTGTCGGCATGGCGGCCGTGCAGATCGCGCGGCACCTCGGCGCCGAGGTCTACGCGACCGCAAGTCCGGCCAAGCATAAGGTGCTTGAGGCGATGGGCATCGACGCCGCCCACCGGGCGTCCTCCCGCGACCTGGACTTCGAGGCGGCCTTCCGGGAGACGGCCGGGAGCGTGGACGTCGTTCTCAACTGCCTGGCCGGGGACTTCACCGACGCCTCGCTGCGGCTGCTCGGCGAGGGCGGGCGCTTCATCGAGATGGGCAAGACCGACATCCGCGACACGGACTATCTCACCGACACCTACCCCGGCATCGACTACCAGTTCTACGACCTGGTCCCCCGCGCGGGCCTGGACCACGTCCACCGCATGCTCACGACGCTGGCGGACCTCTTCGCCGACGGCGCCCTCACCCCGCCGCCGGTCACCACCTGGCCGCTGGCCGACGCCCGCGAGGCGCTGCGGCACATGAGCCAGGCCAGGCACACAGGCAAGATCGTCCTCACCGTGCCCCCCGCCCTCGACCGCGACGGCACCGTCCTGATCACCGGGGGCACCGGCACCCTCGGCGCACTGCTGGCCGAACACCTCGTCACCGCCTGGAACGTCACCCACCTCCACCTCACCAGCCGACGCGGACCCGACGCGCCCGGCGCCACCGAACTCACCGCACGTCTGCGCGACCTCGGCGCCACCGTCCACATCACCGCCACCGACGCCACCGACGCCGACGCCGTACGCGCACTCGTCGAAGGCATCGACCCCGACCACCCCCTCACCGGCGTCATCCACGCGGCAGGCGTCCTCGACGACGCGGTGCTGACCGCGCAGACTCCCGCGTCGCTGGCCCGGGTCTGGGACCCGAAGGCCACCGCCGCCGCCGTCCTCGACCGGGCCACCGCGCACCTCCCGCTGGCCCTCTTCCTCGTCTACTCCTCCGCCGCGGGCACGCTCGGCAGCCCCGGGCAGGCCAACTACGCCGCCGCCAACGCGTATTGCGACGCGCTCACGGTCGGGCGGCAGCGCGCCGGGCGCCCGGCGTCGTCGCTCGCCTGGGGGCTGTGGGCCGCGGCGAGCGACATGACCCAGCAGCTCACCGGCACCGACCACGCCCGGATGAGCCGGTCCGGGACGACACCGCTCTCGACGGAGAAGGCGCTGGGCCTGCTCGACGCGGCTCTGCGGCACGCCGAACCGGCCCTGGTCGCCCTCGACCTCGACCCGCGCGCCCTCGGCCGCCGTCCGGCCGCCGAGGTGCCCGCCCTGCTGCGGGCCCTCGCGGCGGCCGGGGCTCCGGTGCGGCGGACCGCGGCCGCGGCCGAGTCCGCGGGGTGGGCGGAGCGCGTCAGCCGGCTCCCGGCGGACGAGCGGCAGCGCGAGCTGGTGGCGCTGGTCCGCAGCCACGCCGCGACGGTGCTCGGGCACAGCGATCCGGCGGCGGTCCGTACCGACTCCTCGTTCAAGGAGCTGGGCTTCGACTCGCTCACCGCGGTCGAGCTGCGCAACCGGCTCACGGCCGCGACCGGGCTGCGGCTGCCGGCCGCGCTCGTCTTCGACCACCCCGACGCGGAGAGCGCCGCCCGCTTCCTGGACGGCAGGCTCGCCCCCGACGGGCAGGCGGCCGCGCCCGCCGACCCGCTCGCGCCCGTGCTCGGCGACCTGGCGCGGCTGGAGGCGACGCTCGGCGGCCGGGAGGTCGACGGGAAGGCCCGCGAGACGATCGCCGGCCGGCTGCACGCCCTGCTCTCCCGGCTGGAGGGCGGTACGTCCGGTGCGCCGGACATCGACGGGGAGGCCCTGGGCTCCGCGTCGGACGACGAGATGTTCGCGCTCATCGACCAGCAACTGGGCTCGTCCTGAGGGGATGCGGAACCGATGCCGACGACCACCGAAGACAAGCTGCGCCAGTACCTCAAGCGCGTCACCCTCGACCTCGGCCAGGTCAGGCAGCGCCTGCGGGAGACCGAGGAGCGCGCACGCGAGCCGATCGCGATCGTGTCGATGGCCTGCCGCTACCCCGGCGGTATCGACTCCCCCGAGGCCCTGTGGGATCTCGTGGCGGAGCGCGGTGACGCCATCGGCCCCTTCCCGACCGACCGCGGCTGGGACCTGGACGGGCTCTACCACCCCGACCCCGACCACTCGGGCACCAGCTACGCCCGTGAGGGCGGCTTCCTGGCCGGGGCCGGACAGTTCGACGCGGCGTTCTTCGGCATCAGCCCGCGCGAGGCCACGGCGATGGACCCGCAGCAGCGCGTCCTGCTGGAGACCGCCTGGGAGCTGCTGGAGCGCGCGCACATCGACCCCACGAGCCTGAAGGGGACCGCGACCGGTGTCTGGACCGGCGCGGGCGTGCCCGGCTTCGGCACGCCGCCGGTCGACAAGGACGCCGAGGGCTTCCTGCTGACCGGCAACGCGCTCAGCGTCGTCTCCGGCCGGATCTCCTTCACGCTGGGCCTGGAGGGGCCGGCCGTCACGCTGGACACGGCGTGCTCGTCGTCGCTGGTGGCGATCCACCTGGCCGCGCAGGCGCTGCGCGCCGGGGAGTGCGATCTCGCGCTCGCGGGCGGGGTGACGGTGATGGCCACACCCAACGTCATCGTCGAGTTCTCCCGGCAGCGCGGCCTCGCGCCCGACGCTCGCTGCAAGGCCTTCGCGGCCGCGGCGGACGGCACGGGCTTCTCCGAGGGCGCCGGACTGATCCTGCTGGAGCGGCTGTCGGACGCCCGCCGCAACGGCCACCGCGTGCTGGCCGTCGTCCGCGGCTCCGCCGTCAACCAGGACGGCGCCAGCAACGGCCTGAGCGCGCCCAACGGCCCGTCCCAGCAGCGCGTCATCCGGCAGGCGCTCGCCAGCGCCGGGCTCGCGGCCTCCGAGGTGGACGCGGTCGAGGCGCACGGCACGGGCACGAAGCTCGGCGACCCGATCGAGGCGGACGCGCTGCTCGCGACATACGGCCAGGACCGGCCGGACGAGCGGCCGCTGTGGCTCGGCTCGGTCAAGTCGAACATCGGGCACGCGCAGGGCGCCGCGGGGGTCGCCGGGGTCATCAAGATGGTCATGGCGCTACGGAACGGCTCGCTGCCCGCGACCCTGCACGTGGACGAGCCGACCCCGCACGTGGACTGGACGGCGGGCGCGGTGCGGCTGCTCACCGAGCCGGTGGACTGGCCCGCGGGCGCCGCCGTCACCCGCCGGGCGGGCGTGTCGGCCTTCGGCATCTCCGGTACGAACGCGCACGTCATCCTGGAGGAGGCGCTCGAGCCGGCGCCCGTGGAGGCCCCGCCCGTGGAAGCCCCGCCCGTGGAGGCGGCCGACGAGGGTGCGACGGTGCCGTGGGTGCTGTCCGCCCGCAGCGAGGAGGCCCTCGCCGAGCAGGCCCGGCGGCTGGCGCGGACGGTGGCCGAGCGGCCGGAGGTCCCGGTCGCGGACGTGGGCCGGTCGCTCCTGACCACGCGGGCGCTGTTCCCCTGCCGCGCGGCCGTCGTCGGACGGACCCGGGAGGACTTCCTGGACGGTCTCGCGGCGCTGGCGGAGGGGGCGGAGCACCCGGGCGTGGTCCGGGGGACGGCGCTGGACGCGGGGGCCGGTCCGGTGTTCGTCTTCCCGGGCCAGGGCTCGCAGTGGCCCGGCATGGGCGTGGACCTCCTGGACGGCTCACCCGTCTTCGCCGCCCGCATCACCCAATGCGAACAAGCCCTCGCCCCTTACGTCGACTGGTCACTCACCGACGTCCTGCGCGGCACCTCACCCGCCGACCCCGACCGCGTCGACGTCATCCAACCCACCCTCTGGGCCGTCATGGTCGCCCTCGCCGCCGAATGGCAGGCCCACGGCATCCACCCCGCCGCCGTCATCGGCCACTCACAAGGCGAGATCGCCGCCGCCACCGTCGCCGGAGCCCTCACCCTCCACGACGCCGCCCGCGTCGTCGCCCTCCGCTCCCAAGCACTACGCGCCCTGTCCGGACAAGGCGCCATGGCGTCCCTCGCGCTCGGCCCCGACGACACCGCACACCTGCTCGACGAACTGGGCGCGGACGCCGGCCAGGTCACCGTCGCCGCCTTCAACGGGCCCGCGGCCACGGTCGTCTCCGGCCCGCCCGAGCAGATCACCGCCGTCGTGACGGCCTGCGAGGCCACCGGCCACCGGGCCAGGACCATCGACGTGGACTACGCCTCCCACGGCCCCCAGATCGACCAACTCCACGACCACATCCTCACCACCCTCGACGGCATCACCCCCCAACCCACCAC
>NZ_JBSGHL010000116.1:0-8042 GCF_053604375.1 Streptomyces sp. NPDC004031 | reverse complement strand
GCGCCCCTCGTGCTTTGGGGTGGGGGCCGCCCCCCCCCCCCCGCCCCCCCGCCCCTCCTTTTTTCTGCTCCGGGGTCCCCCCATTCCCCCCCGGCTCGGACGCCCCCCCGCGCCCGGGTCTGTTACGTGTAGCTGCTCGCGGCGGCGGTGCCCGCGAGGTCGGCAGCGTTTCCGGGGATTTCCCGGGCCGCCAGCAGGTTGAGTTCCGCGACTTTCAGCCCCAGCGCGAAACGGCCGGAGACACCGAGGCTGTCCATCATGTGGCAGATACGCCGCTGGATGGTCCGATGACCGCGTGAGAGTTTTCTCCCGATGGTGGCGTCGGACAACCCCTCGCTCATTAACGCCAGAATACGGAAATCTACGTCGTCCATACGTTCGTCGATTACCATGATCCCCCCCCCGGGGAAGGTATGCCAACGGATGAACCTCATGCTAACCGGCGACAGTTCCCCTTCGCAACTAACGTTTTGATAAGCGCGGGTGGCCGTACCGGGCACGGGATCCGTCCGTGGGTGTCGGGGGATCGGCAGCCGACGCCGACATCCTGCCAGGTGCCGGACGTGGGCGCTTTGGCGTGGCGTGCCCGGCTCTTGACGATCCGTTGCCTGTGCCGGGCCGCACGGCCTACTGCGGGTCCTCCCCGGTGCCGTCGCCGCCGGAGGAGCCACCGGGGGAGTCCCCGGAGTCCTCGGAGCCGTCCCCGGAGTCGTCGTCGGTACCGCTGGCGGTGCTGTTGTCGGAGTCGGCGGTGGTTCCGCTCTTCCCCTCCGGGTTTCCCGCCGGCCCTTCGGTGTTTCGCGGTTCCTCGGGCCGCTGCTGACGGCCGAGGTCGCGGAATTGCGGGACGCCGTCGCCGCCTTCGCTCGCGTAACCGCCGGGCTGCGGGTCCCGGCGTCTCAGATAACGCTCAAATTCCCGCGCGATGGCCTCGCCCGACGCCTCCGGCAATTCCGCGGTGTCGCGCGCCTCCTCCAATGTCTGCACATATTCGGCGACCTCGCTGTCCTCGGCGGCCAGCTGGTCGACGCCGACCTGCCAGGCCCGCGCGTCCTCGGGCAGCTCGCCCTGCGGGATGCGCAGGTCCAGCAGGTCCTCCAGGCGGTTGAGCAGGGCGAGGGTGGCCTTGGGGTTGGGCGGCTGGGAGACGTAGTGCGGCACGGCCGCCCACAGGCTGACCGCGGGCACCCCGGCGTGCGTGCAGGCCTCCTGGAGGATGCCGACGATGCCGGTGGGGCCCTCGTAGCGGGACTCCTCCAGGTCGAGCGCGGTGGCCAGGTCCGGGTCGGAGGTGACACCGGTGACCGGGACCGGGCGGGTGTGCGGGGTGTCGCCGAGCAGCGCGCCCAGCACCACGACCATCTCCACGCCCAGTTCGTGCGCGAAGCCCAGCAGCTCGTTGCAGAAGGACCGCCAGCGCATGCTGGGTTCGATGCCGCGGATCAGGACCAGGTCGCGCGGTTTGGGGGACTGGATCCTGGCCACCGACAGCCGGGTGGTCGGCCAGGTGATCCGCCGGACACCGTCCTCCATCCACACGGTGGGGCGGTTGACCTGGAAGTCGTAGTAGTCCTCGGCGTCCAGCGCGGCGAAGACCTCGCCCTTGAACTCCCGGTCCAGATGGGCCACCGCGGTGGAGGCTGCGTCCCCGGCGTCGTTCCAGCCCTCGAACGCCGCCACCATGACCGGATCGATCAGCTCGGGTACTCCCTCAAGCTCGATCACCCGGCGCCTCCTTCCGGCCGGCGGGGCCGTGCGGCCCCGATCCGGCGCTGCTCTCACTTGCTCGTCACGTGCGTCACCAGCCTACGTGCCCAGGCCCGCGCGGACGGCGGTCCCGCCGCTGCCGGGGCGTTACCGGGGCGACCTCCGGCCTGCGCCGGGAGGCCGTCCCGCGGCTGCCGCGGGGACCCGGGGCTGCCGCCGAGACGGGACCTGGAGACATCCGATCTGTTATCAACAACTTCGCCCAGCCCCCTGGACGGGCACCCGGCACCCCCGCTATACATCGGATCATCAAGAAAAGATCCGATGTCTCGCGACGGGAGTGTGCATGAGTCCGACCATTACCGAGGTCGACGTGTACGACATCCGCTTTCCGACCTCGGAGCAGCTCGACGGCTCGGACGCCATGAACCCCGACCCCGACTACTCCGCCGCCTACGTCGTGCTCCGTACCGACGCCCCCGGCGGCCTCGCGGGGTACGGCCTGTGCTTCACCATCGGCCGCGGCAACGACGTCGTCGCCGCCGCGATCGGGGCGCTGCGACCCTATGTGGTCGGCCGCCCGGTGGACAGTGTCACGGGCGACCTCGGCGCCTTCTACCGGCTGCTCACCCACGACTCGCAACTGCGCTGGCTCGGCCCCGAGAAGGGCGTGATGCACATGGCGGCCGGGGCGGTGGTCAACGCCGCCTGGGACCTCGCCGCCCGCGCGGCCAGAAAGCCGGTGTGGGCGCTGCTCGCCTCCATGAGCCCCGACCAGCTCGTCGACCTCGTCGACTTCCGCTACCTCAGCGACGCGCTGACCCGCGACGAGGCGCTGGACATCCTGCGCCGCGCCGAACCGGGCCGCGCCGCCCGCGCGGAGACGCTGCGCCAGGAGGGCTACCCGGCGTACACCACCGAACCCGGCTGGCTCGGCTACTCCGACGAGAAGCTCACCCGGCTCGCCAAGGAGGCGGTCGCCGCCGGATTCGGCCAGATCAAGCTCAAGGTCGGCGCCGACCTGGAGGACGACCTGCGGCGGATGCGGCTGGCCCGCGCCGCCGTCGGCCCGGACATCCGTATCGCGGTCGACGCCAACCAGCGCTGGGACGTCGCCGAGGCCCTGGAGTGGATGGCGGCGCTGGCGCCGCACGACCCGTACTGGATCGAGGAGCCCACCAGCCCCGACGACGTCCTGGCGCACGCCGCGGTGCGCGCCGGGCAGCCCGTCCGGGTCGCCACCGGTGAGCACGTCGCCAACCGCGTCGTCTTCAAGCAACTGCTCCAGGCCGGAGCCGTGGACTTCGTCCAGATCGACGCCGCCCGCGTGGCCGGCGTCAACGAGAACCTGGCGATCCTGCTGCTGGCCGCCAAGTTCGGCGTCCCGGTCTGCCCGCACGCCGGCGGCGTGGGCCTGTGCGAGCTGGTCCAGCACCTGGCGATGTTCGACTACGTCGCGGTCTCCGGCAGCCTCGAAGGCCGCGTCATCGAGTACGTACCGCATCTGCACGAGCACTTCACGGACCCCGCCGTCGTCGAGAACGGCCGCTATGTCGCCCCCTCGGCGCCCGGCTTCTCGGCCCGTATGGTTCCGGAAACGCTCACGGACTACCGCTACCCGGACGGGCCCGTGTGGCAGGAGCGTGCCCAGCGACAGGAGTTCACCCGATGACCGACGGCACCACCCCCGCACCCCTGCAGGACTTCGCCGGCCTGACCGCCCTGGTCACCGGCGGCGCCTCCGGCATCGGCGCGGCCACCGCCGCCCTGCTCACCGCCCGCGGCGCCCGCGTGGCCGTGCTCGACCGCGACCCGTCCGGCGCCCCCGCGGGCTGCCTGCCGGTCGCCGCCGACGTCACCGACGACGCCGCCGTGCGCGCCGCCGTCGAGCAGGCGGCGGGTGAACTGGGCGGCCTGCACGTCCTGGTGAGCAACGCCGGCATCGGCGCCATCGGCACCGTCGAGGACAACACCGACGACGAGTGGTCGCGAGTGCTGGACGTCAACGTCCTCGGCATGGTCCGCACCGCCCGCGCCGCGCTGCCGCACCTGCGCCGGGCCGCGGCCGAACGCCCCGGCACCGCGTCGATCACCCACACCTGCTCCATCGCCGCCACCGCGGGGCTGCCGCAGCGCGCCCTGTACAGCGCGAGCAAGGGCGCGGTCCTCTCGCTGACCCTGGCGATGGCCGCCGACCACGTCCGCGAGGGCGTACGCGTGAACTGCGTCAATCCCGGGACCGCCGACACCCCGTGGATCGGCCGACTGCTCGACCAGGCCGGAGACCCCGCCGCCGAGCGCGCCGCCCTCAACGCCCGGCAGCCGATGGGCCGGCTGGTGACCGCCGACGAGGTCGCCGCCGCCATCGCCTACCTCGCGAGCCCCGCGGCCGCCGGTGTCACCGGCACCGCGCTCGCCGTGGACGGCGGCATGCAGGGACTGCGGGTGCGCCCCGCCAACTGACCGGCGCGCACCACCGCCGGCCGGCGCACCCCGGCCGGCACCGCACCACCGCACCATCACGCACCACCGAGCAGCACCGCGAACCACCACCGGCACCACCGCACCACCCACCGGCACCACCGCTCCACCCGCACCACCCCGAGCCGACACACTCCCGAAGGGCAGAACTCGACGATGAGACTGCGCAAGACGACCGTTGCCGCCCTCACGGCGCTGCTCGCGGTCACCGCGCTCGCCGGCTGCAACAGAGGCAGCGACGACAAGGCCGGCAGCTCCGGCAAGGTGGGCATCGACCTGCCGCGCTCCGACAGCGACTTCTGGAACTCGTACAACAGCTACATAGAGAAGGACCTCAAGAGCGACGGCGTCTCCGCGCTGCCCCGCACCAACTCGCAGAACGACATCGGCAAGCTGGTCTCCAACGTCCAGACCTTCACCGACCAGGGCGCCAAGGCGATCGTGATGGCCCCGCAGGACACCGGCGCCGTCGCCTCCACGCTGGACAAGCTGGCCGGCAAGAAGATCCCCGTGATCAGCGTCGACACCCGCCCCGACAAGGGCAAGGTGTACATGGTCGTGCGCGCCGACAACAAGGCGTACGGCTCCAACGCCTGCGACTACCTGGGCAAGCAGCTCGGCGGCAAGGGCAAGGTCGTCGAGTTCGAGGGCGCCCTCGACTCCATCAACGGCCGGGACCGCTCCGAGGCGTTCGCGTCCTGCATGAAGAGCAAGTTCCCCGGCATCAAGGTCATCGAGCTGGCCACCGACTGGAAGGGCGACGTCGCCTCCGCCAAGCTCCAGACCACGCTCGCCTCCGACCCGGACATCAACGGCATCTACATGCAGGCCGGCGGCGTCTTCCTGCAGCCCACTCTCGCCCTGCTGGAGCAGAAGCACCTGCTCAAGCCGCCGGGCACGCCGGGCCACATCACGATCATCTCCAACGACGGCATCCCGGACGAGTTCAAGGCCATCAAGGAGGGGAAGATCGACGCCACGATCTCCCAGCCGGCCGACCTCTACGCCAAGTACGCGCTGTACTACGCCAAGGCCGCGCTCGCCGGGCAGACCTTCAAGCCCGGCCCGACCGACCACGGCTCCACCATCGTCGCCATCCCCAACGGGCTGGAGGACCAGCTGCCCGCCCCGCTGGTGACCAAGGACAACGTGGACGACCCGAACCTGTGGGCCAACCAGCTCGGGAAGAGCTGAGCGCGGATGAGCAACGCATCGACGCCCTCCACCCCGTCCGCACCGGCCGCGGTGCACGCCGAGGGCATCGTCAAGCGCTTCGGCCCGACCGTGGCGCTGGACCGGGTGGGCATCACCGTGGCGGTCGGCGACTCGCACGCGCTGGTCGGCCGCAACGGTGCGGGCAAGTCCACGCTGGTGTCGGTGCTGACCGGGCTGCACGCCCCCGACGCGGGTCGGGTCGCCTTCCTCGGCGAACCCGCGCCCGCCGCCGGGGACACCGCCGCCTGGCAGTCCAAGGTCGCCTGCGTCTACCAGAAGTCCATGGTCGTCCCCGAACTGACGGTCGCCGAGAACCTGTACCTCAACCGCTTCGGACGCGGCCGGATCCGCTGGCCGAAGCTGCGCGCCGACGCCGCCGCGCTGCTCGCCGAATACGGCGTGGACGTCGACCCCGCCACCCGGGCCGCCGACCTCACCGTGGAGCAGGGGCAGTTCGTGGAGATCGCCCGCGCGCTCTCCTTCGGGGCCCGCTTCATCATCCTCGACGAGCCCACCGCGCAGCTCGACGCGTCCGGCATCGACCGGCTGTTCAGCAAACTGCGCGAACTCCAGCAGCAGGGCGTCGCGTTCCTCTTCATCTCGCACCACCTGCAGGAGGTCTACGACCTGTGCAGCACCGTCACGGTCTACCGCGACGCCCGCCACATCCTCACCTCCCCCGTGGCGGACCTGGGGAAGGCGGACCTCGTGGCGGCGATGACGGGCGAGGCGGCGCAGGGCGCGACGAGCTGGCACGCGGGGCCCGGCCTCGTCGAGGGGACCCGCGCCGAGGCCGGTGACGGCGCCGCCGCCGCACCCGTGCTGCGTGCCGAGGGGCTGACGCTGGACGGCGTCTTCGAGCCCATCGACTTCGCGGTGCGGGCCGGTGAGGTCCTGGGCCTCGCCGGGGCCACCGCGAGCGGCAACACCGCGCTCGGCGAGACCCTCGTCGGCCTGCGCAAGGCCACCGGCGGCAGCACCGCCGTGTCCGGCACGGTGGTACGGCCCGGCAGCGTGCCGCACGCGCTGAACGCCGGGATCGGCTACGTCCCCGAGGACCGGCACCGGCAGGGCCTGGTCCTCGGGCGCAGCGTCGCCGAGAACGCCACCCTCACGGTGACCGACCAGCTCGGCCCGTACGGCACCGTGCTGCCGTCGCGGACCCGGAACTTCGCCCAGCGGATGATCGACTCGCTGGACATCAAGACCTCCGGGCCCGCGCAGCCGGTGTCCGACCTGTCGGGCGGCAACCAGCAGAAGGTCGTCATCGCGCGGGCGCTGGCCCGCGACCCGCGGGTGCTGGTGGCGATCCGGCCCACCGCGGGTGTCGACATCAAGTCGAAGGACTCGCTGCTCGGCGTGGTCCGCTCGGTCGCCGACCGCGGCGACGCGGCCGTCATCGTCTCCGACGAGCTCGACGACCTGCGGGTCTGCGACCGGGTGATCGCGCTCTTCCACGGACGGGTGATCGCCGAGTTCGGCAGCGGATGGAGCGACCGGGACCTCGTCTCGGCGATGGAAGGGCTGCCCGCGGGCGCGGGCGGCGACAAGGGAGCCGAGGAATGAGCGAGACCACCCAGTTGACCGCCGACGCGGCGGTGTCCGGCAAGCCCCGTGCCGCGGCGCCGCGCTTCCAGCTCGCCCGCTACCGCGACCTGTCGCTGATACCCGTCATCTTCGTGCTGGGCGTCATCGGCTTCATCGTGTCGCCGGTCTTCCTGACGTCCGACAACCTGATCGGCGTGCTCCAGCAGAGCAGCGAGCTGAGCCTGCTGGTGCTCGCCGAGGCGATGATCCTGATCTGCGGCCGGATGGACCTGTCGCTGGAGTCCACCATCGGCGTGGCGCCGGTCATCGCGATGTGGCTGGTGATGCCCAGCAGCGGACCGGCGACCTTCCACGGCATCGGGCTCTTCCCGACCTGGTCCTCGATCCCGGTGTGCCTGCTGGTCGGTCTGCTGATCGGCGCGGTCAACGGCTTCCTGATCCTGAAGCTGCGGGTCAACGGCTTCATCGCCACGCTCGGCATGCTCACCATGCTGCGCGGTCTCCAGGACGGTGTCGCGCAGGGCAAGTCCATCGTCGCCGTGCCCGCGTCCTTCTCCTACCTCGGCAAGGCCGAGTGGGCCGGGGCGCCCGCGGCGGTGTGGATCTGCCTGCTGCTGTTCGTCGTCGGCGGCCTGGCCCTCGGCTACCTGCGGCACGGCCGCGCGCTCTACGCGATCGGCGGCAACACCGAGGCGGCCCGCGCGGCCGGCATCCGCGTCGACCGCATCACCTGGATGGTGCTGGCGCTCGGCGGCCTCATCGCCGCCTTCGCCGGTGTGCTCTACACCGGCCACTACGGGGCCATCTCCGCCACCCAGGGCGACGGCTGGATCTTCCAGGTCTTCGCCGCCACCGTCATCGGCGGGGTCAGCCTCAACGGCGGCCGGGGCACCCTCTTCGGCGCCCTCACCGGCGTCGTCAGCCTGCAACTGGTCGTGAACGTCACCACCCTCGGCGGTGTGCCGCCGCTGTGGGACAAGTTCCTCTACGGTGCCATCATCATCGTCGCCCTGATCATCTCCCGCTTCGCCAGCGGCGAGAAGCAGGACTGACACCACCGTCCCCGTCCCCCGTCCCCTCTCCCTCCCGGC
>NZ_JBSGHL010000115.1:0-8165 GCF_053604375.1 Streptomyces sp. NPDC004031 | reverse complement strand
CCGTGTGCTCTTCCCATCTGCCCCCCCGGGCCGCGGGACCGGATCGGACCGAAGAGACCCTTCGGGTCGGTGACGACCCGCGCCCCGGTGGGGGCTGAGCGCGCAGTTCCCCGCGCCCCTTCGGGGCGCTCCGCCCGTATCGTGAGACCCCGTCCCGTAGGGCGGCGGCGTGTGCAACACTGACCGCGTGCATCTCGCCGTCATTATTGGCAGCAAGCACGCCGGTCCGCAGTGACGTTGCCCTGACCCCAGTGGAACGTCACCGTGTCCCAGACCCGCGTGCAGACCTCTCGCATCCGCGAGAGGTTTTTTCGTTTCCGGACCACCCGCGCCGGAGGCGGAAACGCACGGGGGATGATGGGGGCAGTGGAGCTGGATCCGCCCGAGGCCGGAGCCTCGGGCGGTAACCCACTCACCACCCGACAGGAGTTTCTCAAGCCATGACTGCCGCACCGCACGACAGCTTCCACGTGTTCGACACCACGCTGCGCGACGGCGCCCAGCGCGAGGGGATCAACCTCACCGTCGCCGACAAGCTGACGATCGCCCGGCACCTGGACGACTTCGGGGTGGGGTTCATCGAGGGCGGCTGGCCCGGCGCGAACCCACGGGACACCGAGTTCTTCGCACGTGCCGCCCAGGAGCTGGACCTCAAGCACGCCACGCTGGTGGCGTTCGGCGCGACCCGCAGGGCCGGCGGCAAGGCCGCGGACGACCCCCAGGTCAAGGCGCTGCTCGACTCGGGGGCGCCGGTGATCACGCTGGTCGCCAAGTCGCACGACCGGCACGTCGAGCTGGCGCTGCGCACCACGCTGGACGAGAACCTGGCGATGGTCGCCGACACCGTCTCGCACCTGGTGGCGCAGGGGCGCCGGGTGTTCGTGGACTGCGAGCACTTCTTCGACGGCTACCGCGCCAACGCCGAGTACGCCACCGCGGTCGTACGGGCCGCGCACGAGGCGGGCGCGTCGGTGGTGGTGCTGTGCGACACCAACGGCGGGATGCTGCCCGCACAGGTGCAGGCGGTGACCGGCCTGGTGCTCGCCGACACCGGCGCCCGGCTCGGCATCCACGCGCAGGACGACAGCGGCTGCGCGGTCGCCAACACGCTGGCCGCGGTCGACGCGGGCGCCACGCATGTGCAGTGCACCGTCAACGGCTACGGCGAGCGGGTCGGCAACGCCAACCTGTTCCCGGTCGTCGCGGCGCTGGAGCTCAAGCACGGCCGCGAGGTGCTGCCCGAGGGCGCGCTCGCGAAGATGACGAGCATCTCGCACGCCGTCGCCGAGACCGTCAACCTGCCGCCGTCCACGCACCAGCCCTACGTCGGGGTGTCGGCCTTCGCGCACAAGGCGGGGCTGCACGCGTCGGCGATCAAGGTGGACCCGGACCTCTACCAGCACATCGACCCGGAGCTGGTCGGCAACACCATGCGGATGCTGGTGTCCGACATGGCCGGCCGCGCCTCGATCGAGCTCAAGGGCCGCGAGCTGGGCATCGACCTGGGCGAGGACCGCGAGCTGGTGGGCCGGGTGGTGGCCCGCGTCAAGGAGCGCGAGCTGCAGGGCTACACGTACGAGGCGGCGGACGCGTCCTTCGCGCTGCTGCTGCGCGGCGAGATGGACCGCACGGTGGACGGCGGCCCGCGGCGCTTCTTCCGTACGGAGTCCTGGCGGGTCATCACCGAGGACCGCCCCGACGGTGTGCACGCCAACGAGGCGACGGTCAAGCTGTGGGCCAAGGGGGAGCGGATCGTCGCGACCGCCGAGGGCAACGGCCCGGTCAACGCGCTGGACCGGGCGCTGCTCGGGGCGCTGGAGCGGATCTACCCCAAGCTCGCCGAGTTCGCGCTCGTCGACTACAAGGTCCGCATCCTGGAAGGCACCCGCGGCACCGACTCCACGACCCGGGTGCTGATCACCACCACCGACGGCGAGTCCGAGTGGTCCTCGGTCGGCGTCGCGGACAACGTCATCGCCGCGAGCTGGCAGGCGCTGGACGACGCCTATGCCTACGGGCTGCTGCGCGCGGGGCTGGAACCGCAGGAGTAGGCGGCACCCGGGAACGGCCGCGCCCGGCGGGAAATCGCCCGCCGGGCGCCACAGTAACGACATGTTCACTTCAAAGGTCTGGCGACGCGCGTAGACCTCGGGCACACTCCTGCTGCGCCACCGGCATCACTTCCACCCCAGCCGAACCAGCAGGAGGAACGCATGCGACTGCGTGCCCGTACCGCGATGAGCGCCCTCACCCTCGTCGCCACCGCGCTCTTCGCCCCCGGCGTCGGCGTGGCCGCGTCCACCGACGCCTTCGCCGTCACCAAGCTCACCCACGCCCAGGCCACGGCCATGTTCTCGGCCGCGGGCATCACCTGGTCCTCGTCCGGCGGCTGCTCCAACCGCAACGTGTCGACCTGTACCTCCTTCGACCAGCTCAACCAGGCCACCGCCCAGGGCGCCGTCACCCTCAAGCACGCGAGCGGCTGCGCCATCAACATCACCGGCGGCACCGAGACCGGCCATGCCAGCGGCACCTACTCGCACTGGAACGGCTACAAGCTCGACTTCGGCAAGAACACCTGCCTCAACAACTACGTGCACAACGCCTTCACCTACATCGGCCTGCGCGGCGACGGCTACCCGCAGTGGCAGGCCGCCTCCGGCAACATCTACGCCGACGAGGGCAGCCACTGGGACGCCCTCTACTACAGCTGCGGCTGCTGACTCCCGGCGGGGCGGGCCGCTCCCGGCGGCCCGCCCCGCGCGCGTCAGCGCCCGGCGGGGACGGGGAATCGCGCACCATGGGGGTCGGCGGACCTTGACGTCCGGTGACCAACAGCACACATACTGACGGGTAACCTCCGCGGCCCGGCGGCCATAGGGTGAGCGGCGAACCCTCGACCCGACCCACCGGGAGAACGCATGCGCTCGGCGAAGGACTTCTTCCGCCCGCTGGCCGTGGGGGCGCCGGCCCCCCTGCACGAGGTGCCGCTGCGGCCCTCGCGGATGATCCACTTCTTCGACCCCGGCAACGAGAAGATGGCCGCCAAGGTGCCCGCCCTCGCCGCACGGGCGGACGTCCTGCTCGGCAACCTGGAGGACGCCGTCCCCGCCGACCGCAAGGAGGCCGCCCGTGCGGGGCTGGTCTCCGTCGCCCGGCAGGCCGACCTCGGCGGCGCCCAGCTGTGGACCCGCATCAACAGCCTGGACTCGCCCTGGGCGCTGGACGACCTGGTCACCCTGGTCACCGAGATCGGCGACCGGCTCGACGTCATCATGGTGCCCAAGGTGGAGGGCGCCCAGGACATCCACTACGTCGACCGGCTGCTCGCCCAGCTGGAGGCGCGCGCGGGCCTGGACCGCCCGCTGCTGGTGCACGCGATCCTGGAGACGGCCGCCGGTGTCGGCAACGTCGAGGAGATCGCCGGCGCCAGCCCCCGCATGCAGGGCATCTCGCTCGGCCCCGCCGACCTCGCCGCGAGCCGCCGGATGAAGACCACCCGGGTCGGCGGCGGCCACCCCGGCTACCTCGTCCGCGAGGATCCGCAAGGGGACGCGCCCCGCGTCACCTACCAGCAGGACCTGTGGCACTACACCATCGCCCGCATGGTGGACGCCTGCGCCGCGCACGGCATCCTGCCGTACTACGGCCCCTTCGGGGACATCCAGGACCTCACGGCGTGCGAGGACCAGTTCCGCAACGCCTTCCTGCTCGGCTGCGTCGGCGCCTGGACGCTGCACCCGGTGCAGATCGACGTCGCCAAGCGGGTCTTCTCGCCCGCCCCGGCGGACGTGGCCTGGGCCCGGCGGGTGATCGAGGCGATGGGCGACGGCACCGGCGCCGTCATGATCGACGGCAAGATGCAGGACGACGCCACCTACAAGCAGTGCCGGGTGGTTGCCGAACTCGCCGACGCGCTCGCCGCGCGCGACCCCGAACTCGCCGCGTCCTACGCGGCCGCCGAGAAGGTGGGCCTGTGACGACCGCCCCGCGCCCGCGCCGCTCCGTCCTCTACATGCCCGGCGCCAACGAGCGCGCCCTGGAGAAGGCCCGCACCCTGCCCGCCGACGCGCTGATCCTCGACCTGGAGGACTCCGTCGCCCCCGACGCCAAGCCCGCCGCCCGCGAGCGGGTCGCCGCCGCCGTCGCGGCCGGCGGTTTCGGCCACCGCGAGGTCACCGTACGGGTCAACGCGCCCGGCACCCCGTGGCACGCCGACGACCTGCGGGCCGCCGCCGAGGCGGGGCCGGACGCCGTCGTCGTGCCCAAGGTGGACGACCCCGGGACCGTCGTCGCGGTGGCGAAGGCGCTGGAGGCGGCCGGCGCCCCGGACCGCACCGCGGTGTGGGCGATGGTCGAGACCCCGGCCGCGATGTTCGCCGCCCGCGCGGTCGCCGCCGCCTCCGAGCGGCTGACCGTGCTGGTCATGGGCACCAACGACCTGGCCAAGGAGCTGCACGCCGCGCATGTGCCGGGCCGCGCCCCGCTGCTCGGGGCACTCTCCCTGGCGCTGCTCGCGGCCCGCGCCGAGGGCAAGGCCATCTTGGACGGTGTCTACAACGACGTCACGGATCTGGCCGGATTCGAGGCGGAAACCCTCCAAGCCCGCCACTTCGGCTTCGACGGCAAGACCCTCATCCACCCGAAGCAGATCGACCCCTGCAACCGGATCTTCGCGCCCGCGGCCGAGGACGTGGAAAGGGCCCGGCGTATCGTGGAGGCCTTCGATCAGGCCACGTCACAGGGCCGCGGGGTGGTCACGGTGGACGGCCGGATGATCGAGAACCTGCATGTCGAGGAGGCCCGCCGCACCCTCGCGCTGGCCGCCGCGGTCGAGGGCCGCTGAACCGTACGGGCTGGTAGGCGGGGCCGGGGCCCGTGGATCGCGCGGGCCCCGTACGCCGTAGCGGAACGCTGCCGTCCACCACCGTCTGTGGGATCCCGCCATGAAGCGGCGACGGACACTGTACGAAGTCGATGGCCCTTTTCGCGGCCGTCGGCTCGTACTGTCGTTGCATGACCACATCGGAAGAGGTGCCCGCAGAGGTGACCGACACCCGGGGACGGGTGGCCGAGCTCCTCGCCATCCGCGCCCAGGTCGTCGCCGGACCCAGTGAGAAGGCGACCGAGGCACAGCGCGCCAAGGGCAAGCTCACCGCCCGCGAGCGGATCGACCTGCTGCTGGACGAAGGTACCTTCCGTGAGGTGGAGCCGCTGCGGCGGCACCGCGCGACGGGCTTCGGGCTGGAGGAGAAGCGCCCCTACACCGATGGTGTGATCACCGGCTGGGGCACGGTCCACGGCCGGACGGTCTTCGTCTACGCGCACGACTTCCGGATCTTCGGCGGCGCGCTCGGCGAGGCGCACGCCACGAAGATCCACAAGATCATGGACATGGCCATCTCGGCCGGCGCCCCGCTGATCTCGCTCAACGACGGCGCCGGCGCCCGTATCCAGGAGGGCGTCTCCGCGCTCGCCGGCTACGGCGGCATCTTCCAGCGCAACACCCGCGCCTCCGGTGTCATCCCGCAGATCAGCGTGATGCTCGGCCCGTGCGCGGGCGGCGCCGCGTACTCCCCGGCGCTCACCGACTTCGTGTTCATGGTCCGCGAGACCTCGCAGATGTTCATCACCGGCCCGGACGTGGTCCAGGCCGTGACCGGCGAGCAGATCACCCAGAACGGCCTGGGCGGCGCCGACGTCCACTCCGCGGTCTCCGGCGTCGCGCACTTCGCGTACGACGACGAGCAGACCTGCCTGGAGGAGGTCCGCTACCTGCTCTCGCTGCTGCCGCAGAACAACCGGGAGAACCCGCCGGTCGTCGAGAGCCACGACCCCTCCGACCGGCGCGGCGAGGCGCTGCTCGACCTGGTGCCCGCCGACCCGAACCGCTCGTACGACATGCACAAGGTCATCGAGGAGATCGTCGACGACGGCGACTACCTGGAGGTCCACGAGCGCTGGGCCACCAACATCATCTGCGCCCTGACCCGGCTCGACGGCCAGGTGGTCGGCATCGTCGCCAACCAGCCCGCCTCGCTCGCCGGTGTGCTGGACATCGAGGCGTCCGAGAAGTCGGCCCGCTTCGTGCAGATGTGCGACGCCTTCAACATCCCGATCATCACCCTGTTGGACGTCCCCGGCTTCCTCCCGGGCGTCGCCCAGGAGCACGGTGGGATCATCAGGCACGGTGCCAAGCTGCTGTACGCCTACTGCAACGCCACCGTGCCGAGGATCTCGCTGATCCTGCGCAAGGCCTACGGCGGCGCGTACATCGTGATGGACAGCCAGTCCATCGGCGCCGACCTGACCTACGCGTGGCCGACCAACGAGATCGCGGTGATGGGCGCCGAGGGCGCGGCCAACGTCATCTTCCGCCGGCAGATCGCCGGTGCCGACGACCCCGAGGCCATGCGCGCGGCGATGGTCAAGGAGTACAAGGCCGAGCTGATGCATCCCTACTACGCCGCCGAACGCGGCCTGGTGGACGACGTCATCGACCCGACGCAGACCCGCGAGGTGCTGATCAGCTCGCTGGCCATGCTCCGCACCAAGCACGCGGACCTACCCTCGCGCAAGCACGGCAACCCGCCGCAGTAGCCCGCACCGCAGCCGCACACCCGCGAACCTGCCACCCCGGCAACCGTACCCACCCGGTAGCCAGCACCCATGGAGACCACTGTGAGCACACCCGCCGATTCCCTCGTGCGCGTCGAGAAGGGCCATGTCGCCCCGGAGGAGCTGGCCGCGATCACCGCGATCCTGCTCGCGCGGGCCGCGGCCGGCGGCGACGCCGCCCCCGACCGCCCCTCCCGCTCCACCGCCGGCTGGCGCCGGCTGGAGCGCACCCCGGGCTTCCGCGCGCCGCACTCCTGGCAGGGCTGAGCAGGCCCCGCGCGCCGAGCGCCGTACGCGAGAGGGCCCCGCACCGTCCGGTGCGGGGCCCTCTCGCGTGTGCTGCCGCGCGCTCAGCGCAGGCGGGCCAGCAGGGCGTGCTCGACGAGGGTGATGAGGGCGCTCTTGGCCTCGGCGCGGTGCCGGGCGTCGGTGGTGATGATGGGCGCCTCGGGGCCGATCTGGAGCGCTTCGCGGACCTCTTCGGGGCTGTAGGGCTGGTGTCCGTCGAAGCCGTTGAGGGCGATGACGAAGGGCAGGCCGCTGTTCTCGAAGTAGTCGACGGCGGGGAAGCAGTCGGCCAGCCGCCTGGTGTCGACGAGGACGACGGCGCCGATCGCACCGCGTACCAGGTCGTCCCACATGAACCAGAAGCGGTCCTGGCCGGGGGTGCCGAACAGGTAGAGGATCAGGTCCTGGTCCAGCGTGATGCGGCCGAAGTCCATGGCGACCGTGGTGGTGGTCTTGTCCTGGACGTGGCTGAGGTCGTCGATGCCGGCCGACGCCGAGGTCATGACGGCCTCGGTGCGCAGCGGGTTGATCTCGGAGACGGCGCCGACGAACGTGGTCTTGCCCACGCCGAAGCCGCCCGCCACGACGATTTTCGCGGAAGTAGTGGCGCGCGCCGGGCCGCTAGAGCTTCCGAAGTCCACTGAGCACCCTCTCAAGCAGTGTCACATCTGGCTGTCCGCCGGCGGCCTCGTCGCCGCCCGGCTGGTGAATCGTGACCAGTCCGGCCTCGGCCAGGTCGGCCACCAGGATCCTGACGACGCCGAGCGGGATCGTCAGCAGCGCGGAGATCTCCGCGATCGACTTGACCTCACGGCACAGCAGGCAGATCCGCTGGTGTTCCGGCAGCTGCCCGCGCAGCCGCTCGGGATCGGCGGTGGTGCTGACCAGCGCCTCGATGGCGAGCTGGTAACGCGGCCTGGTGCGGCCGCCGGTCATCGCGTACGGGCGTACGAATCCGCTCGGCGTCTGCGGGCGCCGCCCCGCGGCCGGTGGCTGCGGGGGATACGGGTTCGCAGGCGGCTGGTGCGAGCTGCCGTACGGCTGCGCGCCGGGTGACGTGCTCACGAGTCCTCCTCCTTGCGGCCGCGGCGCCCGCTGCCGGCCCTGTCCGGGACGGTCGCGGGCCCGCACGCCCGTTCGCTGGTAACGCGCTTAGTCGAGCAAGCTGCCCTGTAGTTCTGCCCTGAGGTCGGGGGTGAGTACGGTGCCTGCGCGGTCGACGAGCAGGGCCATTTCGTAGCCGACGAGGCCGATGTCGC
>NZ_JBSGHL010000114.1:0-8204 GCF_053604375.1 Streptomyces sp. NPDC004031 | reverse complement strand
GACGAGGTCCGCGGCGAAACCGGCGACCGACATGACGCGCCCGCCCGCCGCCTCGACCTGCCGGAAGGCGGCCTGCTCGGTGCGGTCGGACAGCCCGCCGCACGCATCGAGCAGGACCGTGACCTCGTACCCCGCGCCCAGTGCGTCCAGCGCGGTGTGCAGCACGACCATCTCGCTGGTCACGCCGCACAGCGCGAGGTGCGGGCGGCGGTGGGCGGCGACGGCCCGCCGGGTCGGGCCGTCGTCCCAGGCGCAGGGCCCGGTGCGGACGAAGACCGGCGCCCCCGTGGCGGCCGCCTCCGCGACGACCGCGGGCCCGCCGGGACGCGGCGCCGCCGACACCGTGACGGGGATGTCCAGCAGCCGCGCGAGGTCGGCCAGGAAGCCCACGGAACGCCTGATCACGGCGGGCGCGGTGGTCGCGCTGAGGTCGACGATGCCGTCCTGGAGGTCGGCGATGTGCACCTGGACGGTGGTGGATTCGAGCATGACGAGCCCCTTTCGGCCGCGGAACGGCCCCCGGCGGACAAAGCGGTGCGGACGACGCCGTCCACACGGACGGCACTGGAAGAAGCCAGCACGCGAATCACGCTCAGAATCATTCACGAGCTGAATCATTCACCACTGTAGCCTAGCCACCATGGGCTCTGACAAGGTGAACTCCAGCGTCGTCTTCCGCCTCGGCGTGCTCGGCTCGATCGCGGCCGACCTCTTCGCGGCGCGCGTGGCTGAGCACGGCCTCAAGCCCAAGCACGTGGGGCTGATGGTGCTGCTCGACAGCGGCAGGGCGTCGTCCCAGCTGGAGGTCGCCGGGGTGATGGGCGTCGCCCCGAGCCTGGTGGTGGCGCTCGCCGACCGCCTCCAGGAGCTGGGCGCGGTCGAGCGCGTACGGGACCCCGCCGACCGCCGCCGCCAGATCCTCGGCCTCACCCCGCAGGGCCGCGAACTCCTCGCCCTCTGCGGCGAACTGGCGCACGCGGCCGACGCGGACTTCGCGGCCGCCCTCACCCCGGCCGAACGCGCCCGGCTGGGCGACCTGCTGGACCCGATCGCCGCCGAACACGGCCTGCCCGCGCCTCAGTAGGGGCTCCGCCACCGGGCGCGGGACGGCGGTCCCGCCTCGTACAGACTGGGCGGGCACACGGGACCGGCAGCACAGGGGGAGGGGACATGTCCGCGGAGGACGAGGTCATGGGCGGGATCACGGACGAGGCCGCGGCGGACGCGCGGGAGGCGGCCGCCGCGTACCGGGCCGCCCGGGAGGTGCCGCGGGAGGGGCTCGGCGCGTGGCGGGAGGCGCTCGCCGCGGAGGCGGGGCTGCGGCCCGGCATGACGGTGCTCGACGTCGGGGCCGGGACCGGGGGCTTCACGGCCGCCTTCCGGGAGTGGTTCGGGGTGGACGTCCTGGCGGTGGAGCCGGACGCGGCCATGCGCGCGCTGATCCCGGCGGGCGACGGCGTCACCGCGCTGGCGGGCCGGGCGGAGGCCCTGCCGGTGGGCGACGGGTGCGCGGACGCGGCCTGGTTCGGCTCCGTGGTCCACCACATCGGCGACCTCGCGGCCGCCGCCCGCGAGGCCCGCCGTGTGCTGCGGCCCGGTGCGCCGGTGCTCGTCCGCAATGTCTTCCCCGGCCGCGGCGCGCGCGATCTGCGTCTGCGCTTCTTTCCGGAGACCGCCGACGCCGTCGCCGGATACCCGACCGTCGAGGACGTCACCGCCGCGTTCGCCACCGCCGGTTTCCGCCGCACCGCCCTGCACGCGCTCCCGCAGGAGTCCGCGCCCACGCTCGCCGCCTACGCCGACGGCCTGCGCCGCGGCACCGACAGCAAGCTCCGCTCCCTCAGCGACGCCGCCTACGCCCGCGGACTCGCCCGGCTGCGCGCCGCTGCCGCCGCCGACCCGCGGGAGAAGGCCGTCAGCTGGCTGGATCTGCTGGTGCTGCGGGCCGACGGCTGAGCGGGGGGCCAGCGGGCGCCGCCGGAGGCGAAGGTGACGCTGCCTCAGGTCCGCGACCCGGCGTTGTCAGAGGCTCGTGCGAAGGTGGCCGCGTGGGATTCTTCGACGATCTGGTCATGGACGACGCACCGGTCACCGAGCCGGAGGACGGGCCCGGGTCCGGGAACGGGCCCGGCGACGGTGGCCGGCCGGTGCGGGCCGCGCTGCGCCCGGCGGGGGCCGCCGCCGGTGAGTACGCGCCGCCCGCCGACCACTTCGCACCCGCCGTGCTGCCCGGTGCCGGGGTGGTCGGTGCGGGGGCGGAGGTCCGGATCGTGTCCGTGGGGTGGTCGGTGTGGCCGCAGGCGGTCACCGCGAAGCTGACCGTCTTCCGTACCGTCCTGCGGCAGGAGCCGACGGGCCTCGGGCGGGGGCGCGGGAAGAGGCAGTCGGGGCTGCGCGTGGGCCTGCTGCTCGCGGACGGCCGCCGGGTCACCTCGCTGGACGGGACGGTGATGCGCCGGGTGACCTTCACCGACGCGCAGGGGGCGACCCGTACGGCGGCCTCGTCGCAGGCCGTCGGGCTGATCCCGCTCGACCCGGGTATCGGCCCCTCCCACCGCTCCCCCTTCCGCACGGACGTCGATCTCTACCTGCCCGAACTGCCCCCGCCGGGCGTCACGGAGCTGGTCGTCGAATGGCCGGACGAGGGCATACCCGAGACCCGGACACCGCTGGACACGGCGGCGATACGGGCGGCCGCCGAGAGGGCGGTCGAGGTCTGGCCGGGGCTGCCGGAACCGCCGGACGACCCCGCGCGCCCGCGCACGCTCGCCCACATGGAGCTCAGCGGGCCGCCCGCTTTCCTCGCGCCGCCGCTCACCACCGAGCAGCGCGCCGAGCTGCGCCGCGCGGAGGAGGCCCGGCAGCGCTATGTGCCGCGTGCCGACTGGCAGGGCATGGGCTACCGGGACTGGGGCGACGCCGCCCTGGTCCGGGCCCGGCTGGCGGGCGGCGCGCCCGCCGACCGCGTCGCCGACGGCCGCACCGCCACCACGCCGCTGCACCTGGCGGCCGAGCGCGGTTCGGCGGAGGCGGTCGCCGCGCTCCTCGCGCACGGCGCCCCGGCCGACGCCCGCGACGACGCGGGGCACACCGCGCTGTGGGCGGCCGCCTGCGCCCTGGACGAGGAGGGCGTCCGCGCGCTGCTCGACGCGGGCGCCGACGCGTGGACCCCGCAGGAGGGCCCCTGGTCGCCGGGCCGCCTGCTGCTGACCACGCCGCTCGCGCCGCTGGCCGCCGCCCTGCCCGGGGCCGTACGGCTGCCCACCGCCGAGGCCGCGGCCTTCGCGGAGGCGGACGCGCTGACCGCCGCCTTCGACACGCAGGGGCTGTGGACGGAGGGCCTCGGCGTCGCCTTCGTCCGCGGCCTGACCGAGGACGAGCTGATCCGCAGGCTCGGCGCGGACCCGGACCGGTGCCCGCCCGTGCCCATCGAGGACGCGCCCTTCGACGAGGAGGACTACGAGGAGTCCCTGCGCCACGTCGGCGTCACGGCCCTCCCCGGCGAACCGGGCGGCTGCGCCGTCACCCAGGAGGGCTACCTCCCGAACGACGGATCCGTGCTGCGCGCCCTGTCGGCCGGTACGGACGCGTGCGGGCTGTACTTCAATCCCAGGGGCGGCACGTTCTTCACGCTGGCCCGGGACCGCGAGGTCCTGGTCTCCGACGAGCTGGGCCGCACCGGGCTCCGGGAGGACCAGGACGCGTACTGGCGCTTCCGTTTCTGGCAGAACCGGCCCCGCTTCCCGTACGGCGCCAACGCCCTGGCGTACGTGTGCGCCGCGGCAGGCCTGCGGGTGACGGCCGCGCGCACGGCGCTCGACCACCGGGCCGAGCGCCGCTGGGTGCCGCTGCCGCCCCACCTGCGGGACTGAGACGGGCACCCGGCCCGTCCCACCCCACGTCGGTTCAGGTCACGTCAGGAAGCGTTCGAGCGCCTCGCGGGCGCGGGCGCTGGAGGCGGCGGCATCGGCCAGGGCGCGGGCGAGGGCGTCGACCCACTCGTCCAGGCCCACCTCCCGGCGGGAGAGGACGACACCGCGCACCTCCTTGCGGATCTCGGCGACCATCCGCTCCCGCTCCCTGCGCAGCGCCAGCCGCTGCTCCCCGAGCGAGACGTCCAGCGCGGTGACCGTGCCCTCCCGGCCGGCCATCCGGTCGGCGACCGAGCGCTTCCGGACGACCCGGAGCGCGCCGGGCGGCAGCGACTCCATCAGGTTGACCGACAGCACCCGGGCGTAGAGATCCAGGTCGGCGCTGTCCCGCCGCAGTGCCGCGGCGAGCAGTTCGACCTCCCCGTCACCGCCGGGCGCGTCCCGTCCGGTCTCCTTCTCGGACATGGCGTCCCCCTCTTCTCCGCTCTGCGCCGCGGTCAGTTGTCGAGGCCCAGCACCATCGTCGGCCGGTCGATGACATGGTCGTCGCGCAGCGGCCGCACCGCCGTGCCGATCGCGAAGAACTCCGTGGTGTGCGCGCCCCAGGTGTGCGAGTGCTGCCGCAGCTGCACCGCCACGATCCCCTCGGCCCCCAGTTCCTCCGCCTCGGCCTGCATCCGGCCCATCGCCAGCTCGCGCGCGTCGTACAGCGCCTGCGTGAACTGCTCGATCTCGACGTTGCGGCCCGCGTTGCCGATGACCTGGCCGAGCTTCTGGTGCGCCACGTGGTAGACGCACGAGCCCATGACCATGTCCAGGGGCGCGTACCCGGCGCGGATGAGGGTCCAGAAGTCCTGGCCGGACAGGTCGGACGTGAAGGGCTTGCCCTTGTTGTTGCGCCAGGTCCCGGTGTGCCCCGGGTCCGCGCCGTCCGCCTTGACGGCGGTGCCGACGGCGATGAACTCGGCGATGTCGGCGCCGAACTCCTTGATCTCGATGTCCAGCCGGACGCCCACGATGCCGTCCGCGCCCAGCTCGCTCGCCTCCGCCTCCATGCGGCTCATCGCCAGCTCCCGGGCGTGGTACATCGCCTGGGAGAGCGTCGTGAGCTCCTGGTTCTTCGACCAGCGGCCCATCTGGATGCCGACGTGGTAGATCGACGAGCCCAGCACCAGGCCCAGCGGCCGGAACCCGGCCTCCCGCACGAGCAGGAACTCGTTGACCGAGAGGTCGGACGTGAAGAGCGACCCGGCCTGCCCCGGGCGCAGCTGCGACAGCCGCCGCATCGCGTCCTCGGGCACCCCCGCGGCCGTCAGCTGGGCCTCGTGCCCGAGCGGCTCCCCGCCTGTCTGCTTCGCCATGTCAGTTCTCCCGCTCGAGTCTCATGATGGTCAGGGGCCGTACCGGCCCGGTGTGCCGTGCGGTGCGGCTGAAGCGGGCGACGCAGGTGCCGGCGAGCACGGCCTCCGCGACGTGGTCGGTGTCGCCGTTGCCGCACGGGCGCTCGTGCACCCGCAGGTCCGCCGCGTCCAGCACGAGCCCGTCGCCGCCGGTCGACGCGGCGTCGGCGGCGAGCTGCGTGCGCGCGTCCCGCCGCGCGTACGTGACCAGGTCGGTGAAGCCGCGGACCTCGCGGCTCCCGGCGAAGCGGCCGGACTGCACGCGTGACTCGTAGTCGTCGTGCCGGCTCGTGACGCTGATCCCGAAGGCCAGCCCGGTGGGCACCCAGCCGTTGCAGACGAGCTTGGCGAACTCCTGGCCGTCCAGATGCGCCGTGAAGGGCCGCGCCGGCCGGACGCGCGAACGGGCCCGCAGCGCGGTGCCCAGGAAGGTGAACTCCGTACCGCCCGCCGGGAAGCCGCGCACGCGCAGCCGCAGGCCCACGGCCCCGTCCCCGCCCAGCGCGAGGCACGCCTTCACCGCCCGCCCGAGGGCCTGCCTGCGCGCCGCGTACATCGTCCGCACCAGGTCGGAGAAGGGAGCCCGCGCGACGGACGACACGGTCGTCGCGCTGCGGCCGGCCGACCACGCGGACGAGCACCAGTTGCCGGTGTAGCCGATGTGCACGACCGCCGTCCCCAGGACCTGCCCGACCGGGTCGAACCCCGCGCCCGTGACCGCCGCGAACTCCTGCGCCGACAGGGCCGATCCCCACGCCCCGGCGCCCGCCCCGTTCCCCGTGTCCGCTGTCATGGCCTCACGTCCCCCCGCCCCCGCGGAACCGCCTCCCGCGCAGCGTAGGGCATCCCCCTGTGGGTGTCCCCGGCCGGTTCCGGGTGACCGCGCGTCACCTGGTGCGGACGCCGGGCCCGCTGGGACCGGTGACGCGGCGGGGCCCCGGGGAGCGTTCGGCCGGACCGAACGCTGCGTGCGGCTGCGCCGGTGGAGGGGGTACGGGGGCGGGCCGCATGCTGGCGGGCGTTTCCGCGGGGATATGTGCCGACCGACGCTCGGCGGCACCTCTGCGGGCACTTCCCCGTAAACCCGCCATCCGGGTGAACCCGGACGACCGGAGAGCCGATGCCAGCCCAGCCCCCTGCCCGACCCGCCACCCAGCCCGCCCCCCAGTCGCCCCAGCCGCCCCCGACGTCCGCCTCGCCCGCCTCGCCCGCGAAGGGCGTCACCCGCTCCCCGTACGCGCTGCTCGGCATCGCGCTCGGCTACTTCATGGTGCTGCTCGACATGACCGTGCTGTCGGTCGCGGAACCCGACCTCGCGCACGACTTCGGCGGCTCGGTCGCCGGACTCCAGTGGGCGGTCACCGGCTACACCGTGGCCTTCGGCGCACTGCTGCTGTCCGCCGGAGCCGCCTCCGACCGCTTCGGGGCACACCGGCTCTTCCGCGGCGGCGTCGCCGTCTTCGGCGCCGCCTCACTGCTGTGCGCCGCCGCGCCGACACTGTGGGTACTGGTCGTCCTGCGGGCGGTGCTCGGGGCCGCCGCGGCGGCCTGCGTGCCCAGCTCGATGGCACTGATCACCGCCCTCTACCCGGAACCCGCCCGGCGAGCCCGCGCCGTCGCGGTATGGGCCGCGGTCAGCGGCGCCGCGCTGGCCGCCGGACCGATCGCCGGAGGACTCCTCGTCGGCCTCGCGGGCTGGCGCGCGGTCTTCCTCGTCAACGCGCCGATCGCGGCACTCACCCTTGTCCTGGTGCGCGGCGCCGCACTCCGCTGCCGCGCGGACACCTCCCGCCACATCGACCGTACGGGCCAGGTGCTGGCATGCGCCGCGCTCGCCCTGGGCACGGACGCGGTGATCGCCGGCGGCGGCCGGCACGGGGCGCACGCCGCGGCGTCCCTCGTCGCGGCCGCCGCCACGGCGTGGCTCTTCGCGCGACGCGAGCGCGCCAGCCGCGCCCCCGTCCTGGCCCGCGCGGTGCTGCGGGCCCCGGGCATGGCCGCGATGCTGCTCGCCGGCGCGGCCGTCGGCTTCACCCTCACGGGCGTGCTCTTCGTCCTGCCGCTGCTGTTCCAGCAACGGCTCGGCTACAGCGCGGTCGGCACGGGCCTGGCCTTCCTGCCGATGACGCTGCCCACCGCCTTCAACCCGCTGCTCACCGGCCGCATCGTGGCCCGCACCGGGCCGCGCACGCCCGTCCTCGCCGGGCTCTGCCTGCTGGCCGCGGGCGCCGGCGTCATGAGCGGCGCGGTCTGGACGGGCGCGCCCTACGTGCTGCTCGCCACGGGGCTCGCGGCGACGGGCTTCGGCGTCTCCCTCGCGCTGCCCGCCCTCACCACGGCGGTCATCACCCTCGCGCCGCCCGGCACCGCGGGCGCGGCGGGCGGCCTCTTCAACGCGGTGCGCCAGTTCGGCGCGACGTTGGGGGTGGGGGTGCTTGGTGCGTTCGCGACGGTGGCGCCGCGGGTTTCCGGCTCCCACTCCGATCGCCGCGTCGCCGCGGCGCTTCTCGTGGCAGCACTAATCCCCGCCCTCGCAGCAACCCTGCGCCGCAGGCCCGCCCCCTGACCCCGCCCCCGGCGGGGGCTGCGCGTGCCGCGCGGGGCACCCGTTCTCCGTAGCGCGTGCCGCGCTGGGCCCTCTTTTTCGGCGTGCGCGGGCCACGCGGAGCACCCGTTTCCGGGCTGCGCGTACGGCGCGGGGCACCCGTTTTCGGGCTGCGCGTACGGCGCGGGGCACCCGTTTTCGGGCTGCGCGTACGGCGCGGTGGGCCCGTTTTTGGGGCTGTGCGTGCCGCGCCGGGGATCCGTTTTTTAGGGGCGCGGGGAACTGCGCGACAAGCCCCCACCGGGGCGCGGGTAGTCGACCGGCCCGAAGGGGCAGTTCGGTCCGCTCCGGACCACCGGCCGGTGGTGGGTTGCTCGCGCAGTTCCC
>NZ_JBSGHL010000113.1:0-8240 GCF_053604375.1 Streptomyces sp. NPDC004031 | reverse complement strand
CCCCGGTGCGGCCCCCCGGGGGGCCCCGGGCTTCAGGCCCGGGGCCCCGCCTGCTGTCCGGCGAGCGGGCGGGCGAACCACTCGACGGTGATCGCCAGACCCTTGTCGACGTCCACCACCGGCTGCCAGCCCAGCGCCGCGCGGGCCAGCGCGATGTCGGGCCGGCGCAGTCCCGGGTCGTCCACCGGGCGCGGCACGAAGCCGACCGGCGAGTCGGAACCGCACAGGTCGCGGATGCGGCGGGCCAGTTCCAGGATGGTCAGCTCCACCGGGTTGCCCAGGTTGACCGGCCCGGGGTGCCCGGACGCCGCGGCGGCGAGCAGCCCCGCCACGGTGTCGTCGACGTAGCACAGCGAGCGGGTCTGCGAGCCGTCCCCGGCGACGGTCAGCGGCTCCCCGGCGAGCGCCTGGGTCACGAAGGCGGGCACCGCCCGGCCGTCCCCGCGCCGCATCCGCGGGCCGTAGGTGTTGAACAGCCGCACGATGACGGTGTCCACACCGAGCGTGGTGCGGTAGGCGGTGGTGAGGGCCTCGGCGTAGCGCTTGGCCTCGTCGTACTGGCTGCGCGGGCCGACCGGGTTGACGTTGCCCCAGTAGCTCTCCGACTGCGGGTGGACGAGCGGGTCGCCGTAGACCTCGGAGGTGGAGGCGAGCAGGAAGCGGGCGCCCTTGCGGTGGGCGAGGTCCAGGGCGTTGGCGGTGCCGTGGGAGCCGGCCCGCAGCGTCTCCAGGGGGTGCCGGGCGTAGTCCAGCGGGGAGGCCGGGGAGGCCAGGTGCGCCACCAGGTCGACCGGCCCCGCCACGTCGAAGGGCTCGCAGACGTCGCGGACCTCCAGTGTGAAGCCCGGGTCGCCGGTGCGGGCGTGGAGGTTGTCGGTGCTGCCGGTGAGCAGGTTGTCGACGCACACGACCTCGGCGCCCTCGGCCCGCAGCCGGTCGCACAGGTGCGAGCCGACGAACCCGGCCCCGCCGGTGACCACCGCCCGCCGTACGGTACGGCTCCGGTCGGCTGCCCGCTGCTCCATCGGCTTCTCCCCCGTCGTCGCGGTGTGCTCCATGGGTCAGGACTCCCGCAGCGAGCGGCCGGTCCTGGCCAGGAACACGTCGTCGAGCGTCGGGCGGTGCAGCTCGATCGTCGCCAGCTCCACCCCGACGTCGGCGAGGGCGCGCATGATGCGCGGCATGGCCGTCTCGCCCGCGTCCACCGCGAGCCGCAGGTCGCCGGCGTCGCGCACCTCGGCGGAGCGCACGCACTCCAGGCCGGCCAGCACCTCGGCGGCCTTCGCCGGGTGGTCGGCGACCTCCAGGGTGACGACCTCGCCCGCGATCTGCCGCTTCAGCTCGGCCGGGGTGCCCTCGGCGACGGTCCGGCCGCCGTCGATGATGGCGATCCGGTCGCACAGCGCGTCGGCCTCGTCCAGGTAGTGCGTGGTGAGGAAGACCGTCATGCCGTCGGCGCGCAGCCGGCGGATCTCGTCCCACATGTGCGCGCGGCTCTGCGGGTCCAGACCCGAGGTCGGCTCGTCCAGGAAGAGCACCTTGGGCCGGTGGACGACGCCGAGCGCGATGTCCACCCGGCGCCGCTGGCCGCCGGAGTAGGTGCGGCAGTTCCGGTCCGCGTAGCCGGTCAGGTCGAAGGCGTCCAGCGCCTCGGCGGCGCGCTCGTGCGCCTCGGCCCGGGAGGAGCCGAACATCCGCGCCTGGAGGACGAGTTCCTCGCGGGCGGTGACGTCGTCCCAGGTGCCGCCGCCCTGGGCGACGTAGCCGATGCTGCGCCGCACCTGGGCCTGCGCGGTGCGCAGGTCGGCGCCCGCGACGACGGCGTCGCCGCCGTCGGGGGGCAGCAGGGTGGCGAGCATCCGCAGGGTGGTGGTCTTGCCCGCGCCGTTCGGGCCGAGGAAGCCGAAGATCTCCCCCGCGGCCACGGTCAGGTCGAGGCCGGTGACCGCCTCCACGGTCGTGGACGAGCGGCGCCGCCCGGTGCGGAAGGATTTCCGCAGGTCCCTGGTCTCAATCATCGAGGCGTCCTTGTCGTGCTCGGGGGTGTGTGCGGTGCGGGGGTACGGCGGGGGCGGGCGGCGCGGTCAGCGCACCGAGCGGGCGAACAGCCGGGCCGACCACGCCAGGGCGACGAGCGCGACCGCGGCCAGCAGCGCGATGCTCTGCCACACCGAGGAGTCCCCGGCGTGCCCGGCGAAGAGCGCGCGCATGCCGACGACCGCGCGGCTGAAGGGGTTCCAGTCCGAGATCCGGCGCAGCCACAGCGGGGCGAGTGCGAGCGGCAGCAGCGTGCCGGACAGCAGCATGAGCGGCTGCGCGATGTTGTTGACCACCTGGCCCAGCGCGTTGGGATTGCTCACCTTGAGCGCGATCCCGTACGACACCGCGGAGCTGGTCAGCGTGATGAGGGCGAGCAGCGCGTACGCCAGCAGCAGGTCGGTGATGTGCACGAACAGGCCCAGCGGCATCGCCAGCACGATGATGACGGCCGCCTGGACGACCAGCACCACGACATCGCGCAGCGCCCGGCCGAGCAGCAGTGCCACCCGGCTCACCGGCGTCACCCGGGCCCGCTCCACGACGCCGGACGCCAGCTCCGCGAGCAGACCGAAGCCGACGTAGAGGCCGCCGCCGAGCGCGAGCGCGACGAGCATGCCGGGGACGTAGATGCGGTAGGCGTCGGTCATCGAGTCGGCGCCCATGGACGCCAGCGCGGGCTTGAGCAGCGGCGCGAACAGCGCCATGTAGATGACCGGCTGGGCCACACCCAGCAGGATGGACAGCGGCGACCGGGACAGCAGCAGCATGTGCCGCTGGAAGACCAGCCAGGTGTCGCGGAGCGTCTTCACGTCGTCGTCATCTCCCTTGCGGCGGAGCGTGGTTCGGGTGGTGCGGCCAGGAGTCCTTCGAGGTGCCGGGCGGCGGCCGCGGCGCCGCCCGCGGCGGCGAAGGAGTCGCGGACCCGTCCGGCGGCGGCGCGGTAGGACGGGTCGTCGAGCACGGCGAGCAGCGCGCCGCGCAGCTCCTCCGGGCGGGCGCTGGGGAATCTGACCCGGCGTCCCGCGCCGACAGCCGCGACCCGGGCGGCGTTGAGCGGCTGGTCGCCCTTGATGGGCGCGACGACCAGCGGCACACCGTGCGCGAGCGCCTCGCAGACGGTGTTGAGCCCGCCGTGGCTGACCACCGCGTCCAGCCGCGGCATCAGCTCCAGCACCGGGGCCCGCGGCCGTACCAGCACATCGGCCCCGGGCGCGCCGGGCACCGTGCCGTCCGGGGCGATCACGATCGCCTGGACGCTCCCGGCGATCGGGCGCAGTGCCTCGACGACCCGGGCGTGGAAGTCCTCGGCGAGGTCCAGCGCCAGGGTGCCGACGGTGACCAGCACATGACGGCGTGCCGGGTCCAGCCACTCCCACGGGAAGGAGGTGTCCGGGGGCCGGGCGGCGAGCGCCGGGCCGACCAGCCGGGCGTTGTCCGGCCAGTCCAGCGGGCCGTTGAGCGCCTCGCCCGTGAAGCCGACCAGCAGGTGCGGGGAGAAGCGCAGGTCGTGCGGCGGGCGGCCGGGCATCCCGGCGGCCGTCCAGATCTCCGCCATCCGCTCGTGGATCCACGCCTCGACGAGCGGCAGCGCCCGGTAGGGCCGGGTCAGCTCCATGGTGGTCGGCGCGAGACTCGCCCAGGGCAGCCCGGCGCGGTGCGCCGCCACGGCGCCGGCCACGGCGTGCTGGTCCACGGCGAGGACGTCCGGCCGGAAGGCGGCGACGGCCCGCTCGATGCCGGGCAGCGTCACCCGGGCGTGCGGGACGATGTAGCCCTCCCAGCGCGACTTCGCCGCGGCCATGCCCCGGTCGGCCTGCCCGCGGTGCGCCCGCAGCGGGATGGGCGCGATCGCGGCGTCCGGCCCGAGCACCGGCCGCAGGAAGGACTCCGACCCGGCCCACAGCACGTCGTGGCCGCGTGCGACCAGCTCCTTCGACACCGCGGCGAGCGGGTGCACATGCCCGCTCAGCGGCAGCGAGACGAAGAGGTAGCGGCCCATCAGCCGCTCTTCGCGGGAACGGTGCCGCGGTCGCCCTCTGCGTCACCGGGTCGGTCGGCGTCGCGGCCGGCGGGCCGGTCGGCGTGGGAATCGCGGTGGGCGGCCACGTAGGCGGCCACATCGCCGACCGTCAGCTCGACGATCGCGTCGATGTCCAGCCCGGCGACGTGCCCGGCGAGATCGACGCGCTCGCCGTAGCGCTCCCGCAGCGCGGCGCTCCAGGCGGCGAGTTCCTGGCTCTCGACGAGCAGGTCGCCGTCCACCCGGCTGGCGGGTGTCACGGCCTCCAGCCACGCGGCGTCCTCGCCGGTGATCCGCCGCAGCAGGTCCGCGACGGGCCGTACGAGCGCGTCCGTGTCCGCCGCCGCGTCCGACGCGGCGGTCGCGGGTTTGACGGCCCGCAGGGCGCCGTAGGTGATGACGCCGGTCTCGAAGCCCTTGGTCATGAGCGGCCCCGCGTGGAAGAAGCCCAGCACGTCCACGCCGCGTTCGCGGGCCAGCCGGCGCATCTCGGTACGGCCCCGGTCGTAGCGGGCGATCTGCGCGAAGGACGGATCCCAGGAGTTGGCGACGGCGTTGCTCCAGTCGACCGTGGCGACCTCCGCGAAACCGGCCGCGCGGGCGAGCCGCTCGTGCTCCTCCAGCGACGAGAAGTGCGGCATGACCTGGTGCTGGAGGATCTGCCGTACGAGGTCGCGCTCGTCGTCGGCCAGTTCGCCGTCGCGCACCGACCAGGTGGCCACCGCGAGGATGCCGCCGGGGCGCAGCAGGCGCAGCGCCTCGGCGAAGAAGGCCGGGCGGTCGGACAGGTGCATCAGGCTCTCCAGCGCCCAGACCACGTCGAAGGACGCGTCCGGGAAGCCGGTGGAGAGCGCGTCCAGCTGATGGAAGCGGGCGCGCCCGGCCAGCCCCGCGGCCTGCGCCTTCTCCCCGGCCCTGGCCGCCTGCCGGGCGCTCAGCGTGACGCCCTCGACGGTGCAGTCCATCGCGCCCGCGAGGTGCAGCGCGGGACCGCCGATGCCGCAGCCGACGTCCAGGACGGTCGAGCGGGGCGGGACACCGGTGAATTCGACCAGTTCACGCACCAGCCGGTCGGTGGCGGCGTGCCGGTCGGCGCCATTGGCGCCGGGTATTTCCCCCGGATCCCAGAAACCGTGGTGGACGTGTTCTCCCCACAGGTCCTCGTAGAGATCGAGCGTGATGTCGTAGTAGCGCTCCACGGCCGTGTTCAGGCCGGCGCCGGTCCCAGGTTCCAATGGCGGCCAATCCTCGGGAAAAAGAGCATGCGGAATCGGGAATGCGGTAAGCGGAATAACGTGGGCAAGCATGCACCGGGCCGACGGCGGCACCGCGGGATACGGCGGCCGGGACACGGGCACGTGAATAAGGAAACCGGGAGCGGTGCACATGTTGCCCCGGAAGTGCGTGCAAGAAGTGCGGAACGCAGGAGAAGCGGAGTTGGTGCAGCGCAGGAGCAGGACGTGGGGGATCGTGCAGGACGGCGGTGCGGTGAGAAGCGCGCAGGAGGGCGCGAAAACGCAGGCCGGGAGGGCGGCCGCGGAAATGGGACCACCGAGCCGTGAGGGCGACTGGGGGATCACCTGCAAGTGGCGGTGCCGTTCTGAGCTGCCAACTTCCAGCCGGATCACGGCAGTTGGCCAATGAGCGGCCATGCTAGCGGCGGGCGTCGCGGATCGTCAATACGAGAAGATTTGTGTCGCGTGTGACGGATCGATACAGCAGGGATTGATGAGGAATTTGTCGCCGCAGACCGGAGCGGGGCTTGACAGCGCGGAATTCTGAGTTGAAAGTTCGGCGTGGGAATTTCGGTCGGCCCGCTATTGATCTGGACCATTCCGATTGCCCCGGCGCGGTCCGGCCCGCACGGGCCGGATTCGCCGGCGGACCGGGAAACCGGGAGCGGCGGACCGCCGGGAAACCACCAGACCGGGAATCATGAAAGGGGTCCGGGTTCTTCATGAAGGCTGCCTCGACGACACCCTGGGAAGGCCGGGACGGGTCCTGGGACGGCTCCTGGGACAGCTCCTGGGTGGACGACGTCCTGCTCGCCGGGCCCGGCGCCGACGTCTGCCTGGTCTTCGACGCGCCCGTCACCCGGGCCGAGCTGCGCCGCCTGGTCCGGGAACGGCAGACCGAACTCGCCGCCGCCGGACTGCGCGCGGGCGGTACCGCGGCGCTGTGCCTGGCGCCCTCGCTCGCGCTCGTCACCGACCTGCTCGCGGGCTGGCGCGGCGGCGCGCAGGTCGCGCTGCTCGACCACCGGCTCACCCCGTACGAGACCGGGCGCGCGCTGGAGCGGCTGGCCGCCCAGGTCGTGGTGACCGCCGAGCCCGTCGGGCCGGGGCCCGCCCGCGGCTACCACGAGCAGCACCCGGTGGTCCGCGCGCGGGCCGGCGGACTGCCCGCCCGCACCCCGCACGCGCTGGTGCAGCTCAGCTCGGGCTCCACCGGACCGGCGAAGATCATCGGCCGGACGGCCGCCGACCTCGTCGCCGAGATCGGCCGCTACGCACGGATCGACGGGGTGCCGCGAGCCGGTGAACGCATCGTCTCGATGGCCTCCATGGTCCACGTCCTCGGCCTCGTCGGCGGCCTGCTGCACAGCCTGGCCGCGGGGGTGCGGCTCGCCTTCCCCGCGCGCGCCTCCGCCGAGGGCATCCTCGCCACCGTCGCCGCCGGGCCCGAACCGACCACGCTGCTCGGCGTGCCCTTCCACATCGAACTGCTCAGCTGGGTCGCGCGGCCGCCGCGGCTGCCGCAGCTCACCGGCATGACGACCGGCGGTGAGCTGGTGCGGGCCCGTGTGCACGAGGCCTTCACCGACCGCTACGGCGTGCGGCTGGGCAGCATGTACGGGATGACCGAGGTCGGCGTCATCGCCACCGACCTGTTCGGCGAGCACCGCCCCGAGGTCACGCCCGCACCGGGCATCTCCGTACGGGAGGCGGGCGGCGAGCTGCTGATCGCCACCGAGCGGTCGCCCTACATCGGCCTCGACGACCCGGACCGCTGGTCGGACGGCTGGCTGCACACCCGCGACGGCGGCAGCGTCGATCCGGCCACCGGGCGGATCCGCGTGCTCGGCCGGCGGGACTCGCAGGTGTCGGTGGGCGGCCTCAAGGTCGATCTCACCGAGGTCGAGCACACCCTGGCCGAACTCCCGGACGTCGCCGACGCGGTCGTGGTCTTCGGCTCCTCCGTCGAGGCCTACACGGTCCTGCGCGCGCCGGACGCGCGCGGCCGCGTCGAGGCCGGGCTCCAGGAGCGGCTGGCCCCGTACAAACGGCCGCGGCTGCTGCACGTCGTCGACGAACTGCCGCGCACCGCCACGGGGAAGCTCGTGCGCGACCTCGCGGTGCTGCGCGCGGCCGCCACCGCGGCCCCGAACCCCACCGCTGCCACCACCGCGTCCGCGTCCGCCGAACCGCCGCCGGACCGGCCGCCCGCCGGGTGACCCGCCGTCCCGGCACCCGTCACCGCCAGCGCCACACCGTCAGCACCGCCGCCGTCACGCAAGCCACCGCAGAGGGAGCCCCCGCGATGTCCACCGAGATGTCCACCGATGAGATCCGCGCGTTCGTGCTCGAAGCGCTGAGCGAGATGAACTACAGCGTCGCCGACGTCGACGACGACACCCCGCTCGGCCCGGCCGGCATCGACCTGGAGTCGCTCGCCCTGGCCGAGCTGGGCATCCGCGCGGAGGAACGGTTCGGCGTCGTCTTCGAGGAGGACGAGGCCGAGCAGCTCGGCACGATGACGCTGGGCGAGTTCGGCGCGGCGCTGGCCGCCCGGATCGCGTCGGCCCCCGCCGCGGGCCAGTGAGCGCGGCCGTGCCGCAGCCCTCGCCGCCGCAGGTGCCACCGCCGTCGCCCGCCGCGCCGGGCCGCGCCGAGATCCTCGCGATCCTCGCGGCCTTCGGCGACCGCCCGCCGGAGGAGGTCCCCGAGACCGTCGACTCGATGGAGCTGGCCTGGCTGGTCCACCAGCTGGAATCCCGCTACGGGGCGACGGTCCCGGACTCGTCCCTGGTCCGCATGACGACGGTCACCACGGTCCTGGACGAACTCGCCGCGCTGACCGGTCCGTCCGACGACCCCGGCACGAAGCCGGACGGCCCGGCGGCCGGCGTCGACGACCCCGCGGCGGCCCCGGACGGCCCGCGGGCCGACGGCCCCGCGGC
>NZ_JBSGHL010000112.1:0-8791 GCF_053604375.1 Streptomyces sp. NPDC004031 | reverse complement strand
GCCGCCGCGGCCGCGCACCGGGCGACGCGCACGGCAAGGGCGACGGGCTGGACGCGTGGTTCCGTACGGTGCCGCAGGCGGCGCCGCCGCGCGCCGCCGACCCCGTCACCGCCGAACTGCCCCCGGTCGCCGCCGCGCCCGAGCCGCGCCCGGCGGCCCTGGACGGCGGCGAGGTGACGCGCACCTACGCGCTGTTCGCCGGGCCGCGCGGCGACCAGGCCAAGCGCGTCGTGCAGCCGGCCGTCCTCGCGGCCGCGGGCCCGGTCCTGGTCACCACGGCGGACCCCGACACGTACCATCAGACGGTCGGCAACCGCAGCAAGCTCGGGCCCGTCCACGTCTACGACCCCGCGCACCTGCTGGACGTGCCCGGACGGCTGCGGTGGGCGCCGCACGGCGGCTGCGAGCAGCCCGCGACCGCGGGGACACGGGCGGCCGCGCTGCTCGCCCCGCTGCGTACGTCGCGCGCCGACGAGGCCATCGTGCACTCCACCGCCGTGACGCTGCTGCGCTGCTGGCTGCACGCCGCCGCGGTCGACGGCCGACCCTTCCGCCAGGTCCACCGCTGGGCGGCGGGCGGCCAGGCCGCGGCCGACGCGGTGCGCATCCTGCGCTCCGACCCGCACGCGGCCTCCGGCTGGAGCGGCGAACTGGAGTCGGTGCTGCACGCGCACCCCGACCGGCGGGACGCCGCGCAGGCGCTCATCCGGCAGATCCTGGAGCCGCTGGGCTCCGTGCACATCCGCGACGCCTGCAATCCGCCGCGGACCGGGGGGCTCGACGTGGAGTCGTGGGCCGCGGAATTGGGAACGCTGTACGTGGTGGGTGAGCGGGTCGAGGACCCGCGGGCCCATCTGGGTGCGATGCCCCTGCTCACCGCACTCGTCTCCAGCGTGGTCGAGCACGGCCGGCGCATGGCCGCAGGGTCACCCGCCGGCCGGCTCGACCCACCACTGACGTTCGTCCTCGACGACGTCGCGGCGCTCGCGCCGGCGCCCGACCTCCCCGTCCTCCTCGCGGAGGGCACCGCGGCGGGCCTCCCCACGCTGGCCGTCCTCCGCTCCCCCGAGCAGGCCGCCGCCCGCTGGCCCACCCCGCTCTGGCCCGCGGCCGATCTCCGCCTCACCCTCGACCCGTCGGCCACGGCGTCCGTGGTCCCCGACGCGCTGCCGCTGCGCTAGCGGAGGGGGGCGCTCCGTTCTGCGTGGTGCGGTGCGGTGTGCGACCTTCCCTGCGGTGGGGGCTGAGCGCGCAGTTCCCCGCGCCCCTTTCGCGGCGCCGCCGCCGCTGGGTCGGGGGCCGCCACGGGGCACCTCCTCGGAATGCGCCTTCACCCTCCTACGTAGTAGGTGAGCCCCTCCCAGCGCATTCCTGCGGGGGCACCCCGCACCGTCCCCCTCCAGGCCGGTTCAGCGGCTGCCTGCCGGGAGAGAGTTCCCGTTTCCAGGGGCGCGGCTGCGCGCGACAGCACCCGTTTTTCCGGGGCCCGGGGCACAGCCGCGTGGGAGAGTTCCCGTTTTTAAGGGGCGCGGGGCACAGCCGCGTGGGAGAGTTCCCGTTTTTAAGGGGCGCGGGGCACAGCCGCGTGGGAGAGTTCCCGTTTTTAAGGGGCGCGGGGAACTGCGCGACAAGCCCCCACCGGGCGGACGATCGCGACGCCTACCGCAACAGGCACCCCCTGGCGCAAAGGGGCGCGGGGGCTGCGCGCTCAGCCCCCGGCAGGGGGGAGGTCAGGCGATACGCGCGAGGTCTTCCGCGGCGACGGCGCCGCGCAAAGGGGCGCCGGAGAGGAAGCGTTCGACCTCGTCCACCGCGTACGCGCCGAGGCGGGCGACCTCGGAGCCCTGGCAGCCGGCGATGTGCGGGGTGAGGAGCACGTTGCGGAGCCGGTGGAGCACGTGCTCCTCCGGCAGCGGCTCGGGGTCGGTGACGTCGAGGTACGCCTCGATCCGCCCGCTCTCGCATTCGCGCGCCAGCGCTTCCGTGTCGAGGAGGCGGCCGCGTGCGGTGTTGATGACGGCGGCGCCGTCGCGCAGGGTGCGCAGGCGGCGGGCGTCGAGGAGGTGGTGGGTCTCGGGCAGGTCGGGGGCGTGGATGGTGACGATGTCGGAGGCGGCGCAGAGTTCGTCGAGGTCGACGAGCCGTACGCCGAGGGTCTGGGCGTCGTCGGGGGTGACGTACGGGTCGGCGAGGAGGATCTGGAAGTGCGCGTCGGCGGCGCGCAGCCGGGCGATGACGCCGCGGCCGATGCGGGAGGCGCCGATGACGCCGACGACGGCTCCGTCGGCGCCGCGTCGTTCGGCGTGGGCGGGCTGCTGCCCGTGGTGATAGCCGGCGGCGTAGCCGAGGGTGCGGCGGGCGGCGAGGGTGACGGCGGCCATGGTGAATTCGATGACGGGTGCGGCGTTGGCGTCGGCGGCGGAGGAGACGGCGATGCCGCGTTCCCACACCTCGGGCCCCACGTGGTGCTTGACCGTTCCGGCGGCGTGGATGACGGCGGCGAGGTGCGGGGTGCGGGCGAGCAACGCGGTGTCGATCCGGGGGGCGCCCCATCCGGTGAGGAGGATCTCCGCTGTGGTGAGGGCCGTGTCGGAGGCGGGGTCGGCGGCGTCGGTGACGAGCAGCGGGTGGACGTCGGCGAGCGTGTCGAGCCGGGCGCGCAGCGGTGCCGGGAGGACGAGGTCCACGATGTCCTGCTGCATCGCCAGCACCAGCTTCGGACGCTCCGCCATGTCTGCCCCTTGCGTGTGATCGCCGTGTAATCGGTTACTTCCTGATGCACTCACATTAGGTGCGTGCACCCCATGGGTCAACGCTTTCCCGTGCACAAGGGCTTGACCCTGTCGTAGTAACCGGTTTAGGTTCCCCCCACCTCAAGGCGTCGAGGAGGACGCAATGGCGATAGCCGAACGGGACGCCACCGGCCGCACAGGGGCGGCGGGTGCGTCCGGTGCAGACGGACGGGCCGGACGGGCGGGGCGTGGGACGCGCCTCAAACGGCTGCGCAGGGACTGGGCACTTCTGGTGCTGATGGCCCCGGGCGTGGTGTACTTCCTGGTCTTCCACTACGGCGCGCTGGCGGGCAACGTCATCGCGTTCAAGGACTACGTCCCCTTCGACGGCCTGTGGGCCAGCGCATGGGTGGGCTTCGACAACTTCCAGACCATGTTCGGCGACCCGGACTTCTGGCACGCGCTGCTCAACACCGTGGTGATCGCGCTGCTCCAGCTGGTCTTCTTCTTCCCGGTGCCGATCGCGCTGGCACTGCTGCTGCACAGCCTCACCCGGGACAGCGTCCGGCGCTTCGTGCAGTCGGTCGCCTACCTGCCGCACTTCCTGTCCTGGGTGATCGTCGTGGCGGTCTTCCAGCAGGTGCTCGGCGAGACGGGCCTGCTCAACAACGTCCTCGGCGACGCGCACCTGCACACCGTGAACGTCATCGGCAACCCCGAGGCGTTCAAGCCGCTGGTCATCGCCCAGGTCATCTGGAAGGACTGCGGCTGGGGCACGATCATCTTCCTGGCCGCGCTCGGCCAGGTCGACGAGCAGCAGTACGAGGCCGCCGCGCTCGACGGGGCGGGCCCGTGGCGGCGGTTCTGGAACGTCACACTGCCCGCGATCCGGCCGATCATCGTGCTGCTGCTGATCATGCGGCTCGGCGACATCCTGTCGGTCGGCTTCGAGCAGATGCTGCTGCAGCGCGCCTCCGTCGGCACCGGCGCGGCCGAGGTCATCGACACCTTCGTCTACTTCAAGGGCCTGGTCGGCGGCGACTACGGGTACGCCGCCGCGGCCGGCCTGTTCAAGGGCGTCGTCGGCGCCGCACTCGTCTTCGCCGCGAACAAGGTCGCGCACCGCCTCGGCGAGCAGGGGGTCTACCAGTGAGCAGCTTCGCCCAGGGCCGCCGCCGGCCGCGTCCGGCGGCCCGCCGCCCCGCCCGCCCGGCGTGGATGGAGCGCCCGCGCCCGGTCACGCAGGCCGCGAAGGCGGTCGCGCTGGTCGCGGTCGTGCTGCTGGTGTGCGTGCCCTTCCTGATCATCGTCGCGACGAGCCTGGCCTCGACCGACGAGGTCGTCGCCAACGGCGGCTGGGTGCTGTGGCCGCAGCACCCCACGCTGCGCGCCTACCACCAGCTCTTCGACGGCGGCATCGTCACCCACGCCCTGTGGGTCAGCGCCGGCATCACGATCGTCGGCACCGCGGCGAGCATGGTCTGCACGATCGGCCTGGCCTACGCGCTCAGCCGCCGCGATGTCTTCGGCGGCCGGCCGATCCTGCTGCTGATCCTCTTCACCTTCCTCTTCCCGCCCGGCATGATCCCCTCGTTCCTGCTGGTCAAGGGCCTGCACCTGCTCAACGGCTACAGCTCGCTGGTCGCCCCGGTGCTCATCAACGTCTTCAACCTGGTCGTGCTGCGCGGCTTCTTCCAGTCGCTGCCCGAGGAGCTGTACGAGGCCGCCCGGCTGGACGGCGCGAGCGAGTGGCTGATCCTGCGCCGCATCGTGCTGCCGCTGTCCAAGGCCGCGCTCGCCGTGGTGGGCCTGTTCTACGCGGTGTCGTACTGGAACGCCTGGTTCTACGCCTCGATCTACCTCGACTCCGGCAAGTGGCCGCTCCAGCAGGTGCTGCGCACGTACGTCATCGGCGGCGCGCAGCTCGCGGACTCCGGTGTCGGCGACGCCTCGCAGGTCGCCGCGCCGCAGACGATCCAGATGGCGGTGCTGGTCGTGGCGACCGTACCGATCCTGCTCGTCTACCCCTTCCTCCAGAAGTACTTCACCAAGGGCGTGCTCACCGGCGCCATCAAGAGCTAGAGCAACAAACCCCTCTCCGAAAGGACCTCCCGTGAGTACCCCGTCGTTCTCGCGGCGCTCCCTCCTGCGCTCGATCGCCGCAAGTGGTGCCGCCGTGGCCGCGCCGTCCGTTCTCGCCGCCTGCTCCACCTCGGGCAAGAAGCACGACGTGGGCAACGCCGGCAAGAAGCTCGCCCCCTGGCCCGCGTACGTGCCCTTCTCCGGGCCCGCCCCCGACCTGCCCGGCACCGCCGACGGCATCCAGCCCGGCTACCTGAGCTACCCCAAGGAACTCGCCACCGCCGTCCACGACAAGCCCGGCAAGGGCGAGACGATCAAGGTGATGACGATCACCTACGGCACTCCGCCCAAGCCGGCCGGCGAGAACAAGTTCTGGACGGCGATCAACGAGGCGCTGGGCATCAAGCTGGAGTTCACGGTCGTCCCGGACTCCGACTACATGACCAAGATGGCCACCATGATGGCGGGCAACGACCTGCCCGACGTCATCAACTTCGGCGGCGGCCACACCCTCCCCCGCGAGGCCGACTTCGTCGTCTCCAAGTGCGCCGACCTGTCGGACTACATCTCCGGCGACGCCATCAAGGCCTACCCGAACCTGGCGAACCTGCCCACGTACGTCTGGCAGGACATGGGCCACATCAGCGGCCGGCTGTGGGGCATCCCCGTCCAGCGCTCGGCGCCCGGCAACTGCCTGTGGATCAACAACGACGTCTTCACCGCCGCCGGGATGAAGGACGGCTGGACCTCGGACGACTTCCTGGAGGTCGCCAAGGCCGCCACGCACGGCAGGAAGTACGGCCTCGGCTCGTCGGCGCCGCTGCTGTTCGGCGAGACCATGCACTCCATGGCGTGGGGCGCCCCGCAGGAGTGGAAGCTCGACGGCGGCGCCTTCGTCAGCGCGTACACCACCGACGAGTACCGCGCCTCCATCGAGTACATGCTCAAGCTGCGCCAGGCCAACCTCTACAACCCGAACGTCCTGGGCACCTCGACGGTCGACTGCAAGACCTTCTTCTACAACGGCACCGTCGGCTCCATGGTGGACGGCTTCGGGGCGCTCAGCACCTCCATCCCCAGCATCAAGGACGCCTTCGTGCTCGACGCGGCCGTCCCGTACACCCCCTCCAACGGTGCCAAGCCCGGCATGCAGCGGGCGAAGGGCGCGTGGGGCTACACCGTGCTGAAGAAGACCACGCCCGACCGCATCAAGCTCATCCTGCGCGTCCTGGACTACCTCGCCTCGCCGTTCGGCACCAAGGAGTACGAGCTCAACCACTTCGGCGTCGAGGGCACCCACTTCACCCGCGACAAGAACGGCTCGCCCATCCCCACCGAGCTGGGGCAGGTCGAGAACCCGGTGCAGCTGCCGATCAAGTACCTGTGCGACGCCCCGCAGGTCCTCTACCTGCCCGGCCGCCCGGACGTCGTCCAGCGCAACCACGCCTGGCAGCTCAAGGTCGCCCCGATGCTGGTGAAGAACCCGCGCTTCGGCCTCCAGTCCGAGACCGTCAGCCGCGTCGGCGCCGCCGTCGACCAGCTGCGCACCGACACGATCGGCGACATCGTCAGCGGCCGCAAGCCCCTGAGCGCCTGGGACGACACGGTGAAGAAGATGCGCAACCAGGGCCTGGACCAGATAGCCGAGGACTACGCGAAGGACTACGCCTCGAACCACTGACACCCACACCCGGCACACCGCCGGAACGGGCAGCAGACCACGGACGACCACGGACGCGCACCGGCCCCGCGCCGCCGCACCCGGCCCACTACGCTGGGGCGGCGGCGCACGGCCGGGGCGGACACCGGCAGCACCGGGCACACCGGTGCGCCGGGGACATCGGATGGCGGGGATGGCGGAGACTTCACCAGGGCCGGGCAGCACGGCAGGACCGGGCAGCACGGCCGGCGGCAACGGCACGCGCCGCGTCACCATCCGCGACGTCGCGGACCGCGCGGGCGTCTCGGTCGCCACCGTCTCGCGTGTTCTCGCCGGGAACTACCCGACGTCGGCCGCGGCACGCGCCAAGGTGCTGCGGGCCGTCAAGGACCTCGACTACGTCATCGACGGCCGCGCCCGCGCCCTCGCCGGCACCGGGCCCAAGACCATCGCCGTCATCGTCTCCTCCGTCGACAGCGCCTTCTACGCCTCCGTCGCCCAGGGCGTCGAGCAGGAGGCCGCCGCCCGCGGCCGCCTGTGCATGGTGTGCAGCCACGGCGGCGACGAGGCACGCGAACTGGCCCTCGTCCAGATGATGCGCGAGCAGCGCTGCGAGTTCGTCGTCCTGGTCGGCGGCGCCGTCGAGGACGAGCGCTACCAGGCCCGGCTCGGCGAGTACGCCCACGGCCTGGCCGCGGCCGGCTCCCGCCTCGTGCTGTGCGGCCGCCCCGCGCCCAGCCCCGACATGCCCGTCCTGGTCGTCGAGTACGACAACGAGGCCGGCGCCTACGCCATCACCAGCCACCTGCTGTCCGCCGGGCACCGCGACGTCCTCTTCTTCGGCACCATGCCCGGCCACACCACCATCGAGCCGCGCATCGCCGGATACCGCCGGGCACTCGCCGACCACGGCCTGCCGCCGTCCGCCGAACGCGTCGAGGGCATCGGCGTCGGCCGCGCCCACGGCTACGCCAACATGCGGCAGATCCTCGCCGACTGCGCCGGACGGCCCGACTTCACCGCGGTCTTCGCCGGGGACGACCAGGCCGCGGCCGGCGCGATGGCCGCGATGCGCGAGTACGGCCTGCGCACCCCCGAGGACATCTCCGTCGTCGGCTACAACAACGACGGCCTCGCCCAGGACCTCAACCCCCCGCTGACCACGGTCAACATCCCCGCCTACGAACTCGGCCGCGAGTCCGTCCGCCTCGCCCTCGCCGAGGAGTCCGCGGGCCCCCGCTCCACCACCCAGTCCCGCCACCTGCTCGGCACCCACTCCGTCCTGCGCTCCAGCGTCCGCCGCCTGCCCTGACGGCCCCCGCCCCGCAGATCACCCCTCGCGCAGGTCACCTCTCGTGCAGGGACCGCGCCATCCCGAAGACCCCGAGCAGCCCGGTGTCGACGAACCGCGTCATGTCCGCCACCCGGCCACCGGCGAGGCCCAGCACCATCACGCCGTGCGCGTGCGCGATCGACGAACCCCGGTCCCGCCGGTAGAGCGCGAACGCCGGCTGCCCGTTCGCCCGCACCGGCCGGAGCACATAGCCGCGCCCGTCCGCGAAGACGACCGTCCGCAGGAAGTCCGCGACCGCCGACACCCCCTCGTACGTCGCCTCCACCGGCGGCATCGTGAGCCGCGCGTCCGCCGTGAGCAGCTCCACGAGCGCCGCGACGTCCCCCGCCTCGAAGGCCCGCGCGAACGCGTCCACCACCCGCCGCTCCTCCGCCGACCCCGGCAACGGCGCCCCCTCCCGGTCCCGCCCCGGAAGCGCCGCGTCGAGTACGGCCCGAGCCCGCCGCAGCGCCAGGTGCACGGCGTTCGCGGTCGTCCCGAGCATCACCGCGACCTCCGCGGCCCGGAAGCCCAGCACGTCCCGCAGCACGAGCACCGCCCGCTGCCGCGGTACGAGCTGCTGCAACCCCACGACGAACGCGAGCGACACCGCCTCCCGTGCCTCGTACCGCGCCTCCGGCCCCGGCTCCCGGTCCGGCAGTGCCGCCAGCAGCGGCTCCGGGTACGGCTCCAGCCACACGGGCTCCGCGGGCCGCCACGTCTCCGCCGCCATCTCCGGACCCTCCTCACCGCGTACGTCCGCCCTCGCCTGTACGGACACCGGCCGCCACGGAAAACTGTCCCGCTCAGCGGTCCTGAACGCGGTCCTGAACGCAGAAAAGCGTCAGCCCCCGTGCTGGGCACGGGGGCTGACGCTTCATCAATATTCGTTCGGCGGTGTCCTACTCTCCCACAGGGTCCCCCCTGCAGTACCATCGGCGCTGAAAGGCTTAGCTTCCGGGTTCGGAATGTAACCGGGCGTTT
>NZ_JBSGHL010000111.1:0-9468 GCF_053604375.1 Streptomyces sp. NPDC004031 | reverse complement strand
GGACCGGCTGCGCGCGACCGTCACCGGCGGCGAGGCGCCCGTGACGTCCCTCACCAAGGACGACCCGCGCCCCGGCGAGCCGGGCCACGGCCACGCCCCAGGGCGAACCCGGGGGCACCGCCGCGCCATACTGGACGGTTGCCCGTCAGCGGCGGGCGCCGTGCTCCGCCGTCAGCGGCGCAGCGCACCGCCCGCGCCGCCGGGGGCCTGCGACATCGCCTCGTCGGAGTTGAGATGGATGACGCCGTAGTCGTAGCCGTGCCGCCGGTAGACCACGCTCGGCTGCTTGGTGTCGGCGTCCACGAACAGATAGAAGTCGTGCCCGACCAGCTCCATCTCGTACAGCGCCTGGTCGAGCGCCATCGGGGTGGCCGCGTGCGTCTTCTCCCGGACCACCAGCGGCCCTTCGCCACGCACCTCCAGCGACGCCATCCGCCTGGTCGGAACGCCCTCCTCCTCGTCCGGGCCGGGCACCGGCTCCCCGTCCCCGTTGAGGTATGCCGCGTCGGAGACCACGGAGGCCACGTCCGCGGCGGGGGTCCGGCCCGCTCCGCGGCGCGTGTGGCGCTTGCTCGCGGCCTTGCGCAGCCGCGCCTCCAGCTTGGTCACCGCGACGTCCAGCGCGGCGTACGGGTCGGCTGCTGCGGCCTCCGCCCTGATCACCGGCCCGCGCGAGTTGAGCGTGATCTCCACGCGGTCGGCACGCTCCGCCTGCCGCGGGTTGAGCTCCTTGGACACCTCGACGTCGAGGCTGATCACCTTGCCGTCGAGCTTCTGGATCTTGTCCAGCTTCTCGGTCACGTGCTTCCGGAACCGCTCCGGCACCTCGGTCTTGCGGCCCTTGACGACGATGTCCACGCAGAACTCCGTTCCCGGACCCCGCCGTCTCACCGGCGGCGGTCCCTTTCGCTGAGGCCGGCCCGGGAACCAGTCCCGCCCGGCACTGCGTCGGCAGCCGCTCCGCCTCCCGGTCGGCCGGGAACCGCGGAGCTGCGGCTTTCACCTCCTCCTGCCCCACGAGGAAGATCATCACCCCGTGGTGCTGTCTTCCCTCTACCCCGAACATAGTCCCGGAGTGCAGAAGTCGGCATCCGCAACGTCCGCCCTCCTCCGTTCGGGTGAACTACCAGGGCCGTCACCTGCACAAACGCGCATCGGAGTGGATTCAGCAAACGTCAACGTCCGCCACCACCGCCGCCCCCGCGACCCTGCCGCCCGCCACTGAGACCGCCCGAGCGGCCACTCTGAGTGACGTCCCGGTCGTCACCAGGTCGTCCACCAGCACCACCGGGAGGGCCGCCAGCAGCCCCGCCGCGCCCCCGGCCGCCTCGACCGCACCGGACAGGTTCGCCAGCCGCCCGGCCGCGTCGAGCTCCGACTGGTCGGCGACCAGCCTGCGGTGCCGCAGCACCGGTGCCGCCCGCGCGGGCGTGCCCTGCCCGCGCAGCACCGCCGCGGCCGCCCGCGCCATCCGCGCGGTCGCGTCGTGGCCGCGCCGCGCCACCGCCTGCCGCGCGGACGGCACCGGCACCAGCAGCACCGCCCCGCCGACGCCCAGCCCCGCCACCGCCGCGGCCAGCGCCCCGCCCAGCGGACGCGCCAGGCCCAGCGCACCCCGCTCCTTGTGCGCCAGCAGCACGGCCCGCACCTCGTCGCCGTACCGCGCGGCCGCGCACACCGGCGGCAGGCCCGGCACCTCGGGCACCGGACGCACCCGCCGCACCGAGGCCGCTCCGCCCAGCAGCCCCCGGCAGCGCTCGCACAGCTGCGTACGCGGGAGGCCGCAGCCCGCGCAGTCCACCGGGAGCACCAGCCCGGCGATCTCCTGCCACCAGCCCCGCATGACTCCACTGTGCGGCCCCGCGGGGGTGGCCTGCCAGTCACCCGTTCGAGGGCTGTGGATAACTCCGGCCGGGACGGCCGCACGGGCTCCCGGGCTCCTGGGCCCCCGGGCGGACCACCGGGCCGGAGCCGTCAGCCCGGGTAGACCGGGCCGGAGCCGGCCGGGGTGACCTTCTTCCAGTTCAGGTCCTGGGACTGCCAGTAGACGCTGCCGTGGGAGGCGGCGACCAGAGACCCGGTGGCCTGGTCCGGGGGAGCCTCCGACGCCGCCACCGAGTCGGCCTCGCCGATGGTGTCCGACGCGGGCGACACCGAGCCGTCGGTGCTGACCCACTGGATCTGCTGCCCGCTCCCGGCCGGGTCGCTGCCGAGCACCACCAGCCGGCTGCCACCGGCCCAGGACACCGACAGGACGCTCTCGTCGACCGGCGTGATGTCACGGAGGTCCTGCACGGTGAACCGCGGCTGCGCGACCGTCCCACCGCGGTCGACCCGGCCGAGCATCAGCCGGTCCCGCCCGCCCTCGGACACCACCAGGGCGATCCGCAACCCGTCGGAGGCCACCCGCAGCGACTCGATGCGCCCCTCGAGTTCCGGGACGTCGACCGTGACGGGCTGCCCCGTACCGTCCGGGAGGACGTACAGCCGCGAGACGGCCGGGTTCCGGTCGGCCACCCACAGGTCGTCGAAGCCGTCCCAGCTCGGCGCGCTCAGCCCGTTCTTCGGGTCCTTGGCGGCGCTGGTGACCGGGGCCGTCCGGACGGTGGCGCCGTCGGCGAGCTGGGCGACGACCAGCTGGCGCCCGTCGGTCCTGACCGCGGCCGCCGCGTCCCCGTCCCGGCGCACCGCGACCGACCGCAGGTCGGCCTTGTCGGCGCCGAGCGGCCCGCGGACCGGGAAACCGGTCGTGTTCCCCGACGGTGTCATCAGCAGATTGTGCTTCTCGGTGCCGATGTAGAACTGCTCGTTCGCCGTGCCGACCAGCGCGCCCGGCCCGTACTGCAGGGCCTCGTCCCTGGTCGCCGCGCAGGCCTCGCTCCCGTCGGTGCGCTGCACCTGCACCGAGGAGAGCGACACCGACGACTGACCCTGCACGGTGGCGAAGAGCTGGGCGGCGAGCCGCCGACACGTCTCCCCGCGCACTTTGTCCGCCTTGTCCAGGCGTACCTGGAGCCGCTGCGAGTCGTCCAGCGACACGCTCGCGGTGTCGCCGCCGTGCAGCCGCGCACCGGCCGGAACAGCCGTGGTGACCACAGGCGCGAGCCATTTGCTCGGTCCGCCGAGCAGCGCGGTGACGGTGGCGGCGAGCGTGTCGGGCTGCTGCCTGCGCAGGTACACCGGATCGGCGATCAGCGTCTGCCTGCCTCCCGGACCGTCACCCGATCCCCGGACGGCGAAGTAGAACATGTTCACCGAGTGGTATATGCGCTGGAAGTCGGCGGCGGAGAGAAGCAGCCCGTTGTCCAGGACGCTGATCCGCCACTCGCCGTCCTCCTTGACCAGCTGGACGTCCTCGTGGAAGGAGGCCGTGGAGAGCCGGTAGGCGTTCCCCGCGTCCACCGTCGCGGTCTCCCTGCTCGTCAGGACGACCGTCTCCTGCGTCGCCTTCGTGTCCGGGTCGGACTGCGGGGCCCGCGGCACGGAGGAGAGCACGGTGATACCGGCGAGCGGATTCCAGTGCTTCTTCAGATCCGCCGACAGATACTGCTTGGCGGTGGCAAAATCGGTCTCACCGCTGGTGGTGGCCTCCAGGAAGCCGTTGACGATCGACGAGGGCGACTCGTGCGGCTGGGGCGGGACGCCGAACACCCGCACCTGGGTGTCGCCCTCGGCCTGCTGGCTGTCGTCGACCTTGCTGACCTCGCCGCCGCTGGGCATCGACGCGCACCCCGCCAGCAGCAGTGCCGCGGACAGCGGCAGCACCACCTTGGCCACCCGGCCCGCGCGGCCCCCCAGCAGTGCCATCAGATCTCGTCCTTCCGAACGGCTTCCCGGTGCCCGACGACCCGTGCCCCGTTGCCCGGCAGCGCCGCCGGGTCGGCCGTCGGCGGACGCGCGGGCCCGGTGGACGGCATCGGCGGGATGAGCGGCGGCCGCGCCGGGCCCATCTCCCTGCGGTGGCCCTGCCCGGCAGCGCCGCGCGGCTCCGGCACGCTCGGCGTGCCCGCGCCCGCCGCCGAGGACGTCAGGCCGCGGTTGCGGCGCGAGTCGTCCGGCTCCAGCGGTATCGGCGAGCTGCGCAGGTTGTCCCCCGCGGTGCGCGGCAGCGTCATACGGAACTGCGAACCGCCGCCCGGCTCGCCCCAGGCGTGCAGCCAGCCACCGTGCAGACGCGCGTCCTCCACCGCGATCGACAGGCCCAGGCCCGTACCGCCCGTGGTCCGCGCCCTCGCCGGGTCGGCCCGCCAGAAGCGGTTGAACACCCGGGTCGCCTCGCCCGGCTTGAGCCCGACGCCGTAGTCGCGCACCGCGACCGCGACCGCGCCGTCGGCCGTCGCGAGCCGTACGACGACGTCACGGCCCTCACCGTGCTCGATCGCGTTGACCACCAGGTTGCGCAGCACCCGCTCGACCCGGCGCGGATCGGCCTCGGCCACCACCGGCTGGGCGTCGCCGCGTATCAGCACCGTGCTGCCCTTGCGCTCGGCCAGCGGCTCGGCGGCGTCCACCACCTGCCGTACGACCTCGCGCAGATCTATCGGCTCCGCGGACAGCTCCGCGGCGCCCGCGTCGAACCGGCTGATCTCCAGCAGGTCGGACAGCAGCGACTCGAAGCGGTCCAGCTGGTTCTGCAGCAGCTCCGCGGAGCGCGCCGTCACCGGGTCGAAGTCCGAGCGCGCGTCATGGATGACGTCGGCGGCCATCCGCACGGTCGTCAGCGGGGTCCGCAGCTCGTGCGAGACGTCGGAGACGAACCGGCGCTGCATCCGCGACAGATCCTCCATCTGCTGGATCTTGACCTGGAGGTTCTGCGCCATCTTGTTGAAGGACTCGCCAAGTCTCGCGATGTCGTCCTCGCCCGAGACCTGCATCCGCTCCTGGAGCCGCCCGGCGGCGAGCCGCTCGGCGATCCCGGCGGCCATCCGCACCGGGGTGACCACCTGCCGGGTCACCAGCCAGGCGATCGCGCCGAGCAGCACCACGACGAAGATCCCGGCCGTCGCCAGCGTGCCCTTGACCAGGCCGAGCGTCTTCTGTTCCTGGTCGAAGGCGAAGAGGTAGTAGAGCTGGACCTCGTCGCCGCTCGGATCCTTGATGCGCTTGCCGACCGCGAGCGCCGACCGCGGCGGATTGCCGTCGTCGGTGTAGACCTTGGTGTACTGCTTCACGGCCCCCGAGGTGCGGTCGACGGCGGCCCTGAGCTCCTTGGAGACGCTCGCCGGCAGGGCGTTGTCCGACGTGCGCGCCCCGCGCGGTGTGCCGCCGGCGGACTGGATGCCGGACTCACCGCCGGGGCTGAGCACGACGATCCAGTACACGCCCTTGCCGCCGCTGGAGAACTGCGAGGTCAGATCGGTCGCCCAGGTGCCCGAATCGCTCTGCCTGGCCGTCACGCCGGAGCCCGTGCTGTCGGGCTCCTGACCTGCCTGCGTCGCCATGTTCTGCGCGAGGGAGAAGCCGCTCATGGCCTGCTTGACCGAGGCCTTCTCCTTGGCGTCGAGCAGGCCGTTGCGCACCTGGCCGATCACGACGAAGCCGAGCAGCAGCACGACACCGACGGACATCAGCAGCGTGAAGGCGACGACCCGCAGCTGGAGATTGCGCCGCCACAGCCGGGACGCCGGCTGCATCGGCCGCCGGGCCCAGCGCACGCACGAGCGGATGACCGGCAGCAGACCACGCATCGGGTCCGCGAGCCGGCCCTCCAGCAGCTCACGCTCGTACGGTTTGCGCATGTCAGCCCGGTCCCGCCTTGTAGCCGACCCCTCGGACGGTCACGACGATCTCCGGGCGCTCCGGGTCCTGCTCGACCTTGGAGCGCAGCCGCTGCACATGCACGTTGACCAGGCGGGTGTCCGCCGCGTGGCGATACCCCCACACCTGCTCCAGCAGCACCTCACGGGTGAAGACCTGCCACGGCTTGCGCGCGAGCGCTACCAGCAGGTCGAACTCCAGCGGGGTCAGCGCGATCGGCTGCCCGTCGCGCTTGACCGAGTGGCCGGCCACGTCGATCACCAGATCGCCGATGGTCAGCTGCTCGGGCGTGGGCTCCTCGGCCCTGCGCAGGCGCGCGCGGACGCGCGCCACCAGTTCCTTCGGCTTGAACGGCTTGATGACGTAGTCATCCGCGCCGGACTCCAGCCCGACGACCACGTCGACGGTGTCGCTCTTCGCCGTCAGCATCACGATCGGGACACCCGACTCCGCCCTGATCTGCCGGCAGACGTCGATTCCGTCCCGCCCCGGCAGCATCAGGTCGAGCAGCACCAGATCCGGCTTGGCCTCCCGGAAAGCGGCAAGCGCCTTGTCACCGTCAGCACAGAACGACGGCTCGAAACCTTCTCCACGCAGCACGATGCCGAGCATCTCCGACAGCGCGGTGTCGTCATCGACGACCAGGACACGTCCCTTCATACCGACCATCATCCCATTTGCATATCGATACTGGTGACCTTTGGTGATCAAGGTCACGCTATGCGACCATTGTCCCTGCTTGTGCGGTCTTGCGCTGCCCCCCATGTGCAGCCTGTGGATAACGGACGGAACACCCCGCGTCCAACGGTCCACGGAACGTCACCGAGCGGTCTGCTGTGCACCCACCGACACGAGACTCGCGGCGGTCACGGGTGACGCCACACCGTTCTCGGTGACGATCGCGGTGATCAGCTCCGGCGGGGTGACGTCGAAAGCCGGATTATAGGCCTGCGCGCCCAGCGGCGACGCCGCGAGGTCGGTCACCTCGCTCCCGGGGCGCTGCTCCACCTCGATCGACGCGCCGTCCGCCGTCGCCGGATCGACCGTCGTCGACGGCGCCACCACGATGAACGGCACCCGGTGGTACCGGGCGAGCACCGCCAGCGGATAACTCCCCACCTTGTTCGCCGTCGAACCGTCCGCCGCGATCCGGTCCGCCCCGATCAGCACCGCGTCCACCTCACCCGCCGCGAAGAGCGACCCGGCGGCGTTGTCCGCGAGCAGCGTGTACGGCATCCCGGCCCGCGCCGCCTCGTACGCCGTCAGCCGCGCGCCCTGAAGCAGCGGACGCGTCTCGTCCACCCACAGCCGCCGCAGCCGACCCGCGCGGTGCGCCGCCAGGACCACGCCCAGCGCCGTTCCCTGCCCGCCCGACACCAGCGCCCCGGTGTTGCAGTGGGTCAGGATCCGGTAGCTCCCACCGGGCGACAGCTCCTCCAGCAGGCCCAGCCCGCGCGCCGCCATCTCCGTGCTCGCCGCCGCGTCCTCCGCGTGCAGCGCGCGCGCCTCGGCCAGCGCCGCGGCCGCCGCCCGCTCCGGTCCGGCCGCACGGTAGGCCGCCAGCGCCCGCCGCACGCCGTAGCCCAGGTTCACCGCCGTCGGCCGCGCGTGCGCCAACTGGTCGGCCGCCTCCTCCACGTCGAAGCCGCGGGCCGCGGCGAGCGCGACCCCGTACGCCCCGGCAAGGCCCAGCAGCGGCGCCCCGCGCACGGCCAGGCACCGTATCGCCGCCACCAGCGCCGGCACGTCCGTACACGCCAGCTCGACCTCCTCCCGGGGCAGCCGCGTCTGGTCCAGCAGCACCACGACCGGGCCCTCCGGCGGCTCCTCCCACCGCAGCGCGGGGACCGGTCCGGAAGCGGAATCCACCAGGTGATCATCCATCCGTCCAGTCTGCCCTGCCAGGTCCGTCGGGCGGCAGCCCGTGACACGATGGCGCACGTACGGACACGCGTACCAGCAGCACACACAGCACGTACGAAAGGGCAGCCTCCGATGACCAACACTCCGGGCTGGACCTCGCCCGGATCGTCCGGATCCCCGGAACCGAGCACCGGCGACAGCCCCGACGACGCGCCGCCCGCGGCGCAGCCGGACACCGGCGACACGGTCCCCGACCCGGCCGACAGCGCATCCGGCGCATCCGACGCGGCCCCCGGTACGCCGGAGGCCGCGAACGCGCCGAGCGCGCCGGAGACCGCCGGCTCCGGGGCGGACACACCCCCGGCGGCCAACTGGTCGCGGCAGCAGCCCCCGGCCGGCCCATGGCAGGCCTCTGCCCCCTCCGAAGCCCCCGCACCCCCCGTGGCACCGGTGCCCCCGCAGGCGGGCCCCGGTTCGGGCGGCTGGGGCGGGCAGTGGAATCCCCCGCCCCCGCCCGGCCCCGACCACGGCGGCCCCCGCTGGGGCCCGAACGCGCCCTCCTACGGTGCCCCGCCGAACGGCTGGGGCACCCCCGTTCCGGCGGCACCGCAGCCCGGGGTCGTCCCGCTGCGCCCGCTCGACACCGGCGAGATCGTCAACGGCGCCTTCGCCACCTTCCGCGCGCACTGGCGCACGGCGACGGTCCTGGTCTTCGGCGTCGCCGTCCTGACCGAGAGCGTCAACGCGGTGGTCAGCAAGTACCTCGTCGACGACAGCAGCCTCGACGACCTCAAGGACACGTCCGACCCCACGGCGAGCGACATCATGCACGCGCTCGGCGGCAGCCTCGGCGGGACCTGTCTGGTCATGCTCACCAGCATCATCGGGGTCCTCATCACCTCGGGCCTGCTCACCGTCGTCGTCAGCCGCGCCGTGCTGGGCCGCCCGGTGTCCCTGCGCGAGGCCCGGCAGGACATTCGCCCCCGGCTGTCGCAGCTCCTCCAACTCGCGGTGCTGCTGCCGCTCGCACTCATCGCGATCATCGCGGTGGTCCTCCTCCCCGGCACCCTGGTCGCCCTGGCCGGATCGGGGAACGGCGGCGCGGCACTCGCCTCCCTCGGCCTCGTGGCGGCCACCGTCGTCTGCCTGTGGCAGTGGAACATCTGGAGCCTCGCCGCCCCCGCTCTCGTCCTGGAGAAGCAGGGCATCAGGGCCGCGATCAAGCGCTCGGCGAAACTCGTCAGCGGCTCCTGGTGGCGGGTCCTCGGCGTGCAACTGCTCGCCGTGTTCATCACGGGGATCGCGTCTCTGATCATCGAGCTCCCGTTCACCGCCATCGCCGACGCCGTGGGCAACGGAAACGGCGGCCTGTTCTCCACGGACGGCCCAGGCGACTGGCCGACCGTCATCATCACGGCGGTCGGCAGCATCATCGCCGCCACCCTGACCCTGCCGATCAGCGCGAGCGCCGTCTCCCTGCTGTACGTCGACCAGCGCATCCGCCGCGAAGCCCTGGACATCGACCTCGCCCGTGCGGCGAACATCCCCGGCTACGCGGCTCCCGCCACGGCGTCGGACATCCGCGGCTGAGGTATAGAAGGGGGCTGTTGAAGTGAAGGGGCCGTCCTCCTGCGGGAGGACGGCCCCTTTTGTGCGTCCTGTTCCGTACGCCTGGCCGTACCGCCTGGCCGACGCTGTCCGGGCAACGCAAAAAGCCCCGCCCCCGGAATCAGATCCGGGAGCGGGGCTCCTGCAATATTTGTTCGGCGGTGTCCTACTCTCCCACAGGGTCCCCCCTGCAGTACCATCGGCGCTGAAAGGCTTAGCTTCCGGGTTCGGAATGTAACC
>NZ_JBSGHL010000110.1:0-9926 GCF_053604375.1 Streptomyces sp. NPDC004031 | reverse complement strand
GCGCCCGGCTGCCGGGGAAGGGCACGAAGGCGATGACCAGCGCCAGGAAGAAGCCCAGCAGCAGGCGCCCGGCGGCGGATCTGCCTTTGCCGTGTTCGGAAACGCAGGGCAGGGTAGGCGGAGAGGACCAGAAAGCGGTCGAATCCGGTCCGATCCGGATTCGACGGCGTCCCTTCGTGTTCATCCGCTGGGAGATCCGCATGAGTGTCGTGAAGAGTCCGCTGTCCGAACAGGACCGCAAGGTCGTCGGGGATTCCCTCCAGGGCGCGCTGGTCGACCTCCTCGACCTGTCGCTGGTGGCCAAGCAGGTGCACTGGAACGTGGTGGGACCGCGCTTCCGCTCCATCCACCTCCAGCTCGACGAGGTGGTGGACAGCGCACGCGCCCATTCCGACACCGTGGCCGAGCGGGCCTCGGCGATCGGTGTCTCGGCGGACGGCAGGGCCGGGACGATCGCCAAGACCAGCGGCATCGACGCGGTCACCAACGGGTGGGTCAAGGACACCGAGGTCGTCGAGATCATGGTGGCGGCGCTGCACGCCGTCATCACGCGGATGCGCCAGCGCATCGAGGTGACCGCCGACCCGGACCCGGTCAGCCAGGACCTGCTCATCGGCCTCACCGCGGACCTGGAGAAGTTCCACTGGATGTTCCAGGCCGAGAACAGCTCCTGACCGCGCCCGTCACCCGTCGGTGCCCCCTGCGGGAGCCCGGCCGGGCCCGTACCGCGGGCGGCCGTGTCCCGCGGACTCGGGGAATCGACTCGGGGAATCGGGGGCTCGCGTACTCGGGGTCGGAAGGAGGCGGCCATGCGACCGCTTCGAGCACTCCCGGAATTCCCTGCTCCGCCGTCCGCCGCCGCCGTTCCTTCGCCGGTCGGCGCTCCTGCGGGGGCGCTGCCCGGTGGTTCCCCCTCCGACGGGTGCGCGCGCGGCAGGCGGCGGCTGCGCTGCGTGATCGGGCTGATCGGCGGAGTGCTGTGGTGGGGGGCGGTGCTGGGGCTCGCCGCAGGGCGGGCTCCGGTGCTGCCCTGGCTGAGCGCGGTCGCCGCGGGGGGCTGGGGCCTCGGCCTCATACCGCTGCACGCGGTGCCCGCGCACGTCCGCCGTACTCGCGCCGCCCGTTCCCGGGGCGACCGCTCGCGGGCCGCGCCCGGTGCAGGTGAGCAGGCCTGACGGCGCGGCGCCGGTGAGGTCCGGGGCTCGGTCCCGGCCTCAGGACGCGTCGCCGGGCACGGGACCGCGCTGGCATTTCGGGCACCAGTACGCCACCCGTCGATGGTCGGCGGGCCCGTGCTCGCCACCGCGTACGGGGGTGCCGCAGCGCAGGCACGGGCGGTGCGCCCGGCCGTAGACCCAGTGCGTACGGCCCCGCCGGGTGTCCCCGGTCGTCACATGGCCGGGGCGCGCCTTGTTCGCCTCCAGCAGCCGCTTCGCCAGCAGCACCAGCTTCTCCGGCGCCGATACCTCCCCGAACGGTGTCCACGGCGTCACCCCGCGCAGAAAGCACAGCTCGGCTACGTAGACGTTGCCGATCCCGGCGAGATTGCGCTGGTCCAGCAGCGCCTCACCCACCGGCCGCTCCGGCTCCGCGGCCAGCCGCCGCAACGCCTCCGCTGGATCCCACCCAGGACCGAGCAGATCCGGCCCCAGATGGCCCACGACCTGCGATTCGTCCGCGGTGGCCAGCAGCGCCAGCACCGGCAGCCGGTAGCCGACGGCCGTCCGCTCCGCCGTCTCCAGCACAGCCCGCACCTGGTGCTCGGCCCCGCCCCGCCAGCGCTCGCCCGGCGCGTAGAGGTGCCAGGCGCCGTCCATCCGCAGATGCGAGTGCAGCGTCGCGTCGCCGTCCAGCCGGGTCATCAGGTGCTTGCCGCGCGGCACGACCTCCAGGACGCGGCGCCCCGCCAGATCGACGGTGGCCAGCTGCGGCACCCGCAGATCCGCGCGCACCAGCAGGTGCCCCGCCAGCGCGGCATGCAACCGGTGGGCGGTCAGCCAGACCGTGTCTCCTTCAGGCACCCCTCCATGATGCCGTGCCCGTCATCGCGTCGATGCCGTGCCGGTCACCGCGTCCGGCGGCCCGGAGCCTCGCCCACTCGACCCACCCGGCCGTGCGACCGCCTGCCCCCGCCGCCCGACGTCCTGTGCTGACCGCCGGTCCTACGGCGGCCACCCGGCGGCCGGCGGCCGTTCCGCTGTGCGGCTCCGGACCGGCGGGCCCGGCGGACGGGGGTCTGCGCCCGGCCGCCGGGCCCGCCGGTCCGGGGCTAGGAACCGTCCCGCAGGCGCAGCCCGCGGGGAGTGGCGTGGAAGCCGGCCGCCTCCAGGGCTCGGCCCAGCGGTGAGGTCAGGGCGGGCTCGCCGTTGGTGCGCTCCACCGTGAGCTTGCCCAGCGCCCCCTCCCGCACCGCGAGGGCCAGGGCGTCGGCAGCGGCCTGCACCCGTATCTCGTCCACGGGCCAGGCCAGCAGCGTCTTGCCGCCCCGCTCCACGTAGAGCGCCAGTTCCCCGTCGGTGAGGACCACCAGGGAACCCGCCTTGCGGCCCGGCCGGTGACTGACGCCCGGCGGCTGCTCGGGCCAGGGGAGAGCGGCACCGTACGGATTCGCCGGATCCGCCGCCGCGAGCACCACCGTGCGGGAATGGCCGGAACCCTCCTCCGCGCGCTCACGCACCGTGCTCAGCGCGCGCAGCCTGTCCACCGCTCCCTCCATCGCGAACTGCGCAGCCCCCAGCCCCTCCACTACGTAGCCGCGCCTGGCGTGCCCCGTCTCCTCCAGCGCCGCCAGCACCCGATATGCCGCGGAGAAGCCGCCCTCCACGCCCTCGGCCGCGACCGCGCCCCTGGTCACGACGCCGTGCCGGTCGAGCAGCGCGTGCGTCAGGGCGTGCGCGCGCAGTGTCGGATCCTGCTCGGGCGCGGGGACCAGGGACCAGCGGCCCGCTGTCGTGGGCGGGCCGTTGCGCGACGCCGTGGCGCGGGGCGCCGCCCGCCCGGCGAGCGAGCTGTACCTGCCGCGTGGGACCGACCGGGGCGCACGGTGTGCGGTCGCCCCGGCCGTCCGCCCGGAACCGAGCAGCGCCCGCAGCGGGGCGAGGGTGTCGTTGGTGAGCCGGCCCGACCAGGCCAGCTCCCAGATCGCGTCGGCCAGCTCCGGCTCGGTCACCTCAAGACCCGCGGCGCGCACGTGGTCGGCGATCTGCCGGAAGAACAGCCCGTAGCCGCCGGACAGCGCCGCCAGCACCGCATGGTGCAGGGGGCTCGGCTCCAGCGGCTGCGGCGGGGGCAGCAGCAGCGGGGCGCTGTCGGCCGGGTAGAGGGCGATCCAGCCGTCCTTGCCGGGCAGCGCCCCCGCTCCCGCCCAGAGGATCTCCCCGGAGGCCGTCAGCTCGTCCAGCATCGCCGGTGTGTAGCCGCTGACGCGCGAGGGCAGGACCAGCTTCTCCAGGGCGGAAGCGGGCACGGCCGCACCCTGCAGCTGCTCGACTGCTCGGGCCAGGCCGTCCATGCCGCGCAGGCTGTGGGTGCCGACGTGCTGCCACTGCGGCAGGAAGACGCCCAGCGTCGCGGGCGGAACGGGCTCCAGCTCCTGCCGCAGCGCGGCGAGCGACCTGCGGCGCAGCCGGCGCAGCACCGCCGCGTCGCACCACTCCTGGCCCGCGCCGCCGGGGCGGAACTCGCCCTGCACCACCCGGCCCGCCGCGGCCAGCCGCTGCAGCACGCCGTCCGCGACGGCCGCCCCGAGCCCGAACCGGGCTGCCGCCTCCGCCGTGGTGAACGGTCCGTGCGTGCGCGCGTAGCGGGCCGTCAGGTCGCCCAGCGGATCCTTGACCGGCTCGGTGAAGGCCACCGGTACGCCCACCGGCAGGGCCGTGCCGAGCGCGTCCCGCAGCCGCCCGGCGTCCTCGACCGCCGCCCAGTGCTCGACTCCGGCGATCCGTACCCGGATGGCACGCCTGGCGGATTCCAGGTCGTGCGCCCAGGCCGGTTCGGCGCCCCTGGCGGCCAGCTCGGGCCAGGTCAGCGGACCGAGCAGCCGCAGCAGGTCCGCCACGCCCTCGGCGTCCTTGACCCGTCGCTCGTCCGTCAGCCACTGCAACTCGCGGTCCAGCTCGGCCATCACGTCGGCGTCGAGCAGCTCCCGCAGCTCGGCCTGGCCCAGCAGCTCGGCGAGCAGCCGCGAATCCAGTGAGAGTGCCGCCGCCCGCCGCTCCGCGAGCGGCGAATCGCCTTCGTAGAGGAACTGCGCCACGTAGCCGAACAGCAGTGACCTGGCGAAGGGCGAGGGTTCGCCGGTCGTGACCTCGACCAGCCGCACCCGGCGGGCCTCGATGTCGCCCATCAGCTCCACGAGCCCGGGTACGTCGAAGACGTCCTGCAGGCACTCGCGCACCGCCTCCAGCACGATCGGGAACGACCCGAACTCCGAGGCCACCGCCAGCAGCTGCGACGCCCGCTGCCGCTGCTGCCACAGCGGGGTCCGCTTGCCGGGACTGCGGCGCGGAAGCAGCAGGGCGCGTGCGGCGCACTCCCGGAAACGCGAGGCGAACAGCGCCGATCCGCCGACCTGGTCCGTCACGAGCTGCTCGACCTCGCCCTTGTCGAAGACGACGTCGGCGGCGCCCACGGGCGACTGCTCGGGATCGAATTCGGCGCCGGGCCGGGCAGGCGCCACGTCCAGCAGATCCAGGCCCATCAGGTCGGCGTCCGGCAGCCGCAGCACGATGCCGTCGTCGGCGTGCATGGCCTGGACGTCCAGACCGTACTTCTCCTGGAGCCGCGCCCCGAGCGCCAGCGCCCAGGGCGCGTGGACCTGCGCGCCGAAGGGCGAGTGGACGATCACCCGCCAGTCGCCCAGCTCGTCGCGGAAGCGCTCGACCACGATCGTCCGGTCGTCCGGCACGTGGCCGCAGGCCTGGCGCTGTTCGGCGAGATAGGCCAGCACATTGTCCGCCGCCCAGGTGTCGAGGCCCGCCTCCGTCAGCCGCTCACGTGCCGGGCCCTCGGCGAGCGCGCCCACCTCCCGCAGCCACGCGCCCAGCGCCCGGCCCAGTTCGAGCGGTCGGCCGAGTTGGTCCCCCTTCCAGAAGGGCAGCCGTCCCGGCACTCCCGGTGCCGGGGACACCAGGACCCGGTCCCGGGTGATGTCCTCGATCCGCCAGGAGGTGGTGCCCAGCGTGAAGACGTCCCCGACCCTGGACTCGTAGACCATCTCCTCGTCCAGCTCGCCGACCCTGCCACCGCCCTTCTTCGGGTCGGAGCCCGCGAGGAACACCCCGAACAGGCCGCGGTCCGGGATCGTGCCGCCGGAGGTGACGGCGAGCCGCTGCGCCCCGGGGCGGCCGGTCAGCGTGTTCGCCACCCGGTCCCACACCAGACGCGGGCGCAGTTCCGCGAAGGCGTCGGACGGGTAGCGGCCGGCGAGCATGTCGAGGACCGCCACGTACGCCGAGTGGGGCAGGGAGGCGAAGGGTGCCGCACGCCGGACCACGGCCAGCAGCTCGTCGACGTCCCAGGTGTCCAGCGCCGTCATCGCGACGATCTGCTGGGCCAGCACGTCCAGCGGGTTGGACGGGACGCGCAGCGACTCGATGGCCCCCTCCCGCATCCGCTCGGTGACCACGGCGGACTGCACCAGGTCACCGCGGTACTTGGGGAAGACCACACCCTTCGACACCGCCCCCACCTGGTGTCCGGCGCGGCCGACCCGCTGGAGTCCGGAGGCGACGGACGGCGGCGACTCCACCTGTACGACCAGATCGACCGCGCCCATGTCGATGCCCAGTTCCAGACTGGACGTGGCGACGACCGCCGGCAGCCGGCCCGCCTTCAGGTCCTCCTCGACCAGTGCCCGCTGCTCCTTGGAGACCGATCCGTGGTGGGCGCGAGCGAGCACCGGCGGCGCACCGCGGGCGGCACCGGACTGGGCCATGATCTCGGCAGGCGACGGATTTTCCGGGAGCGGGGCGCCCTCGGCCCGCTCGTGGCCGATCTCGTTGAGCCGGTTGCAGAGCCTTTCCGCGAGCCGCCGCGAATTGGCGAAGACGATCGTCGAACGGTGGGCCTGGACCAGATCGGCGATCCGCTCCTCCACGTGCGGCCAGATCGACGGGCGCTCGGCCGGACCCGCGGCCGGACCGGTGTGCTCCGCGGCATCGGCGACCGGCGAACCGCCCAGCTCGGCCAGATCCTCTACCGGCACCACCACCGAGAGGGCGAACTCCTTGCGCGAGGCCGGCTGGACGATCGACACCCTGCGCTGCGGCGACAGGTAGCGGGCGATCTCGTCCACCGGGCGGACGGTCGCCGACAGGCCGATCCGCCGGGCAGGGCGGTCCAGCAGCTGGTCAAGACGCTCCAGGGACAGGGCCAGGTGAGCGCCGCGCTTCGTGCCCGCGACCGCGTGCACCTCGTCCAGGATCACCGTCTCCACCCCGCTCAGCGCCTCGCGCGCCGCGGAGGTGAGCATCAGGAACAGCGACTCCGGCGTGGTGATGAGGATGTCCGGCGGCCGGGTGGCCAGCGCGCGCCGCTCCGCCGGCGGAGTGTCGCCCGAACGGATCCCCACCCGTACCTCGGGCTCCGGGAGCCCGAGGCGCACCGATTCCTGGCGCAGACCCGCGAGGGGACTGCGCAGATTGCGCTCGACATCCACCGCGAGAGCCTTCAGCGGCGAGACGTAGAGCACCCGGCAGCGCTTGCGCGCCTCGGCCGGCGGGGGAGTGGCGGCGAGCCGGTCCAGCGCGGCGAGGAAGGCGGCGAGTGTCTTGCCGGAGCCTGTGGGCGCGACCACCAGCACGTCGGAGCCCCCGGCGATGGCGGTCCACGCCCCGGCCTGCGCCGGGGTGGGCTCGCTGAACGCACCGGTGAACCACGCGCGGGTGGCCGGTGAGAAGGCGTCGAGACTGCGGTGATCGGACATGCCACCATCCTGCCTCGCAGCACCGACACCTCGCCGGGCACGACGCCCGAGCTGTGGATAACCCCTGGCGCGGGCACGTCACAATGGCCTCATGACGCGAGGCGAGCAGGCCAGGCACTGGGAGCACCCCGCGCTGCCCGGCGTGGACCTGCTGCGCGCCCGCTACATCCGGCACACCTTTCCCCGCCACGCGCACGACGGTTTCGTGATCGCCGCGGTCACCGGCGGCGTCGAGGGCATCGGCCTGCCCGGCGGGGCCGAGCGTGCCGGAGCCGGAGGTGTCGTCCTCATCAATCCCGAGACCCCGCACTCCGCGTACGCGGGGACCGAGGAGGGCTGGGCCTACCGCGTCCTCTACCCGGCGCCGCAGGTGGTCTCGGCGGTGGCCGCGGAACTGTCGCTGCCGCAGGGCACCCCCTCCTTCACCACGACCGTGCTGCACGACCCCGGCACCGCCCGGATGATCGCCGACGTGCACTCGGCCGCGGAGCGCGACAACGCGCTCGCGGCGGACACCTGCCTGCGCGTGCTGCTCGCCCGACTCCTCTCCCGGCACGGCTCGGCTCCCGGGGCCGTACGCGGCGGCGCGGACGGAGGCCGGACCGTCGCCGCCCGCGCCCGCGAGCTGCTGCTCAGCCGCCTCCCGGACCCGCCGGGCCTGGAAGCGCTCGCCGCCGAGTTCGGGACCAGCCCCTTCGCCCTGCTGCGGGCCTTCAGATCCGCCTACGGACTTCCACCGCACGCCTGGCTGACCGGGGAACGGGTCAGGGCCGCCCGCCGGCTGCTCGACGCCGGTGTCGCCCCCGCCGCGGCCGCGTCCGCCGTCGGCTTCACCGACCAGCCGCACCTCAACCGCCACTTCACGCGGATCGTCGGCGTGCCGCCGGGGGCCTACCAGCGCGAGCGCAAGAACGTACAAGACCCGGCGGCGGCCACTTCCTAGCCTGGACCGGTGATCGCACCACCGATACCCGGCCAGGCGGCCGAACGCCCGCCGTCCCCTCGCTCCCGCGTGGTCCGCGACGCCCTCGGCGTCGGCGTGGCCGTGGGCCTTTCCGGCTTCGCCTTCGGCGTGACCTCGACCGGCGCCGGACTCAGCGTGCTCCAGAGCTGCGCCCTGTCCCTGCTGGTCTTCACCGGCGCCTCGCAATTCGCCCTGGTCGGCGCCCTCGGCGCGGGCGGCAACCCCTTCGCGGCAGCCGCGAGCGCGCTCTTCCTCGGTGCCCGCAACGCCTTCTACGGACTGCGCCTGTCCCAGCTGCTGGGTCTGCCCGGCGCGGTGCGTCCGGCCGCCGCGCAGTGGGTCATCGACGAGACGTCGGCCGTCGCCCTGGCCCAGCCGGACCGTGCGAGCGCCCGGCTCGGTTTCACCGTGACCGGTGCGAGCCTGTACACGCTGTGGAATCTGACGACCCTCGGCGGCGCGCTGGGTGCCTCCGCGCTCGGCGACCCGGCGGCCTGGGGGCTGGACGCCGCCGGTCCGGCCGTCTTTCTCGCGCTGCTGGCCCCCATGCTCAAGGGGCGTACCGAGCGCGCGGTGGCGGGGCTGGCCGTGCTGCTCGCGCTGGTCTGCCTGCCCGTGCTGCCCGCCGGGGTGCCGGTGCTGGTCGCCGCACTCGCGGCGCCGCTGGTGCTGGCGGCACGCGGGCGCGGCCGCGGTCCGGCGTCCGGTTCTGCCATGACCGGGGAGGCACGATGACCGGCTCGGCGGGCGTGTGGGCGGCGATCGGTGTCACGGCGGCCGGATGCTACGCGGTGAAACTGCTGGGCCTGTCGATACCGGCCGGGATGCTGGACCGCCCGCTGGTCAGGCGGCTCGCGGCCCTGGTGCCGATCGCGCTGCTGGCGGGACTCACCGCGCTCCAGACGTTCGGTACCGACCAGCTGCGGCTCACGGTGGACGCGCGGGCGGCGGGCCTCGCGGCAGCGTGCGTCGCACTGCTGCTGAGGGCACCCTTCCTGGTGGTGATCGGCGCGGCCGTGGCAGTCACCGCCGCCCTGCGCGCGGTGGGCAGGCTGTGAGCGGCGACGACCGCGGCGGCCTGCGGGATCCACTCGGCTGCGCGCGATACTTGCAGCCATGCGGCTGACGATTTTCTGGGAACGAATGCGCGCGCACTTCGGTGAGACCTACGCCGACTCCTTCGCGCGCGACCACGTGATGTCGGAACTGGGCGGACGGACCGTGGTCCAGGCGCTGGAGGACGGCTGGGAGGCCAAGGACGTCTGGCGCGCGGTGTGCGCCGCGATGGACGTCCCCGCGGCCCGGCGCTGACCGCGGCCGTCGCGGGCCGCAGCGGGTTCGCGGATCCGCGGCGGCCGCCCCGTCCGGCAGCGGCACGCACCGGGTCCCGTGCTGCGCCGAATGACCCGATAGCAGGACTTTCCCGTCACGCGAGGCGAGACTTGGCGCGTGGCAGAAACCGGTGGCACCCCCGACCCGGTCACGCCTCCTGCCCAGCCGCCGACCGGTGGGGCGGATCCTCCCGGCCCTCCGCACCACGGCCGGTCCGGCCCGCGCGCCCGGATGCCCCGCTGGCTGCCCCGCGCGCTGCTGCTCGCCCTCGCCCTCCTGGCCTGCTACCAGTTCGCGCACTGGGTCTTCGGCCGGCTGGTCGGGCTGCTGGTCAACGTCCTGATCTCGTTCTTCTGCGCGGTGGCCATCGAGCCCGCGGTGGACTGGATGGCCACCCGGGGGATGCGCCGCGGTCTGGCCACCGGCCTGGTCATGCTCGTGGTCCTGGCCGCCTCCGCGGGCTTCCTGATCGCACTGGGCTCGCTGCTGGTCGACCAGATCGGCACCATCGTCCGCAACCTGCCGCAGTACGTGGACGACGTCGTGGCATGGATCAACCGGACCTTCCACTCCCACCTCGACACCGGAAGGCTGCGGGAGAACTTCCTGCACTCCGACTGGGTGCGCACCTACCTCGCCAACGGGGCGAGCAGCGTGTGGGGCCTGTCGGCCACCGTCGTCGGCACGGTGTTCCAGCTCTTCACC
>NZ_JBSGHL010000109.1:0-10242 GCF_053604375.1 Streptomyces sp. NPDC004031 | reverse complement strand
CTCCGCGGCCCGCGCCCAGGCGGCCGGACGCCGCGCGCGGGACGGGGGCCGTCAGTCGGCCCGGTCCGCCACCGCCGCGCTCACCAGGTGGCCCGCAGCTGGCGGATGATGCGCCGCCGCAGCCGTACCCGCCTGCTCCCGTCGGGGTAGAGACGCAGCCGGTCCAGCTCCCAGTGGCCGTACTCCGCCTCGTCCGTCAACAGGCGCGTCGCGTCCTTGCGGGAGACCCCCCGCGGGACGTACATCTCTCTGAATTCGTATTCCGGCATCGCATCTATTGTGCAAGCAACGCCCCGGTGCGGATAGCGTCTGCCCCATGTCTGATGACGTGCAGCCCACGGCGGCCGAGGTTCGTGCCGCAGTCGAGGCGGTCAAGGCCGCGCTCGACCGGCATCTCGACGCGGTCGAGAAGCGCAGCGGCGAGGACGACCCCGCCGTTCACGAGGCGTTCGAGGCGCTGGCCTCGGCGGCCGAGTCGTATGACGAGTTGCTGTACGAGGTCTACGACGAGGTCACGCCGCTCGAAGTCCCCACCGGCAACGCGATGGCCGACTACGACGGCCCCGAGGAGCCCGAGGCGATCAGCGTGCTGATCCGCCGGGACTACCAGATCGTGGCGCCCGACCGGCTCTTCTCGCAGGCCAGACATGCCAGTGAGGAAACCGACGGATCGGCCACGGCGTCGGTCAACGCCGCCCTCGGGGTGATCTTCGGAGAGTACGAGCCCGACGAGATCGCCCAGCGCCACAAGGACTTCGGCCTCGAAGAGGGCGACTCGGCGGTGTGGGTCTGCGCGGCGGAGCCGGCCGAGCCCGGCGAATGGCTGGAAGCGCCCTTCGACCAGGCCGACCCGCACATGGTCATCTGCCGCTTCGACATCAGCGCCTTCTACGACGACGAGCTGACGGCCCTCGACCCGGACTGATCCGGACTGACCCGGACAGCCCCGGACGCGGTCCGTCCCGGGCACGCCGAACGGCCCCGCCCCCTCCGCAGGGGGCGGGGCCGTCGGCGTACGGTCACAGGCCTGCCGTCAGCTCGGCCAGCACCGCCGGGAGACGGGTCGTGCGGGGGGCGGCGGGCGGGCCCGCGACGGCCTGGGCCAGCCGGCCCTCCGCGCCCTGGACCACCGAGAGGTGCCGTTCGCCGCGCCCGAAGGCCGTGTAGAGCCAGGAACGGGTCAGCAGCGGGCCCGCGTCGCCGGGAACCACGACCACGGCGGCGGGCCAGCGCGACGCGGCCGCCTGGTGGCCGGTGACGGCCCACCCGTGGCGTACGGCCGAGGCCACGTCCGCGCGCGGGACGACCACCGGGCCGCGCTCGCACTCCAGCCGCAGCCCGTCCGGCTCGGCGCCCGCCACCGTGCCCGGCTCGGCGCGGCCGGGCGCGGGCACGTACACGACCCGGTCGCCCGGGTCGAAGCCGCCGAAACGTCCGGGGCCTGGATTCAGCCGTTCCTTGAGCGCGGCGTTGAGGGCACGCGTGCCGACCGGGCCGCCGTGCCCCGGGGTGATCACCTGGACCTGCGCCCCGGACACGCCGAAGGCCCGCGGCACCGAGTCGGCGACCAGCTGGACCGTACGGTGCACGGCCTCGCGCGGATCGTGCACGGGCACCACCACGACCTCCTTGCCCGGCGCGTCGACCGTGGCCAGCTCGCCGATGCCCACGCACGAGACCAGCTCGCCGATCGGGCCCGGGTCGGGCGTGCGCGACACCACACGCGGGCAGGCACGGGAGGCCAGCAGATCGGCGAAGACCCGGCCCGGTCCGGCCGACCACAGGGCGTTCGGATCGCCGCTCAGCACCAGCCGCGCACCGTCGGGCAGCGACTCCACGAGCGTCGCGGCCTCCTCGACCGACAGCTGCGGGGCGTCCAGCACCGCGAGCAGATCCAGCGCGAGGCTGCCGTCGGCGGCGCGGCCCGGTCCCTCGGCGCCGGACAGCAGCCCGTCGAGCGTCACGGCCGCCTCCGGCCCCGTGTCCGCCGCGAGCCGGGCGCGGCCGCTGCCGGAGTACGCCGCCGCGTACGCCCGCAGGCCCGCGGCCCGTGCGGCGGCCACCAGCGCGGCGGGCTCGGCGCGCGCGGCCTCGCCGCCGCAGTGCGCGACCAGGCCGCTGCCCGCCGCGGCGCGGATCAGCTCGGCGGCGGAGGGCGTCGGGGCCTCGGACCCGGCCCAGGCCGCCCCGTCGTCCGCGAGGGAGCGCAGGAGGCGGAGGAAGCCCTCGCCGAGGGCCTCCTCGGCCATCGCGTAGCGGTCGAGGGCGAAGAGCACCTCGGGCTCCTCCGTGCCCTCGGCCTCCTCGCCTTCCTCCTCGTCCTCGCCGCCCTCGCGGAACTCCAGCAACTGGCCCTCGGCGACCGCCGCCGCGACTGCGGCCTGCGGCTCCGGCAGCCCGTACCGCCCGAGGGCGGCGAGCAGCTCGGCGGGGGCCAGCGCGGTGTGGCCGTGCAGCGCGGCCTCCTCCAGCGCCCGGGAGACCAGCGCGCGGGCCCGCCGCTCGTCGCCGGGCCCGCAGGCCTCGCCGAGCAGGCCGCGCGCGAAGCCGTCCGCCTGCTCGACCCGCACACCGCCGAGCCCGAGCAGCAGCCACGGATCGTCCCGCAGCTCCTGCGCCGCCCGCTCCCCGAGCACCCGCACGACCCCGCCCGCCAACTCGGCGGGCGCCCCGCCTTCCACCAGCACGGATGCGGTGGCCTCGACCGCCGCGGGGTCGAGCGCGACGGCCTGCGGCACCACCGGCCCGCGGCCCGCGGCGGCGGAGGCCGCGCGCGACCCGCTCTGACCGCCGGAAGCGCCCGTCCTGCCCTGCGCCGTGCGCGTGCCGCGCTCGTCCGCCGCCAGGGCCCTGCCAGGGCCCGCGGGCCCGGTGTCCTGCGCCACGCTCGCGTCCGGGCCCGTAGCCCCGGGCTCGTCCGCATCCGCCCGCGGCGTGGAGCCGGAGCCGTCGTCCGTGGAGCCGTCCGCCGCTGGCGCGGAAGCCCCGGTACCGTCCTCCGCATCCGCCCCCGGCGTGGAGCCGGAGCCGTCGTCCGCCGAGCCGTCCGTCCCCGGCGCGGAGCCCGCGCCCTCGTCCGCCGAGCCCGAGTCGTCCCCGGCCGTACCGTCCTCCGGGGCCGCCGCAGGTGCCGGCTCGCCCGTGGTCTCCGCCGCCTCCGCCGCCTGGAGGGCGGCCGCTTCCGCGGCCATCGCCTCACGGCGTCTGCGGCGGGCGGCGGCGGCGTCGCCGCGCGGGGCGGGGGCCGCGGCGTTCTCGCCGCGCTCGATGGAGCGGATCGCTGCCGCGAGGTCGGCGATGCCGGAGGGTTCGGCGGGGGGCATTGCGGCCTCCGTGGAGGGAGCGTGACGCGCGTTCAGAGCGTGCTCCAGTCGTGGTCCGGATAGCGGTGCAGCGGCGCCGACACGTCGTCGAGCGCCAGGTTGATCTCTTCCGGAAGGGTAAGCGCCTCCACTGACAGTGCCGCCGTGAGCTGCTGCGCGTTGCGCGCGCCGAGCAGCGGGGCGGCCACGCCGGGCCGGTCGCGTACCCATGCCAGGGCGACGTGCAGCGGCGAGACGGCCAGGCCGTCGGCCGCTATGGCCAGCGCGTCCACGATGAGCCGGGCGGTGTCGTCGAGGTAGGGGGCGACGAAGGCGGCGAGGTCCTCGTCGCCGCCGCGCGAGTCCTGCGGGACGCCCCCGCGGTACTTGCCGGTGAGGACGCCGCGGCCGAGCGGCGAGGAGGGCAGCAGCCCGACCCCGAGGTCCAGCGCGGCGGGCAGCACCTCGCGCTCGACGCCCCGCTGGAGCAGCGAGTACTCCATCTGCGTGCTGGCCAGCGGGGTGCGGCCGGGGCCCGCGAGCTGCCAGGCCGCGGCCTTGGCGAGCTGCCACCCGCAGAAGTTGGAGACCCCGACGTAGCGCGCCCGGCCGGAGCTGACGGCGATGTCGAGCGCCTGGAGCGTCTCCTCCATGGGCGTGCCGGGGTCGAAGGCGTGCACCTGCCACAGGTCGACGTAGTCCGTGCCGAGCCGTTGCAGTGAGGCGTCGAGGGCCGACAGGAGGTGGCCGCGCGAGGTGTCGAAGCGGCGGTAGGGGTCGGGCACGCTGCCCGCCTTGGTCGCGACGACCAGGTCCGAGCGCGGCACCAGGTCCTCCATGAGCCGCCCGAGCAGGTACTCGGCCCCGCCGTCGGCGTAGACGTCGGCGGTGTCGACGAGCGAACCCCCGGCGCTCCAGAAGGCCTTGAGCTGGTCGGCGGCGTCGCGTTCGCCGGTGGTGCGGCCCCAGGTGAGCGTGCCGAGCCCGAGCCGGGAGACGCGCAGACCCGTACGGCCGAGGTGCCTTTGCTCCATGGGCGCTGAGATTACTGCCCGCACCGCTCGAATGGGCGGCAGTGACGTACCTGACAGGTCCCGTGGCGGCGGTGCGCGCTACAGTCCGGTGGAGCACAGACGTTACCGACCAGTACGACCAGCGGTCCGCGCGTCGGTCCGCACGCCGGCCCGGACGGCGCGGTACCACCCGTACGAGTCGCCACAACACACCGACCAGCTCAAGGGAGAGCCATGAAGCTCGGGATCAACCTCGGCTACTGGGGTGCCGGCATGGACGCGGACAACCTCGCCGTCGCCCAGGAGGCCGACCGGCTCGGCTACTCCGTGTGCTGGGCCGCCGAGGCCTACGGCTCCGACGCGCCGACCGTGCTGTCCTGGGTGGCGGCGCAGACCGAGCGGATCGACGTCGGCTCGGCCATCTTCCAGATCCCGGCCCGCACCCCGGCGATGACGGCCATGACCGCCGCGACCCTGGACTCGCTGTCCGGCGGGCGCTTCCGGCTGGGCCTCGGGGTGTCGGGCCCGCAGGTCTCCGAGGGCTGGTACGGCGTCAAGTTCGACAAGCCGCTGTCCCGCACCCGCGAGTACGTCGAGATCGTCCGCAAGGCCATGGCGCGCGAGCGGCTGTCGTACGAGGGCGAGCACTGGACGCTGCCGCTGCCCGGCGGTCCGGGCAAGCCCATCAAGCTCACCGTGCACCCGCAGCGCGAGCACATCCCGCTCTACATCGCGGCGATCGGCCCGAAGAACCTGGAGCAGACCGGCGAGATCGCCGACGGCGCCCTGCTGATCTTCCCGTCCGCCGCGCACCTGGAGGACACCGCGCTGCGCCACATCCGGGCCGGCCGCGCCAAGGCGGGGCTGACGCTGGAGGGCTTCGACGTGTGCCCGACGCTGCCGCTCGCGGTCGGCGACGACGTCGCCGCGCTGGCCGACGTCTTCCGCCCGTACACCGCGCTGTATGTCGGCGGCATGGGCAGCCGCAAGCAGAACTTCTACAACCAGCTCGCCGTCCGCATGGGCTACGAGCGCGAGGCGGCCGAGATCCAGGACAAGTACCTGGCCGGTGACAAGGACGGCGCGGCGGCGGCCGTACCGCAGCAGCTCATCGACTCCACGTGCCTGCTCGGCCCGGTCGAGCGGATCGCCGACGGCATGCGGGCGTACGCCGAGGCGGGCGTCACGACGCTGACGCTGGCCCCCGCGGGCTTCACGCTGGAGGACAGGGTCGCCGGACTGCGGGCGGGCGTGACGGCCCTGGAGCGCGCCGGGCTGGCGTGACGGCGGGCCGTGCGGCGGCGGTCACGGCGGGCCGTCACGGCGCGGGCACCGGGCCCGGAAACGGCTGCGGCCGGCTGCTCAGCCGGGGACGAGCCTGCCGAGCAGCCGGCCGAAGTCGATCAGCCGGGCTATCTGCCCCGCGCCCCCGTCGTCCAGCGACTTGCTGAAGCGGAAGGCCTCGGGCCGGAACTTCGCCGAGGCCACCGGCAGCGCCGCGTCCGGGTCGGCCGCGACCGCGCTCAGCTCGTGCGGCATCGCGGTGGCCAGCACCAGATAGACCCCGCGGTCCACGCGCTGCCCGAGGCTGTCGCGGCCGACCAGGGTGCGCATCCCGACGTGCCCGATCGCCTCCAGCGGCAGCACCTGCACCGACGAGTCGAGCACCGTGCCGCCGGGCGCGGAGGCGTCGGCCAGTTCCTCGCTGTGCCACAGGATGAGGCGCCGCCCGTCGCACACCGCGGCCTCCTGCCACACCGAGGCCCCGGCCTCGGTCAGGTCCACCACCCGTTCCAGGGTGAAGCCGCGCACCCGGCGGCGGCCCAGCACTCCCGCGATGGCGTCCATGGCGACGTCCGCGTGCAGGAAGTAGACCCCGGCGGCGTCCTCCAGCCGACCGTACGGCGACCAGTCGGTGCCGGCCGTGTGGCTCCCGCCGGCAGCCGGGCGGCTCCTCGTCGCCTTGCTGAACATCTCCACCCGCTTCGCGATACCGGCTCCCGGGGCCCCCTCGACCCCTGCTGCACCTTACCGAGGGGGCGGGACACCCGGACCTATACCGGAGCGAGCGGATCCGGCGAATCCCGCGGGAGGCGCGCCGAAGCCCGCGGCCGTGGTGGGGGCTCGGGGGGATCATCCCCGCCACGGCCGTCGCCCAGCACAACGGACACCACCGGAAAGGGTTACGGTGGCGGACATGCCTACCGCGATCCTTGTCCGGCACGGCCGGTCCACCGCCAACACCCAGGGCGTGCTGGCCGGCTGGACCCCGGGCGTCGCCCTCGACGACACCGGGCGGGCCCAGGCCACCGCGCTCGCCGCCCGGCTCGCCGTGCTGCCGCTGGCCGCCGTGGTGTGCAGCCCGCTGCAGCGCTGCCAGGAGACGGTGCGTCCGCTGCTGGAGACCCGCACCGGGCTGCCGCTGCACACCGACGAGCGGATCGGCGAGTGCCACTACGGCGACTGGACCGGCCGCAAGCTCGCCGAGCTGGCCGACCAGCCGCTGTGGACGACCGTGCAGCGGCACCCGTCGGCCGCGGTCTTCCCCGGTCCCGGGGGCGAGTCGCTGCGCGCCATGCAGGCCCGCGCGGTCGAGGCCGTCCGCGACTGGAACGCGCGGATCGAGGAGGAGCACGGCCCGGACGCGCTGTACGTGGTGTGCTCGCACGGCGACATCATCAAGTCGCTCGCCGCCGACGCGCTCGGCATGCACCTCGACCTCTTCCAGCGGATCAGCACCGACCCGTGCTCGGTGACCGCCATCCGCTACACCCCGCACCGCCCCTTCCTGCTCCGCCTGGGCGACACCGGCGACCTGGGACCGCTGGCCCCGCCGCCCGCGCCGGCCGGCGGCAACTCCGCCGACGCGGTGGTCGGAGGCTCCACGGGCGCCTCGTGATCAGCTTCCGCAGTAGGGTGGTGGCGGACGCGTGTTCGCGGTGAGCACCACCGTGAACGGTGTCCGCGCCGGGCGCACCGGACGCACCGCACCCGCCGCGCACCGCCGTCGCCCCGCGACACAGCCCCACAGCAGCCCCACCGCAGTGCCGGCGCCAGCCGGCGTCACCGCCTGACAGCCCCACAGCCGAGCAAACGGAGCAGGACGTGCCCCGCCAGGTCTTCTTCTACGAGCACCCGGACCGTTTCGTGGCCGGTACGGTCGGCCAGCCGGGCCAGCGTACGTTCTTCCTCCAGGCCACGGCCAAGGGCAGGACCACCAGCGTGGCCCTGGAGAAGACCCAGGTGGCCGCGCTCGCCGAGCGGATCGACGAACTGCTGGACGAGGTCGTGCGGCGCAGCGGCGGCAACGCCCCGGTGCCCGCGGTCGCGCCGACCGAGCTGTCCGACTCCGCGCCGCTGGACGTGCCGGTCGAGGAGGAGTTCCGGGTCGGCACCATGGCCCTGGCCTGGGACGGCGCGCACGACCGCATGGTCATCGAGGCCCAGGCGCTGGTCGAACTGAGCGGCGAGGACGAGGAGGACCTGGAGGCGGCCGAGGAGCAGATGCTCCAGGACGAGGAGAACGGCCCGCCGCTGCTGCGGGTGCTGCTCACCGGCGCCCAGGCCCGCTCCTTCGCCAAACGCGCCCTGGACGTGGTGTCCGCGGGCCGCCCGCCCTGCCCGCTGTGCAGCCTGCCCCTGGATCCGGAAGGACACGTATGCCCGCGTCAGAACGGGTACCGGAGGTCGGCCTGAGCGCCGCCTCCGCGGCGCTGACTCTGCTGTCGGAGGGCGAGCTGACGGTACGCGGCCGGGTCCGCGACGCGTCCAACGCGGTGCTCTACTGCGAGGCAGCCCACGAGGGCGGCACGGTCGCGTGCGTCTACAAGCCCGTCGCGGGGGAGCGCCCGCTGTGGGACTTCCCCGACGGCACCCTGGCGCAGCGCGAGGTGGCCGCCTTCCTGGTGTCCGAGGCCACCGGCTGGGGCCTGGTGCCGCCCACGGTGCTGCGCGACGGCCCGTACGGCGAGGGCATGGTGCAGCTGTGGATCGACCCCGCGCAGAGCGGCGGTGAGGACGGCGACGGTGCCGGACCGGGGCTGCTGGCGCTGACCGAGGACGACGAGCCGGCGCCGGGCTGGAAGGCCGTGGTCGAGGCCGAGGTCGGCGAGGGCCGCACCGCGCTGCTGGTGCACGCCGACGACGACCGGCTGCGCCGCCTCGCGGTGCTGGACGCGGTGATCAACAACGCCGACCGCAAGGGCGGCCATCTGCTGCCCGCCCCGGACGGCCGGCTCTACGGCATCGACCACGGGGTGACCTTCCACACCGAGGACAAGCTGCGCACCCTGCTGTGGGGCTGGGCCGGCGAGCCGCTGCCCGCCGAGGCCCTGACGGCTCTGGACGGCCTTACGGCGGCGCTGGAGGGCGAGCTGGGCGTACGGCTCGCCCCGCTCATCACGGCGGCCGAGATCGACGCCCTGCGGGCCCGGGTGGCGCGGCTGCGGGAGACCGGCCGCCATCCGCTGCCGGGCGACGGCTGGCCCTCCATACCGTGGCCGCCGGTCTGACGAACGGGGTTCCGCGGCCGTGACCGGTGGGGCGAGCGGGCCGCGCGGTGGCCGAAACGGATGCCCGCGCAGGTAAACGTGCTGCTCCCGCTCGTTTCGCCCGCGGGCGGAAGGTTAATCTCATTTCATGCATGCCTGGCCCGCTTCCGACGTCCCTGCCCTTCCGGGCACTGGACGCGCACTCCGTCTCCACGACTCCGCGACCGGTGGCCTGGTGGCCGTCGAGCCCGGACCGGTCGCCCGCCTCTACGTCTGCGGCATCACGCCCTACGACGCCACCCACATGGGGCACGCGGCCACCTACAACGCGTTCGACCTCGTCCAGCGCGTGTGGCTCGACACGAAGCACCAGGTCCAGTACGTGCAGAACGTCACCGACGTCGACGATCCGCTGCTGGAGCGCGCCGACGCCACCGGCGACGACTGGACGGCGCTGGCCGAGCGCGAGACCGCGCTCTTCCGCGAGGACATGACCGCGCTGCGGATGCTGCCGCCGGCGCACTACATCGGCGCCGTCGAGGCCATTCCGCGCATCGTGCCGCTCATCGAGCGGCTGCGCGAGGCGGGCGCCGCCTACGAGCTCGACGGCGACACCTACTTCTCGGTCGACTGCGACCCGCACTTCGGCTCCGTCTCCGGCTTCGACGCCACCGTCATGCGGGCGCTGTCCGCCGAGCGCGGCGGCGACCCGGAGCGCCCCGGCAAGAAGAACCCGCTCGACCCCATGCTGTGGATGGCCGCCCGTCCGGGCGAGCCCAGCTGGGACGGCGCGTCGCTGGGCGCGGGACGCCCCGGCTGGCACATCGAGTGCGTCGCCATCGCCCTGGAGCACCTCGGCATGGGCTTCGACGTCCAGGGCGGCGGCTCCGACCTGGTCTTCCCGCACCACGAGATGGGCGCCTCGCACGCCCAGGTGCTCACCGGCGACTACCCCTACGCCAAGGCGTACGTGCACGCCGGGATGGTCGCGCTGCACGGCGAGAAGATGTCGAAGTCCAAGGGCAACCTGGTCTTCGTCTCCGCGCTGCGGCGCGCGGGCGTCGATCCCGCCGCCATCCGGCTGGCGCTGCTGGCCCACCACTACCGCTCCGACTGGGAGTGGACGGACGCCGTGCTGGAGCAGGCGCAGGAGCGGCTGGCCCGCTGGCGCGCCGCGGTCTCGCGGCCCGACGGGCCGCCCGCCGAGGCGCTGGTGGACGCGATCCGCACGGCGCTCGCCGACGACCTGGACGCGCCCGGCGCGCTGGCCGCGGTCGACGCGTGGGCCGCGCGGCAGCAGGCGGAGGGCGGCACCGACACCGGGGCGCCGGGTCTGGTCTCGCGCGCGGTGGACGCGCTGCGGGTCTGCGGCGTGATCGCCTCGACGTCCTGGGTGGTCATGCGCTCGCGGACGACACGCTCCATACGCGCGAGGCC
>NZ_JBSGHL010000108.1:0-10251 GCF_053604375.1 Streptomyces sp. NPDC004031 | reverse complement strand
CTCCGCGCTGGAGCGGGTGCACGGCGGCGGCACGGTGTTCGATCCGGAGGTAGTGCGCCGCCTTCTGGCGCGCACACGCCACACCGACGATCTCGGTCTGCTGACAGACCGTGAGCGAATCGTGTTGACACTCATGGCCCAGGGTTGCACCAACACTGCCATCGCACAGCAACTGTTCATCTCCAGGAGCGCGGTGGAGAAACACACCAACGCGGTGTTCGACAAACTGCGGCTGCCGCGGGACGACAGTACTAACCGCAGGGTGCTGGCGGTGCTGCGATTCCTGGGAGGCTAACCTCGCGCTTTCACGTACCGACCAGAAGAAGTGCAGCCAGAGAGGTGAGGGGGGCCTCTGACTTGGGACACCGGGCTCGTTCTGCGCCTTGGTCGTCGTCATGAACGCCGCACTCCTCAGGTGAAGCCGAGGGCACAGCACCTGAACGCGCAGCACGCGCTCCTGTAGCACCTCGCGTTGGCCGGTGGTGGCCGTGCCGGCTGCCTGGCCTCGGTGTCTGTGCCACGCGGAGCGCGTGTCACATACCCCGTGCGGGGTCGTTCAGTCGACGGAGTGTGCGAGCCGCACTTCGGCGTGCCCGTCAGTCACGGGACACCGTCCGACTGCTCTTGCGTGGGCGGTGGGGCCGGGAGGGTCAGAGGCCGAGCAGTGAACCGCCGGTGGCGTCGATGTCTTGACCGGTGATCCATTCTGCGTCGTCGGAGGCGAGGAGGGCGACGACGTTGCCCACGTCCGCTGCGCTGCCGATGCGCTTGAACGCGGAGTACGACTCACCGTGGGTGCGGGCCGCGGGGTCGGCGAGCCAGGCGTTGGCCTCGGTTTCGGTGATCCCCGGGGCGACCGAGTTCACGGTGATGTTGCGGGGGGCCGGCTCCAGCGCCAGGGTGCGTGTGAGGGTGGTCAGTGCTCCCTTCGATGCGGCCGTGGCGGCGATGGCCGGGAAGGCGACGCGGGTGAAGCCCGAGGTGGTGTTGATGATGCGGCCACCGTCGCGCAGCCGGTCGAGGCCGAGTTTGATGACGAAGAACGGTGCCTTGATGTTCACGTCGAAGACCTGGTCGAAGGCGGCTTCGTCGGTGTCCTTGATGCCGGCCGTCACCGCGGTGCCGGCGTTGTTGGCCAGGATGTCCAGGCCACCGCGCGGGTCGTGCGCAACGATGGCCGCGTCGAAGGCCGCCCACAGGGCCTCGGCGTCGCCCGGCCTTCCCAACTCGGCCTGGATCGCGAAGGCGCGGCCGCCCGCTGTCTCGATGGCCGTGACGGTGTCCTTGGCCGCCTGCTCGTTGGTGTTGTAGTGCACCGCGACGAGCGCGCCGGCCTGGGCCAGTCGTTCGCAGATGGCGCGGCCGATACCTCGGCTGCCGCCCGTGACCAGTGCCGTCTTGCCCTTGAGTGAGCCCATGGCTCCGCCCCCCATTTTTTAGTAGTGACTACTACAGAAAGGACCTAGCAGATTCTTTAGCGATGGCTATAGAATGTTCGTGTGGCAACGAGACAGCGGGGCCGCCCGCGTTCCTTCGATCGCACCGCCGCGCTGGACAGCGCGATGCGGTTGTTCTGGGAACGTGGCTACGAATCGACGTCCATCGCCGACCTGACACGTGTGCTCGGCATCGGGCCGCCGAGCCTCTATGCCGCTTTCGGGGACAAAGAGTCACTGTTCAAGGAGGCGGTGGACTTCTATGTCCGCACCTACGGGGCGTACCTGGCCGAGGCGCTGACGCAGGAGCCGACCGCATACCGCGCCGTGGCGCGGGCCTTGCACGAAGCCGCCCGTGAACTGACGTCCGACAACCGTCCGCGTGGCTGTCTGGTCGTCTTCGGAGCGAGCAACGTCACAGCCCAGTCGACCGGGGTGGAGCGGGAGTTGCTGCGCCACCGCCGGTCGTTCGAGGAAGCCTTCGCAGCAAGGATCGCTCAGGGGGGCGAGGAGGGTGACGTGCCCCGATGTACTGACACCCGAGCGCTGGCTCGTTTCACGTCCTGCGTCTTCCAGGGGATGTCGCAGCAGGCCAGAGACGGTGCGAGTCAGCACGATCTGGAAAAGGTCGCGGAATCGGCGATGATGGCGTGGCCCAGCAACGACCACGCACCAGCCCCGGGCGTTCGTGGGGCCGGTTGTCCGGCAGTTGATCATGCCAGTGCCCCAGACCAGCGCGAATAAGGATCGACTAGGCCCTTGTTCACGCGTCCGCCGGAGGCACTTCCCAGGTGAGTAAGCGTTCCGTGTCATACCCGCGTGTGCTGGTGTCGGGTGACGGTCGGCTGGTGGTCTCGCAGGCCGGTTCGGTCCTGCTGGTGGAGACGGTCCGTAAGACCGGACTCGACCGGGCGATATCCGCCGCGCTGACATCCTGGCGGAAGCCGCGGGCCGTCCACGATCCTGGCAGGACCCTCTTGGATCTTGCGCTGGCGGTCGCGATGGGCGGGGACCGCCTGGCCGACATCGCCATGCTGCGGGCCGAGCCGGCCCTTGGACGGAGTGCTGGTGATCGCGCACTCGGACAAGGAGGACGCGGCCCCGACCACATCACCGCCACCCGCCAGGCCCTGGCCCAACTGCCCAGGAGGTACCGGCGGGGACGGCAGACACTGATCCGCACCGACTCTGCGGGCGGCCCCTCGGCGCCGCGACCGTGCCGGACGGCGTTGACGACCGCTTCGAGAACCGCCACGTGGATCGCCGACCGTGCGGCCTCGGTCAACGGCAAATCGGTGAGAAACGTCCGCAGCTCACGCTGAACTCGCGTCAGCTCCGGATCGTCGCCCGGGTAGAGAGCCAACTTCACAAGCCACTGCCCCGTTCAGGCAGGCCGACCCACTGCGCGATCACGGGCGGCCTTCCATCCGTGATCGAACTGTCCTTCCGTCCTCTCCCCTTCTCCCGGAACCACCAAGCTCGCTCAATCGAGTGATCACGCTCCCCGGCGCGCGGTCGGGCGGCGGCCGAATCGGCCACTGCCTCACTCCGGCTCGCCGTCGTCGTCCTCGTCCAGTTCGGGCGCGTCCGGGTCGCGCAGCGGGCGCAGGGCGCCGGCGGCTGACAGCCTGGACCGCCTCTGAAATGGGCACGCCATCCTCCGCGTCGGAAGGCTTCAGGACTGATGGCCTTGCAACACGGTCAACTGGTCAAGCAGAAAGGGCGGCTACGACACGCCTTCCTGCCCGGAGAACACCGTCGTCGGGCGCGCGGAGGAGCCGGGCCCCTCCGCGGCAACGGACGCGGACGCGGACCTCAGTAGCCGACGGTGAAGCGCTCCCCGATGTGCCGCGGGTGCTCGACCTCGTCGAGGACGGCGACGGCGTAGTCCTCGGTGGAGATCCGGCTGCGGCCGTCCGCGCCGACGACCAGGTCGTCCAGCGCGATGCGGTACGTGCCGGTGCGCTCGCCGGGCTCGATCGTCGCGGCGGGGCTGAGGTTGGTCCAGCGCACGTCGTCGACCGTGCGGAGGTGGTCCAGCGCGTCGCCGTGCGCGTGCATGATCTGGAGCAGGAACTCGGGCAGCCCCTCGGCGTCCCACACCCGCGTGCCGTCCGGTGTGCGCAGCGATCCGGCGCCGCCGACGACGATCGCCCGCGGCGCGTCGGCCCCGAGCGCGCGCAGCCCCGCGACCAGCGATTCGACGCTCGGCTCGATGAGGGCCAGGTGGCCCGGCCCGTCGCCGCCGCCGACCGCGCTGATCACGACGTCCTGCCCGCGGCCCGCCTCGGTGACCGACCCCGGGTCCAGCACGTCCCCGACGACCACGGCGAGGTTGGGGTCCGCGAGTGTGAGCCTCGCCGGGTCGCGGACGACGGCCGTGACCTGGTGGCCGCGCCGCAGCGCCTCCGCCAGGACGCGCGTTCCGATGGTTCCGGTGGCGCCGTACAGCGCGATCTTGGACACGTGGTGCTCCCGCTCCGAGGTGGTCGTTCAGCCGTTCCCGCCACCTCACCACACCCGCGGCCCGCTGCTCGCCGCCCCCGCCGACGCGACCCGATCGGCGCACACCGCCCGCGGGTTACTCGTAGACGGTCGCGGCACCGAGCACGAAGGCGAGGTAGCCCCACTCCGCAGGGGTGTCGGCGGACGCCTCGCGGCCGTGTGCCCCGAGGCAGGCGGCGAGCGCGTCGAGGAAACGCTCCAGCGTCGCGTTCTCCCAGGTGTCACCGCGCCGCCGGTAGTCGGCGAGCAGTTCCCCGACGTACCGGGCGAGATCCTCCCGGCTGCGCACGCCGGGCTCCGTGGGCAGGCTCATACCGGTCATCCTCGCCGGTACGCGGCCCGGTCCGCCACCGCTCCGGCGGGACTACCCGGCGATCAGCGCCGCGACGGCGCAGCCGACGACGACCAGCAGCAGGAACGTCACGGTGTGCCACACGAGGATCCGGTTGCCCTCCGGGCCCGGGTAGGAGCGCGCCCGGCTGCCCATCCGCTCCCACTCCTCGGGGTGTTCGGCCCGGAACCGGGTGCGGACCGGGCCTGCGCGGCGCACCCAGTACGTCATGTTCGCGGCTATCGCCGCCACGACGAGGATCCCCCATGCGATCAGCATGGACGGCACCTTAAGGGCGGGCCGCCCGCCGGGACCACGCGCCCGACGGGATCCGCGCGGGATCCGCGGGCCGGGTCAGGGTCAGGGCCCGGGTGCCGGACCGCGTCAGCCGGTGGCCCCGGCCAGGCGGCGCATGATCGCCATCAGCTCGTCGGGCGGAACGATGCTCGACATGCGGCTCGCCGGGTCGAAGTGCGTGATCGACGTCAGGGTTCCCGCGCGCCACCAGAACACCCGGGGGGACAGCCGTCCGGGCCCGTCCTCGTAGGCGCCCTGGGCGAACTGCGCCAGGGAGTTGACGGCCTCGGCGACGTGCCGGTCGGCGAGCGGGTGGAAGACCAGGTTGTGCCGGTTCGGGACGACCAGCAGCACGCCCTCCGCCGGGAGCGCGGGGCCGCCCGCGGCCCGCACCGCCTCCTCGAACACGAGCACCTTGCTGGCCGCGAACACCGACTCCGGGTGGCCGAGCAGGTGCAGGACGGCGCCGCCGGGCAGGTCGACGGTGTCGTAGTCGACGGGCGAGGCCAGCAGGTTGGCGCGGGCGGCGGCGACCAGGGTGTCCCACGGGACGCGGGCCACGTCGCTGTCGTCGAGGACGCGGACGGTGTCGGGGGTGTCGAGGGCTATGCCGGCCAGCAGGTCGGTGGCCAGCGGGCGCAGGTAGCCGAACTGCCCGCGCGCCTCCTGGGGTATCGACTCCTCGGCGACCAGCCGCAGATACACGTCGCGCAGCGGGCCCTGGGCGGTGGCGTGGTCGGCGGGGGCTTGCGGGTGGCTCATGCGCGGTTCCTCGGATCGTGCGGCCGCGGCCGGTCGCCGGGCACGTCGGACGGAAGCTCCGCCCGCCGGTCGCGGCCGGATCTGTTCCCCCATCAGATCACGGGGGTACGACAGCGCGGCATGCGGCCGGGTGCGGCACCGCAGGGGCGTGGGCAGTCGGGGCGGGGCACCCCTAGAATCGGACAAACGTGCCGCCGGCCCGGGGGCGAGCCCGTGGGGGGCCGCGGGCGGGCGGGGTTCGGGGAGGGCAGTCACCGTATGAGTCGTCGCTCCGCCAGTGGTCCGCTGGCCGCGTGGGCCGAGGCGCAGCGGCGCCAGCAGCGCCAGCAGGAGGCCCAGGTGCGCGCCCAGGCGCAGGCGCAGCGGCAGCGGGCGCAGCAGCAGCGGGCGTACGAGCGGGAGGTGGCGCGGCGGGACCGGGAGCGGCAGGCGGCCTACCGGCAGGGCCAGGAGGCCGAGGCGCAGCGGCTGACCGACGAACTCGACCAGCGGGTGGCCGCGTTGGAGGGTCTGCTCGCGGCGGGGTGCCGGGCGCCCGCGTTCGGGACGGGCGGCCTGGCGCGATCCGAGCGGTTGCAGCCGTTCGACCCGGGCCCGCTCGGGCGGCCCGTGCCGATGCCCGACCCGGCGCGCTACCGCCCGCCGCAGAACGCCGCGTGGGGCCGGGGCGCCCGGCGCCGCGCGGAGGACGAGGCGCAGGCGCGCTACGCGCACGACCTGCGCGCGGCCCAGCACGCGGAGCAGCAGCGGCAGACCCAACTCGCCGCCTACCGGCGGCAGTACGACGAGTGGGCGGCCACCGCGCTGGCCGCGATACGCCGCCACAACACCGAAGTGGCCGCCTCCGTCGCCGCGTTGCGCGGCGGCGACCCGCAGGCCGTCGTCGAGTTCTTCTCCGCCGCCCTCTACGCCTCCACCGCCTGGCCGGAGGATCTGCCGCGCTCGGTGAGCGCCGCGTACGACCCGGCGCAGCGGCAGCTCGTGCTGACGTGGCAGCTCCCGGCGTACGACGTGGTGCCGGAGACGAAGTCGGTGCGCTACATGCCGAGCGCCGACCGGCTCAAGGAGACGCCCCGCCCGGCGACCCAGCGCCGCGCCCTCTACCGCGACCTGCTCGCGCAGTGCGTGCTGCTCGCGCTGCGCGACCTGTTCGCGGCGGACGAGCCGGGCGCCCTGGAGTCGGTGGCGCTCACCGGTTACGTGGACGGCCACGACCCGGTGACCGGCCGCCGTTCGCAGCTCCAGCTCGCGTCCGTCACCGCCACCCGCGGCGACTTCGAGCGGCTGGACCTCGCGCGGGTCAGCGCCGCGGACTGCCTGGTGGAGGCGCTGGGCGGGCAACTGTCGGCGCGGCCGGACCAGTTGGCGGCGATACGTCCGGGCAGGCTGCCGGAGGACGTCGGCGGCGCGGCGGGCGGCTCCGCGGTCGTGACGCACGGCGGGGACGACGAGCCCGACCTCTTCACGATGGATCCGCTCGTCTTCGAGCAGCTCGTCGCCGAGCTGTTCCGGGCGATGGGCATGCAGGCCGTCACGACCGTGCGCTCCGGCGACGGCGGGGTGGACGTGGACGCTCTCGACCCGGCGCCGATCACCGGCGGTTCGATCGTGGTGCAGGTCAAGCGCTACCGGCACACCGTCCCGCCCACCGCCGTCCGCGACCTGTTCGGCACCGTGCAGCACGCGGGCGCCAACAAGGGCGTGCTGGTGACGACGTCGCGGTTCGGCCCGACCGCGCACACCTTCGCGCACGGCAAGCCGCTCGAACTCGTCTCCGGCGAACAGCTGGTGGAGCTGCTGCACGCGCACGGCCTGCGCGGCCGCCTCGGCCCCTCGCCGACGGCCGCCCCCGTACCGCCGCAGGACGACGACGAACCCGCCGACGACCACAACGTGCTGGCCCTGAGCTGGACCGGGGACGTGCCGCTGGACGTGTGCGCGCTGGTGTGCGCGGGCACCACCGCGCTCAGCGACGAGCACTTCGTCTTCTACAACAACCCCCGCACGCCCGACGGCACGGTCCGCGCGATCCCCGCGCCGCCGCCCGACCGGGCCGCGCTGCGGGTCGCCTTCGACGCGCTGCCCGCCCGCGCCGACCGGCTCGTGCTGGCCGCCGCGCTCGACCCGACCGCGGTGACCGCGCACACCGACCTGACCGCCTTCACGTCCGCGACGCTGCGGCTGCTGGACGCCGCCCGCGCCGACCTCGGCTCGCTCGCGGTGTCGGAGGGCCGTCCCGGCGAGACCGCGCTCGTCCTCGGCTCCTTCCGCCGCCGCGCGTCCGGCGACTGGGACTTCGTGCCCGGCGGCAAGGGCTACCCGGGCGGTCTGGAGGCCCTCATCCACGACTACGGCATCGACACGGAGTAGTCCCGGCGCCGCACGCCCCGCACGCCTCTGACGTGCACACACGTCCCGCCATGCGGAATGACGGAACCGTGGCGCCGTCAGGTGTTCACCTCGACGTCCGTTCCCGGGCAAGTACGACCGCCTAGCGTCAGCAGCCATGGACACGGATGCGAGCAGGGACATGAGGACGGAATCGGGCGCCGCGGCGGCGGCAGGCGGCCAGGTCACGCGGCGCGGGCTGATCGCCGGGGCGGTGGCGGCGGGCCTCGTCGCGGGCGGGGTCGCCGCCGGCGCGACCCCCGCGTACGCGGCGGGCGGCGGCGACGCGCAGGGGCACGGGCACGGGCACGACGGGCCCGCGGGCAACGGACCGGGGCAGCCCGCGCGCTTCAAGGCGCCGGTGTACGACCTGGCCGTGGACGGCGAGTCGGTCGTCGCGGGCCGGGTGGACCGGCCGGTCGCCCCGGGCATCGTGCTGACGTCCTTCGACCTGTTCGGGCGGACGGGCTGGATGCGCGCCCATGTGCTGAACGCCGACCTGGGCACCGCGTCGGTGTCCGTCGACCTGGTCGCCGCCGAGGTCAGCCACGCGCGGCCGCTCGCGGGCGCGGCGGACGGGCAGCACGCGGTGGCCGCCGTCAACGGCGACTACTTCGACATCACCGAGACCTACGCGGCCGAGGGCCCGGAGATCAAGGGCGGTCAGCTGCGCAAGGGCACGAGCACCGCGCAGACGGTCATGGCGATCGGCGCCGACCGTGTCGCGCGGCTCGCGGACCTCATGATCACCGGTACGGTCACGGTCGCGGGCACCACACGCCCGCTCGCCGCGCTCAACTCGCCCACCGTCCCGGCGAACGCGGTGTCGGTCTACACCCCGCTGTGGGGACCGGCCGACCGCACGCTGCTCCAGGACCCGGGCCCGTACACCGAAGTCGTCGTCAGCGGCGGCGTGGTGAGCGCGGTGAACGCGCAGCTGACGTCAACGGCCGTACCCGCCGACGGCTTTGTCGTGCTGGGCCGCGGCACGGCGGCCGCGCAGCTCGCCTCGGTGCGCCAGGGCGACCCGGTGAGCGTGGACTTCGCGCCGAAGAGCGACGCGCCCGGCGCGCCGGCCGTGGCGCTGGGCAGCGGCGCGGTGCTGGTCGAGGGGGGCACGGCGGTGGACTTCCCGCCGAGCACCGGCAACGACGCGCCCAAGCCGCGTACCGCGGTGGGCTGGCCGCAGGGCGGGCACCGGCTGCTGCTGGTCGCCGTGGACGGCTCGGCGAACTTCTCCGCGGGGCTGAGCTTCGACGACATGGCCGTGCTGATGGCGCGGCTCGGCGCGTACGAGGCCTTCATGCTGGACGGCGGCGGCTCCACCGAGATCGTCGCGCGGCGCCCCGGCGACAGCGGTGTGAGCGTCGTCAACACGCCCTCGGACGGCGGCGAGCGGCCCGTCCCGAACGGTGTCGGCCTCTTCTCCCGGCCGGGCTCGGGCCAGTTGCGCGGCCTGGACGTGCGCCCGCGGGCCGACCGCGTGGTGCCGGGCCTGACGGTGGACGTCGCCGTGGCCGGTTACGACGAGGCGTGGGGCCCGGCGGGCACCGGCGGCCACAAGGTCGGCTGGTCGGCGACGCCCGGCTCGCTCGGCTCCGTCAGCGACGGCGTCTTCCGCGCCCGCCGCTCCGGTGCCGGTGTGCTGCGCGCCCACGCGGGCGCGGCCGACGGCGAGGCCGGGCTGCGCGTGCTGGGCGAGCTGCACCGGCTGGCCTTCACACAGCGCGCGGTCACCATCGACCCGGGCGCGACCGCGACCGTGGCGCTGACCGGCTACGACGCGGACGGCTTCGACGCGCCCGTCGCACCGCGCGACGTCGCGCTCGACTACGACAAGGCCGTCCTCACGGTCACCGCGACCGCCACCGGCCTGACCGTCACCGGCGCCGCGGACGGCGGCGGCACGACGGCGACGCTCACCGCGACCGTGCAGGGTGTCACCGCCAGGCTCCCGGTCACCGTCGGCCTGGTGGACGTCTCGCTCGGCGAGTTCGAGGCCGCCGGGCAGTGGACGGCGCTGGCCGCGCGGGGTACGGCGTCGGTCGCGGTGGTCGCCGCCGACGACCGCCCGGGGGCCGCGGCCGGGAACCACGCGCTCCAGCTGACGTACGACTTCACCGGGCAGTCCAGCACGTCGGCCGCCTACGCGGTGGCCGCGCCCGGACCGCTCACGCTGCCGCCGGGCACCAAGAAGCTGGCGCTGTGGGTCAACGGCGACGGCAAGGGCCACTGGCTGCGCGCGATGCTCTCCTCGCAGGGCACCACCAACGTGCCCTTCACCTTCGCCACCGTCGTCGACTGGACGGGCTGGCGGCGGGTCGTCGGCGACATCCCCGCGGGCTTCTCCGACCCCGTCACGCTCTCCCGCCTCTACATCGCCGAGACCGCGCAGACCAACAAGAACGCAGGCGTGCTGCTCTTCGACGGTCTCGCCGCACAGGTCGGGCAGGAGCCGGACGCGTCCGAGCCGCCGCAGCCCGACCCGTACGTCGTCGAGCAGGGCGAACTGCCCGACCGGCGCTGGACGTT
>NZ_JBSGHL010000107.1:0-10716 GCF_053604375.1 Streptomyces sp. NPDC004031 | reverse complement strand
GGGTGGTGGTCGAGGTCGAGGAGGGTGAGGCGGTCGGGGTGTTCTGTCTGTGCGGTGCGGACCAGGCCCCAGACGGCTGCTGCGGTGAGGTCGGGGGCGGGGTCGGCGGGACGGGTCGTGACGGCGTGGCGGGTGACGACGGTCAGGTGCCCGTCGGCGTGACCGGGATGCGCCAGCCACGCCTGGAGGACGGCCAGGGTGTCGGTGAGGACGCTGTGGGTGTGACCGGGGCCGGCGTCGGGGGGTGAGGGCTGCACGGTGAGCAGCACATGGGCGTTCGCAGGGACGTCATCGAGGGTGCTGTGGACGGGCACACCGGTCAGACCGAACGTCTCGGTCCCCAGGACCACCAGCTCACCCGTGTACCCGACGGTCTCGGACCCGGCCCCGGTGTCGGGGGTGGGTGTCCAGGTGAGCTGGTAGAGGTCGTCCGCGGTGGGGGTGGGGGTCAGCGCGGCGAGCTGGGCGGTGGTGGTCTCGCGGACGGTGAGGGCGTCGGCGGTGATGACGGGTGTGCCTGCCGGGTCGGTGGCGGTGAGGGCGTGGGTGTTCTCGCCGGTGGTCGTCCAGTGGACGTGCAGGGTGGTGGCGCCGGTGGCGTGGAGGGTGACCCCGCTCCACGCGAACGGCAGCACGACCACCGGCTCACCCGGCCGGTCGTCCAGCAGCAGCGCGTGCAGCGCCGCGTCGAGGAGGGCCGGGTGGATACCGAACCCGGCGGTGTCCACACCCTCGACAGGCAGGGCGATCTCCGCGGAGACACTCCCGTCCGAGTGGCGCCAGGCCGTTTGCAGGCCCTGGAACAGCGGCCCGTATTCGTATCCCCGGGCGGCGAGACGCTCGTAGAGACCGTCGAGATCGACAGGCCGGGCATCGCTCGGAGGCCATGCCGACGCGTCGTCGGCCACTTCCGCAGTCTGGGCGGTGAGGCGGCCGGTGGCATGCCGGACCCACGGACCGTCCCCGTCCTCGGAACGGGAATGCACACCCAGTCCGTATCCGCCCTCATCGGGAGTAAGCGTGACCTGGAGCTGCACGCCCTCGCCGTCCGCGACCACCAACGGGGCATGCAAAGTGAGGTCTTCCAGGTGTCCCGCGCCGACACGGTCACCCGCCGCGACGGCCAGGTCCACGAACGCCGTGCCCGGCAGCAGCACACTGCCCAGCACCATGTGATCCGCCAGCCACGGCTGAGCCGCGAGAGACAGCCTGCCCGTGAGAACCGCACCACCCTCGTCCGCCAGATCCACCGCCGCGCCGAGGAGTCCGTGCCCGGCCACAGCCAGACCGAGTCCGGCGGCATCACCGGTTACTGCGGGGGCTTCGAGCCAGTACCGCTGGTGCTGGAAGGCGTAGGTCGGAAGCTCGAATGCTCGGCCGCCTGTGAGTGCCGGGATGTTTTCCCAGGTGATGGGGGTTCCGGTGGTCCACAGGTGGGCGAGGGCGGTGAGGAACGTCTCGTCCTCGGGCCTGCCCTTGCGCAGTGCTGCGACGGCGAGGGCGTCGCCGTTGACGGTGGTGGTGATGCTGGCGGTGAGGACGGGGTCGGGGCCGAGTTCGAGGTAGGCGGTGACGGCGTGTTCGGTAGCGAGGTGCTGGATGCCGTGGTGGAAGCGGACCGTGCCGCGGATGTGGCGGGCCCAGTATTCCGGCGAGGTCAGCTCCCCGGTGGTCGCGAGCACCCCGGTGACGTTGGACAGGACCGGGATCTGCGGGGCCCGGAAGTCCAGGGTCCGGATCTCGCGGGTGAAGTCGTCCAGGACGGTGTCCATGTGCGGTGAGTGGAACGCGTGGGAGACCGTGAGACGCCGGGTCCGCCGCCCCAGGCCACGGAAATGCTCCGCAACCGCCTCCGCCGCATCGGTGTCACCCGAGACCACGACGGCTGTGGGCCCGTTGACCGCGGCCAGCGAGAGCCGTTCGCCGAGCAGGGGCAGTACTTCGTCCTCGGTGGCCTCGACGGCGATCATCGCCCCGCCGGCCTGGGCGGCCTGCATCAGGCGCCCCCGCGCGGTCACCAGGCGTGCCGCGTCCGGCAGCGACAGCACACCCGCAACATGCGCGGCGGTCACCTCACCCACCGAATGCCCGCCCACGACGTGCGGGACGACACCGTAGGACCGGGCCAGCGCGAACAGCGCGGTCTCCACCGCGAACAGCGCAGCCTGCGTGAACAGCGTCTGATCCAGACGCCCGCCGTCCTCCCCGCCCCCGTCCTCCCCGTCCTCGTGGTGGGTGAGGATGACGTCCTTGAGCGGCACCGGGAGGTGCGCGTCCAGGGCGGCGCACACCTCGTCGAAGGCTTCGGCGAACACGGGTTGGGAGTCGTACAGTTCGGCGCCCATGCCGGGGCGCTGCGAGCCCTGCCCGGTGAACAGCACCGCCACCCGGCCCTCGCCCGCCGCACGGCCCCGCACCACACCCGGCACCTCAACACCACCCGCGAGCCCGGCCAGACCCGCCACCAGCTCCTCACGGCCGGACCCGAGCACCACCGCCCGGTCCTCGAACACAGCCCGCGAACCCACCAACGACACGGCCACGTCCACCGGCGACACCTCACCGGCCGACACCACCTCCAGCAGCCGCCCGGCCTGCCCGGCAACCGCACCCCCACCCCGACCCGACACCACCCACGGCACCACACCCGACACCACCGAAGCGACACCCTCGTCCGGCTCGCCCGCGTCACCCTCCGGCGCCGCCACCTCAAGCACCGGTGCCTGCTCCAGGATCACGTGCGCGTTCGTCCCGCTGATACCGAAGGACGACACCGCGGCACGCCTCGGACGGTCCACCTCGTCCCATTCCCGGGACTGCGTCAGCAGCTCCACCGCACCCGAGTCCCACTCCACCATCGGCGAGGGCTCGTCAGCGTGCAGCGTGCGCGGCATGACGCCGTGCCGCATCGCCATCACCATCTTGATCACGCCTGCGACACCCGCGGCCGCCTGCGTGTGACCGATGTTCGACTTCACCGACCCCAGCCACAGCGGCCGGTCCTCCGACCGCCCCTGCCCGTACGTCGCCAGCAACGCCTGCGCCTCGATCGGATCGCCCAGGCGCGTACCCGTCCCGTGCGCCTCGACCACATCCACATCCGCCGACGCCAGACGCGCGCTCACCAGCGCCTGACGGATCACCCGCTCCTGCGAAGGACCGTTCGGCGCCGTCATCTGGCTGCTCCGGCCGTCCTGGTTGACGGCCGAACCGCGGATCACGGCGAGCACCGGGTGCCCCAACCGCTGGGCGTCCGCGAGCCGCTCGACGAGGAGTACGCCGACGCCCTCGCTCAGCGCGGTGCCGTCGGCGTCGGCGGAGAAGGAGCGGCAGCGGCCGTCCGGCGACAGACCACGCTGGCGGCTGAACTCCAGGAGAGCGTTGGGCGAGGCCATCACGGTGGCACCGCCGACGACGGCGAGGCCGCATTCGCCCTGGCGCAGCGACTGCACGGCCAGGTGCAGGGCGACCAGCGAGGACGAGCAGGCCGTGTCCACCGTCACCGCCGGGCCCTCCAGCCCGAACGTATACGCGATCCGGCCCGACGCCACGCTGCCGGCGCTGCCGCTGACGATGTAGCCCTCCAGCCCGTCGGGCATGTGGGTCATGCGGGAGCTGTAGTCGTTGTACATGACGCCGGCGAAGACGCCCGTCCGGCTGCCGCGCACCGTGGCGGGGTCGATGCCGGCCCGCTCGAACGCCTCCCACGAGGTCTCCAGCAGCAGGCGCTGCTGCGGGTCGGTCGCCAGCGCCTCGCGCGGGCTCATCCCGAAGAACTCCGGGTCGAAGCGGTCGGCGTCGTGGAGGAATCCGCTGCCCCGCGAGTAGACCGTGCCCTGGTGGTCCGGGTCCGGGTCGTAGAGCGTGTCGAGATTCCAGCCACGGTTCGCGGGAAAGGCTGAAATCGCGTCCCTTTCGCCGAGTACCGCGTTCCACAGGTCCTCGGGCGAGCGGACGTCACCGGGGTAACGGCAGGCCATACCCACGATGGCGATCGGCTGCTGATTCTCGTTCTCCATTTGCTGGACGCGCTGACGTGTCACGTGCAGATCCGCCGTAACCCGCTTGAGATAGTCGCGGAGCTTGTCCTCGTTCGACGACATGCGTTACCAACTCTCTCCTCGCGGGACCTTCGTTTCCGGACCGTGGGGACCACGCAGGGCCGCACGCCACAGGTTTCAGCAAGCTCGCCGACCCCACTAACGGGGCGCTTTCTCACGCCTAAAGCGGGCTGTGCGCCCGGCTGATCAGCGGATTCGGGGCCAAGCAGTGGGTTAGAGCGGCTTTAGCGCGGGTTCCGAGCATGGCCGGTGGCTCCACAGGCTGCTCGCCGGCCTTCGTCCCGGGCTCGATTCACTCGGAAAGGACCAGGATGGACACCCCTGACGTCCGCATCCTGTCGGTAGGAACGGCGCTTCCCGGCCCTGCTCTCGACAACGCGGCGCTCGCCCGCCGGTTCCAGATGGACGCATTGTGGGAGCAGTGGATCGACGCATTCGTCGGTACCGATACCCGCCACCTGGCGGTGGACCTGGAAAGCGGCGAGATCCGCTCCTCGCTCGCCGAGCTGGGCGAGATCGCGGGACGGCGGGCCCTGGAGGCCGCCGGCCTCGGCCCCGGTGACATCACCGGCATGGTGCTGGGCACGGCCACGCCCGACCAGCTGATGCCGGCGACGGTCAACCTGATCGCCGACCGGCTGGGCATCAACGACGTGCCCTCCTACCAGCTCCAGTCCGGCTGCTCCGGCGCCGTGCAGGCCCTGGAACTCGGCCGGCAGATGCTGTTGACCGGGCAGCACCGGAACGTGCTGGTGCTCGGCGGCGACGTGTGTGCCAAGCACCTGGACGTGACGCTGGATCTGCGCACGCTTCACCCGTCCGAGCTGGTCAACGTCGTGCTGTTCGGGGACGGCGCGGGCGCGGCCGTGCTCACCACCGACCCGGTGCCGGGCACCGCGTCGATCCGGCACATCTACACCCGGCTCACCGGCCTGAACCGGCCGCCCGGACAGAGCGTCGAGTGGTTCGGGCGGACCGACCGCGGCTCGGACAAGCAGGCCGTCAACGAGGACTACAAGGCGATCGAGGACTCCGTGCCGACGATGTCGGCGGAGATCGCCAAGGAGATCCTGGACGAACTCGGCTGGCAGGACACCGACATCGACTACCTGCTGCCGCCCCAGCTGTCCGGCAAGATGACGGCCCGCATCGTGGCGGAGCTGGGCATCCCGGGCGCGGAGGAGATCACCTGCGTGCGCGAGACCGCCAACACCGGCAACGCGGTGCCTTTCCTGCAGCTGGAGCGGGCGCTGCCGCAGATGACCGAGGGCGACCGGGCCCTGTGTGTGGCGGTCGAGTCGAGCAAGTGGATCAAGGCCGGCTTCGCGTTGGAGAAGGTCTGATCCGCCGTGACGCAGCCCACCGCCTCCACGCCCGTCGTCGCCGGCACCGCGGCGACGCCCTCCGCCGCTGCCCCGGACCCGGCGGCCCGGTTCCATGCCCTCCAGCGCTCCGGGCAGCTCGCCGAGCACTACCCTGAGCTCCGGGAGCTGCTGGCCGATCTCTCCGAGAACGATCTCCTGCGCGCCGGGAACCACCTGGCCCGGCTCGGGCCGGACGAGGTCCGCAGACTGCATCCGGACGTTCCCGCCCTGCGGGTGGCGGTCACCGGCCACGGCACGCTGGCCGCTCTGGTGCCGCCGCTGACCGCGGAACTGGCCCGGCACGGCATCCTGCTGGACCCGCTCGTCTCGGACTTCGACAGCTACGTCTTCGATCTGGGCGACCCCGGCAGCGCGTTGTACGCGGCCGAGCCCGACGTCGTCCTGTGCGTTCTCGACCCGCGTGTCGTGCTCGACGAACTGCCCACCCCCTGGGGGCCGTCGGACGTCGAGCGGGTGCTGGCCGAGAAGACCGCGCTGATCGAGCGGCTGGTCCAGCGCTCCGCCGCCGCCGGCCGCGGCACCCTCGTCCTCAACACCCTTCCCCTGCCGTACGGTGTGACGGCTCAGGTCGTCGACCACCGCTCCCGCGCCCTGGTCGGGGCGCTGTGGCGCGAGGCCAACGCCCGCCTGCTGCGCCTCGGGGCGAGCGCCCCGGGGGTCGTGGTCGTCGACCTGGACCCGCTGGTGGCCGAGGGGGTCGCCGTCGCCGATCCTCGGCTGAGCCTCTACACGAAGGCGCACCTGTCCTCGGCGCTGCTCGGCCGCTACGCCCGCGAGGTCGGGCACCTGGCACGGGCCCTCACCGGCCGTACCAAGAAGGTGCTGGTCCTCGACCTGGACGAGACGGTCTGGGGCGGCGTCCTCGGCGAGGACGGCATCGAGGGCATCGAGGTCGCCGAGTCCTACCGGGGCGAGGCGTTCCGGGCGTTCCAGAAGGCCGTCAAGCAGGTCACCTCGCAGGGCGTGCTGCTGGCCGCCGTCAGCAAGAACGACCTGGCCCCGGTCCGGGAAGTCCTCGGCACCCACCCGCACATGACCTTGCGGGAGGCCGACTTCGTCCGGGTCGTCGCCAACTGGCGCCCCAAGCACGAGAACCTCAAGGAGCTCGCGGCCGATCTGAACCTCGGCGTCGACTCCTTCGTCTTCGCCGACGACAGCCCGTACGAGTGCGGGCTGGTGCGCCGCGAGCTGCCGGACGTCGCGGTGGTGCGGCTGGACACCGAACCGGCCCTGCACATCGAGAAGTTGCTGCGGGACGGCTGGTTCGACGTACTGGAGCTGACCGCCGCGGACCGCGCCAGGGCGTCCACCTACCGGGAGGAGCTGGAGCGCAAGGACTTCCTGGACAGCTTCGACTCGCTGGACGACTACCTGCGCGAGCTGGACGTGACGGTGCGCTTCACCGCGGCCGAGGACCGGGACGTCCCCCGGCTGTCGCAGATCACGCAGCGGACGAACCAGTTCAACCTCACGACCGAGCGGCTTCAGCAGTCCGATGTGCAGGCCCTGCGCGCCGATCCGGCCGCGCTCGTGCTGGCCGTCCACTCCCGCGACCGCTTCGGCGACAACGGGCTGGTCGGCGCGGTTCTGGCCCGGCAGGAGGGCGGGACGGCCAGGATCGACAACTTCCTGCTCAGCTGCCGGGTGTTCTCCCGGGGCATCGAGCAGGCGTGCCTGAGCGCGCTGCTCGGCCACTTCAAGGCCACGGGGGCGGAGGAGGTCATCGGCACTCACCGGCGCACCGCCAAGAACGGCAAGGTACGCGGCCTTTACCCGCTCGTCGGCTTCACCGAGGTGTCGGACGACGGCACCACCGCGGTGTTCCGCCACGACCTCGCCGAGATCCCGGCGGCGCCGTCCCATGTCCGCCTGCAGGCCTCCTTCCGTACGCCGGCGTCCCCGGCCTCGTCGGAGGACGCAGGCCCGGCGGACAAAGCACCGCCCCTTCAGACCGACCACTCGTCCGGCAGCCCCGTCGGCGCCGGCAGCCCCCCTGGAGAGCCCTCGTGAACACCCTCGACGACTTCGTGACCCTCCTGCGGGACGAGCTCGGCCTCGACGTGACCAAGGAGGACGTCGGGCTCCCCTTCGACCGGGTGCCGGGATGGGACTCGGTGCACATGCTGTCCCTCGTGGTCATCCTGGAGCGCGAGACCTCACGCCGTATCGCGCTGCCCGACCTCCTGGAGGCCCCCAGCCTGGAGCGGGTCTACGACCTGGTGGCGGCGTGAGCACGCCGCTCTCCCGGCGTTCGCGGTACCTCACCCGCGAGCCGGCCGGGGAGGCCCGGATCCGCTTGTTCTGCTTCCACCACGCGGGCGGCGGCGCCTCCGCGTACGGCGACTGGCAGCGTGGTCTCGGCGCGGACGTCGCGCTGGTGCCGGTCCAGCTCCCGGGCCGCGAGACGCGCAACGGCGAGCCGCGGCTCCGGGAGATGGAGGCGCTGACCGACGAACTGGTCGACGAGCTCTCCGGTTCCGGCGCCCTCGACCGGCCGTTCGCCCTCTACGGGCACAGCATGGGCGCGCTCGTCGCGTACAACCTCACCCGGCGGCTCTTCCGGACCGGCGGGCCGCTTCCGGAAGTCCTGCTCGTCAGCGCCTACCCGGCGCCGGACCGCCCGCCGGCCCTCGGCCGCCTGCCGGAACTGCCGGACGACGAACTCGTGCAGGTGCTCATGGAGCTGGGCGGCATGTCCGAGGCGATCCTGGCCTACCCGGAATGGCTCGCCGCGGCACTCGACATGGCCCGCGACGACCTGCGGCTGTGCCGCAGCCACGACCGCACCTTCCTGCCCCGGCTGCCCGTGCCGATCGAGGTGTTCAGCGGGCGGTCCGACCCGCTGATGCAGGGCGCCGAACCCGAGCGCTGGCTCGATCACACCCGGGACGAATTCCGGGTCCACCGCCTCCCCGGCGGCCACTTCTTCACCCGGGAGTCGACCGACGAGTTCCTGGGCCTGCTGCGCCGGAGCCTCGCCGAAACCCTGGCCCCGGCGGCGGGCGCCGTGGGCTCCTGACCGGTCGGGCACCCGGGCCCGCGGGCCCGGGTGCCCGGACCTCGTCCCGGTTCCGCGCCGCCCGCCGAGCGCACCGCCGACCGGACGTACCCCCGACCGGACGCACCGCGCGCGGGCCGACCCGCCCTGAGGTCGGCCCGCGCTCGCGTCCTGCGGACGCACCTCACGGCCACGCCCGCGAGCCGGCCGACGGCCCGCGAAGCCGCCGGCTCCACAGGCCCGACGACGCCGGTGAACGGGCGCCGACCACAAAACGCCGAGCGACGAACGCCGTAGCCGACGAGCGCTGATGACGACGAGAGGTAAGCAGCACGATGAGTACTGACCGCACCCCGATCGGCGCCGCATCGACCGCGACTCCGACCACCGAGGCGATCGCCGTCATCGGCCTGGCCTGCCGGCTCCCTGGCGCACCCGACCCCGACGCCTTCTGGCGGCTGCTGCGTGCCGGCGGGCACGCCGTGACGGAGACACCCGCCGGTCGCTGGGACGCGGACGAGCTCTACCACCCCGACCGTGAGGCCCCCGGCAAGGCGATCACCCGACTGGGCGCCTACCTCGACCGGGTCGACGGCTTCGACGCGGACTTCTTCGGCATCTCGCCCAAGGAAGCCGTCGCCATGGACCCGCAGCAGCGCCTCATGCTGGAACTGGGCTGGGAGGCCCTGGAGAACGCGCGTATCGCCCCCGACAGCATCGGCGGAACCCGGACCGGTGTCTTCGTCGGCGCCATCATGGACGACTACGCCACCCTGCTCCAGCAGTACGGCGGCGCCGCCGGCATCACCAGGCACTCCCTCACCGGCGTCGAGCGCGGCATCATCGCCAACCGGCTCTCCTACGTCCTCGGCGTCCACGGTCCCAGTCTCGTCGTGGACTCCGCGCAGTCCTCGGCCCTCGTCGCTGTGCACCTGGCCTGCGAGAGCCTGCGCAAGGGCGAGTCCACGCTCGCCGTCGCCGGCGGCGTCAACCTCAACCTCATCCCCGAGAGCACCGTCGCCGTCACGAAGTTCGGCGGCCTCTCCCCCGACGGCCGCTGCTACACCTTCGACGCACGGGCCAACGGCTACGTACGCGGCGAGGGCGGCGGCGCGGTCATCCTCAAACCGCTCTCCCGCGCACTCGCCGACGGCGACCGCGTCCACGCCGTCATCCGGGGCAGCGCCGTCAACAGCGACGGCACCACCCCCGGCCTCACCGTGCCGAGCGCCCGCGCCCAGGAGCAGGTGATCCGCCTCGCCCACGAGCGCGCCGGCACCCGCCCCGAGACCGTCCAGTACGTCGAACTGCACGGCACCGGCACCCGTATAGGCGACCCTCTGGAAGCCCGCGCCCTCGGCGCCGCCCTCGGCACCCTCCGCGAGGCGCACCGCCCGCTGCTGGTCGGCTCCGCGAAGACGAACGTCGGCCACCTCGAAGGCGCGGCAGGCATCGTCGGCCTGATCAAGACGGTGCTGAGCATCAGCCATCGCGAACTCCCGGCCAGTCTCAACTACGAGACCCCCAATCCCGAGATACCGCTGGACGAGCTTCGGCTGGCGGTGCAGCACGAACTGTCGGAGTGGCCCGAGCCGGGTCAGCCGCTGGTCGCGGGAGTCAGTTCGTTCGGCATGGGCGGCACGAACTGCCACGTGGTGCTGGAGGACGCGCCGGTGGTGGCGGAGGAGGTGCCTTCGGCGGAGTCGCCGGTGGTGTCGGGTGTGGTGCCGTGGGTGGTGTCGGGTCGGGGTGGGGGTGCGGTTGCCGGGCAGGCCGGGCGGCTGCTGGAGGTGGTGTCGGCCGGTGAGGTGTCGCCGGTGGACGTGGCCGTGTCGCTGATCGGTTCGCGGGCGGTGTTCGAGGACCGGGCGGTGGTGCTGGGGTCCGGCCGTGAAGAGCTGCTGGCGGGCCTGGCCGCGCTCGCGGATGGTGCCGAGGTGCCGGGGGTGGTGCGGGGACGCGCGGCGGGCGAGGGCCGGGTGGCGGTGCTGTTCACCGGACAGGGCTCGCAGCGCCCCGGCATGGGCGCCGGACTGTATGAGACGCAGCCGGTGTTCGCCGAGGCCTTCGACGAGGTGTGCGCGGCGCTGGACGCGCATCTGCCGGTGCCGCTCAAGGACGTCGTCCTCACCAACGGTGGGGAGGACGGGGGCGGGGACGGGCGTCTGGATCAGACACTGTTCACGCAGGCTGCGCTGTTCGCGGTGGAGACCGCGCTGTTCGCGCTGGCCCGGTCCTACGGTGTCGTCCCGCACGTCGTGGGCGGGCATTC
>NZ_JBSGHL010000106.1:0-11299 GCF_053604375.1 Streptomyces sp. NPDC004031 | reverse complement strand
CACACAACACCCCAACGGTCGGATCAACGGACGTCGCCGCACATCCAACCGCCGGAACAGTCAACCCGGTGAACCTTCCCGGTCAGAGCACTAGGAAGCAGGAGGTGCAGGGATGAGCGTGCAATGGACGGCAACCGCCTTGGAATCGGGCCGGTTCTCCGCGGTTGAGAGGTGCACGGACCTGCCGGAGCTGTCCGCTCACTTCAACGCACTGCGCTCGGGCGGCCAGGGCTACATCGAAGTCCGTCTTGCGGGCAGTGAGTTTCCCCTGCTGACTCTGGGCTTCCAAGACGATCAAGCGGTCATCCACTTGTTCGACGACGCCGATCAGTCGTCCCTTCTCCTCGGCGACGGCACAGCGGCAGCGGCTTCCGTGGTTCAAGTGCCGATCATGGACGACCTGGCTGCGTTCGGCGGCGACTTTGTCCTCGCTGTCGATCACGCATGGGCCCTCATGCGCAACTTCATCCAGGCGGGCTCGCCCGGCGAACTGGGTGAGTGGCGCGAGCGGTGATCACGGCCCGATAGCCAATCGAGACGACGTCTAACTTCGCTGTCCAAGGACAGCGGTGGCCGCCGCCCTCCGGGTCGGCGGAGGATCGCAACCGGTGGCAGCACCCGTACGAGCTGTGGCACCGCGTGTGGCCGCCGTCCTCTGGGGCGGCTGGCTTCGTGCATCTCTGGGAACAGCAGATGTGGACGGGTTTGGGAGGCAACTGGTGATCTTTCGTCGCCTGGATGTCGATGAGAAATGACGGCATGAACGGCGGTGGAAGCTGGTTCACGTCCCTGAGACGAGACGGTTCCCTGGCTGCTGACCTTCAAAGGGCGGTGTCGGTGGGGCTGACGGTCCGTGATCCCTGCGGTATGCCGTGTTCATGAGGTATGCGCAAGGAAGCGGACTGACCGCCGAGCGGTAGGTCTTCCGTGAGAAGTTGAGGATGGAGGCGGCCGAGCGCTTTTCCCAGGGCGTCGAGAACAGGGTCATTGCGCATGACCTGCGGGTCAGCGTCCGATCAGTTCAGCGCTGGCGCAAGGCAAGGTCACAGGACGGGCCGAGAGCGCTGGCCTCGAAAGGGCCGGCGTTGCTGCCTCTCCTGAGCGACGAACTGTTCGCTGTACTGGAGAAGGAGCTGGCCAGAGGTGCAGTGGCGCACGGCTGGCCGGACCAGACCTGGACCCTGTAGCGGATCGAGACCGTGATGGGGCGCCGGTTCCACAAGAGCTACACCGTCCAGGGTGTCGCCGCGCTGTTGAAACGGCACGGCTGGAGCTGCCAGGTGCCTGCCCGCCGGGCGGTGGAGCGCGACGACGCCGGAGTGGCGAACTGGGTGAAAGAGACCTGGCCGGACGTGGAAGGACCGTGGCGGCGCTCGACGGCTGGCTCGTCTTCGAGGACGAGGCCGGGTTCTCGATGACGCCGCCGACCACTCGCACCTGGTCACCCCACGGCCACATTCCGGTCGTCCGCGTGCGGGACCGCTCCCGCCGCCGCTTATCAGTAGGCGCAATTGACCTGCTGCAAAGCGGGCGAGCCGTCCCGGCTGATCCACCGACCCTGCCCCGACGTCCGCCCCGATGGCCGCAAGAGCTTCTCCCGGAAGGACTACCGCGGCCTGATCCAGACTGCGCACCAGCAGCTCGGCGGCCCGATCGTGCTGGTCTGGGACAACTTGAACACCCACCTGACCGCCGGGATGCGCCGCTAGTAGCCGACCGCGACTGGCTCACCGTCTACCAGCTTGCGCCCTACGCACCCGACCTCAACCCCGTCGAGAGCATCTGGTCGGTGCTGCGACGCACCACCACGGCCAACCGGGCGTTCGCCAACCCGAACGACCTGATCACCGCAATCCGACGAGGCCTGCGCCAACTGCAATACCGCCCCGACGTCCTCGACGGCCGCCTCACCGGGACAGAACTCACGGCCGCCCCACCATGACGACATCACCCTTTGGATGTCAGTAGGTAGCCCGCGGATCCGTAGGGCAAATCACACCCCCGGGAAGGAACCCGTCCGCGGGGAATCCACTCAAGCCCGGTATGAGGACGTATGACGAACAGCATCCCTCCCGGCGCGCGGCGTTGGCCGGGGTTGTGGGAGCCGTGGCGCTGGCCGGGACAGGGTGCAGGGGTGCGTCGCACGAGGCTGCCGTGAAGGTGGCGCCGGCGCCGCCGTCGGGCCCGTACCGCAGGGAGGCCGGGGCGCTGGCCATGCAGGTGCTCGCGCATCCCGACGACGACCTCTTCTTCATGAACCCCGACATTCTGCAGGACATCCAGGCGGGTACCCCGGTGGTGTCGGTGTACGTGACCGCGGGCGAGTCGGTGGGGCGGAACATCCCGCCGGGCGGGTCGCACAAGCACCACCACGCCGACACGGCGGCGTATTCGGCGGCGCGGCACCAGGGGCTGCGGCAGGCGTACGCCACCATGCTGGGGCTGCCGCACTTCACACGCTGGCACAGCGAGGTGCTGGGGCTGCCGGGCGGGCTCCACGCCCAGATCGACACGCTCGCCAACGGCGTCCACCGCGCCACCCTGGTCTTCCTGCAGGTGTCGATGCACGAGCAGAACCAGAGTGCGAGCGTGCCGATGCTGTGGGACAAGCCCGGCACTACCCTGCCGTACCTGCCCGCCCTGGACAGCCCGTCGCCTTCGGACGCGACCGGCACGTACACCCACGACAAGCTGGTCGACGTCCTGGTGGAGCTGCTGAAGCGGTACACGCCCACGCATGTGCGCACCCTCGACCCCGACCCGGACATCCAGGTCCACGACAAGCAGCACCCCAAGGGCAGCGACCAGGTCGGCTACTCCGACCACCGCGACCACACGCCCGTGGCGCTGTTTGCGTGGAAGGCGCTCAAGCGGTGGTCGGAGTCGGGTGCGCGCGGCTTCACCACCACGGCCTACCGCGGCTACTACAACCAGCGCTGGCCCTTCAACCTGCCGCCCGCGACCGTCGCGCTCAAGGCCCGCTTCCTGCTGCAGTACGGCGGCGACCCCGACTGGGCGTGCGGCGACCCCGGCGGCTGCGGCGACTACGGGCAGGGCCGCAACGAGCCGCTGACCAACCGCAAGGGCTGGATACGCTCGACCCACCGGCGCTACCCGGGCGCCGGTCAGGTCGTCGTCCCCGCGGCGGGGGCGCCGGGCACGGCGTACGAGGTGCTGGGCCTGCACGCGGCCGTACGCGACGAGACCGCGCCCGGCAGCGGGCGGTGGGGTCCCGCCAGGGACCTGGGAGGCGGGCCGCTCGCACCGCAGCTGACGTGCGTGGCAATGCCGGGCGAGGGGACGCTCGTGTTCGGGCTGCGGTTCGCGGCCCTCGACGGGAAGGGGGGTGGCAACGCGCGGGAGATCGTGGTCGGGAACGCCGGCCGCTGGACATCGCTCGGCAACCCCGAGCACACGGAGGACCGGGGGCGGCGGGTCGGTCCGCCGACCGCGGTACGTACCGCCGACGGCCGGGTGCACGTGTTCGTGCGGAACGCCGCCAAGGGGCTCACCACCCGGGTCCGTGAGCCCGGCGGGACCTGGGGGGCGTGGACCGACCTCGGCGGCTCCGAGGTGCAGGACGGGATCTCGACGGTGACCGACCGCCAGGGCCGCGTCCACGTCTTCGCTGCGGGCCGCGACACCGTCCACCACTGGGCCCAGCCCGCCCCCTCCGCCCCGGTGGCCTTCCAGCCCCTGGGAACCCTGCCCTGCCCGGCCGACGTCCCCACGGTGGCGCTGGCACCGGACGGCACCATCGCCCTGACCTACGCCCGCCCCGCCTCCGCACTCACCGTGCGGGAGACGGTGGGCGTCTAGATGTTCTGTCTCGGGAGGTTGTGGACGGTGACGGAGATCGTCATTCGCTGATCTTGAGAAGGGTGAGGGCCTTCTGGCCTGGTGTGGATTGCGACATCTGCACCGGCGACCAGAAAGGCCCTCGTGCCTCACCGTAATGCACCCCTGACCGAGACCGGACGTCTGCGCCTGGCACGATGCGTGGTGGACGAGGGCCGGCTGCTGCGGCGGGCCGCCGAACGCTTCCACCGCCTCATGCGGAGTCGCTCGCGCTGCTGGTTTCGCGGTGGAAGGGCAGCAACGACAGAAGCTCGAATACGACGGCGTCCGCGTCGACGTGGAACTCCATGCCTGCCTGGCAACGGATCCAGAGCCCACTTCGTTGTGAGGCGAGCTCTCCCTGTGGCACCTGATGGGTGAGGCTGCGCGCGAGGCGGTGCGGGACGAACGCCTCCAGCGGGGCCTTGCCCGACTCGACCACGATTTCCGGCTTCCGGGATGTGACGGTAGTAACGGACCATCCGGTAGGAGACATCGGCGCCATGTTCCTCGACCAACCGGTCGAAGATCCGCCAGGCGGTGTGCCGCTGCTTGCGCGGCGCGTCCAGATCCGCCCGCAGGATGCCGTCGATCACCGGCTTGTACGGATCCAGAGCCGATGCCCGCGGCGGCAGCTTCTTGTGCGGCTCGGCCAGGCAGAGTCCAGCGCTTTCCGCACCGTCCGCCAGGTCGCGCCGTGCGTGCGCTCAAGCTCGCGCATTGACGCCACCACGGTGGTCACGCCGGATCGCCGCGTACAGCTCGAACTTCGACATCCGCGGCATGACCAGCACCTTTCACCGGGGGCACCTCAATGTTGCCCTGGCAAGAACCCCAGTGTCTTCCAGACTCGGGCTCTGGCTCAGCTTCTGTGGTCCTGCTGCAGCGGTTGCCAGCGCTGGATAACGCCTCGCCGCACGCAGGACGATCCTCTACCTTGATCCGGAGCGGGATGGCGCGCATTCTCGCAGGCTGCGGTGCCGTGGCAGAGCGGCCCATTGCGATCGCCGTGAGCGAGGTCCGGCTCACGGCGACTGATGGAGACGGGGCGGACCTGTCCCTATCTGTCCGCGGGTTCGAATCCCGTCGGCACCGCAGCCGACCTGGAACTTTGCCCGGTGAAAGCACTGCGACGTCGGTCCAGGTCCACACAAGTTGTGCCAGAGTCATCTCGCGTTATGGTCCAACTTCTGTGGAACGGTGACGCTCAGAGCTCGTAACACGATCTTGGTGGTGTCGTCGAGGGATGTCGTCGTTGCCACTGGGCCCCCCTAGCGAGCTGCCCAAGCTACGGACTGGTTCTGGATGGCGTCTCGCTCTGGCGACCTGATGGTTCTTGGCCGTGCGGCTCGGGCTTCCGATACGTTTCGTGGCATGACTGGCAGCTTCGACGTGGCCCACGCTCTGGACGGCGGGATTTCCGATCGGGGGCGGGCCTGGGCATTTGTCAGCAGCTTTGCCGCCGCTTGGGGCGACGCGCTGCCCGAGAATGACGGCACGCCCAGTGCGGAGCTGGCGCAGGCCGAGGCGATGCTCGGCTGCTCCCTGCCGACTGCGCTGCACGAGTTCTATACGCTCGCGGGTAGCCGGTCCGACCTGGTCGCCAACCAGGATCCACTGCTGCCGCCTGATGAGATGTTCGTGCATGACGATTGTGGCGGCGTCCTTGTCTTCCGCAGCGAGAACCAGGGCTGTGCCTTCTGGGGGGTGCGCCTTACCGACCTTGACCAGGACGATCCTCCGGTGCTCGTTCAGGCGCGACACGGCTGGGTGCCGTTCATGGACCGGACGTCCTTGGCCTGTGTCGAACTCGTATTGAGCGAGGCGCTGTTCGGCGGAGGGGGACGGCTGTACAACGCGTGCGAGCTGCCCGCGGACCTGCCTGAGGCGGGGCCCGAACACTTTCAACGGGTCCAGCTGCCGGACTACCCCATGTGGACGGGCCCGGAGGAATTCCCCGTGCGCTGGTTCTCTGCTCCGGGCAAGCTACTGCGCCAAGATGGCTCCGGCGTCGGCAGCTGGCTTCACGTCCGCGGCCGGACCCGTGCCGATCTGGATGCGATCTGCGCGGCCGTTCCCGGGCAGTGGTCCCTGGGGTACACCGAGTCACTCAGCTCCGATCCACTGCCCTTCTGAACTGCAGCGGTCCTTCCTGAGGCGTCTCCAGCAGATGAGGCTGCAGGCCAACGACACGAAGGCATTGTGGAGTTCGGTTCGGCGTTCCCAACGGACGGCGAGCCGCCTGAATTGGTGAAGGAGGGCAAAGGTCTGCTCGACGAGGTAGCGGAGCTTGCCCAGGCCGTGGATGTTCGGGGCGCCCTTGCGGGAGATGACGGGCAGGATCCGGCGCTCGCGGAGCTCTCGGCGGTTGGGGTTGGAGTCGTATCCTTCGTCGCCGAGCAAAGACTCGGGGCGGCGGCGTGGACGTCCGGGGCGGCCAGCAACGGGTGGGATGCGGTTCGACCAGTGCAAGGGTCCGGGTGACGTCGTTGACGTTGGCCGCTGTGGTGATGACCTTGAGCGGAGTGCCGCGTCCGTCGCAGATCAGGTGGTGTTTGCTGCCCGTCTTGCGCCGGTCGACCGGCGACGGACCGGTGTCGGCTCCCCCTTTTTCGCGCGGATGTGGGAGCCGTCCACACAGGCCCGGGACCAGTCGAGTTCGCCGGCCGCGTTGAGTTCGGCGAGCAGGACACGGTGCAGCTGGTCGAAGACTCCGGCCTGCTGCCAGCGATCCACGGCCGAGTACTCACACCAACACGAACGGACGAATCGCCAGATCGGTCACGCCCGACCAGGCCACTCCGACAAGATCGTGTTACGAGCTCTCAGTACCGATGGGAGTGTCGGTGGGGCGGTCGATAATGCCGGGCATGGCAGATCGCAGTCCGGTGCTCCGAATCATCAACTCGGCGGCGCGGGAGTCCCTGAAGCCGCTCGGCCTGGTCCAGCGTGGGCGGTCGCGGCTGTGGATTGATGACCACGGGTGGTGGCTCGGGGTTGTGGAGTTCACTCCGCCACGGACTGCCGGCAGCGGGCTGGACGTCGGTGCGATGTGGTTGTGGCACGACGTGGAACACCTAGCTTTCAACGTGGAGGCAATCCGGGTCGGCTCCGAGTCGTTCCGAACCGAGGACCAGTTCACACCGCTGGCACTCGAACTCAGCCGACAGGCGGCTGCGAACGTGACCGCGCTGAGGGAGAAATTCCCAGCTCTGCCGGACGTCGCCCGATACCTGACAACCCGACCGGTGCGCCGGGGATTCCTCTGGGACGGCTTCGACGCCGGCATCGCGGCCGCCCTGGCCGGTCACCCGGACACGGCCCGCGATCACTTCGAGCGAGTCCTTCGAGAGGACCCGCTGGCCCCGTGGATGGTCGACGCCCAGGAGAAGACACGTGAGCTGCACGCGCTCGTGGCAGATCGCGACGCCGTGACTGCCTGGGTCGCCCAGGCCGTCCATTCATGCCGGATCAAGCTGGGCCTCGATCCCGTGCCGCTCGCAATGAGCTGAACCGACCCGTTCGTCGAGCGACAGCTCTGCGGTCAGGCCAGCAAGACACGTTTCCGCAGCAGGTCGAAGCCTGCCCGGCCATACATCTGGCGCTTGATCATTTAGATCCGGTTGACGTGGCCTTCAAGAACGCCTGAGCTCCACGGCGTTGTCAGGCCAGCGGTGACTGCGGCGAGATCGCGTTCAAGGCCGTTGACGAAGGTGTGGAGGCTGGGCAGGTCGTTGGCGCGGACCGCGTTGACCCATTGCGGTAGCTGGTCGCCCTGGAGCTGGGTGAGCATCTTTCCGAACACGCGGACGTGCCCGGTGAGAGCATCCAGCTCGGGGCAGCCTGCGAGGACGGCTTTGAGCTTCAGGCGCTCGTTCTGCGGCAGGGTATCGGGGTGAGTCAGGATCCAGTTGGTGACCCTCCGGCCTCGCGGCGTCGGCCAGCCGTTGGACGGTGCGGTAGGTCATGCTGAGCTGTCGCTGGATCGAGCGTCGGCTGTGGCCGGCGGCCAGCAACGCGTGGACGGTGGCGTGCTTGGCGTGGGTGCGGTCGGCGAACCGGTGCCCGGTGGGCCACGGTGTCCCGCTTTCGGCTGGTGCCGGCGCCTTCTCCGGCATCGGCTCGGCGAAGGTTGCGTGAAGGCACGGGCGGTGGCGGGAGACGCACCGCTCGACCGCTTCGCCGAGGTTGCGCCAGGGTGAAACCGGTCCGCCACCTGGACGGCGGTGGGTGCCCTGATCCTGGCGCCCTCGGCGAAGAACGGGGCACGGTCACGGCACACGACCTCGATCCCCGGGCGTTCGGCCAGCCAGGCGGCGACCGTGCCCGCTTCACGATCCGGCAGCAGACCAACCGGCCTGCGGGTCTCAACGTCGATCAGCACGGTCCCGTAGACACGGCCCTTGCGCATCGCGTACTCGTCGATGCCGACCACCCGCAGGACCGTGTTCCGGCTGACTCTCGCCCCGAGGACGTCGGCCAGCCGGGCACCGGCGCGGCCGGCCAGGGCGAGGCCGACCTCGGCCAGTTTTGATCGCATTCGTTCGGTCCGCTGGTTGTACCGCCGGGTCAGGCCCTCGACCTGCTCGGCGAACGTTCGCCCGCACGCAGGAGACGTCTTCGCACGTGAAGCGCCGTACACGAAGTCGCAGCACCACCCGCCGCCCTGCCACGGGAAGATCGGCGGGGAATCGCAGGTAGGAGCCGTGCAACCGCCCCGACCAGCTCCCGCAACCCGGGGCACCGAGCCCCAGTCGTCCGGCATCTGACACCGACCCGGATCACTTCGCCATCGTCCTGCACCGACTCCACCCTGATCCTCGGGTCCGCTGGGAAGAGCAGCTCTTCCAGCCGTAGCAGTACCTCGCGCACAGCCCAGAACCATCAGCCCAGAACCATCAGCCCGGAAGCGGTCGGCACCGGCAGTTTCCGGACGATCTTGTGAGATCTGCCAACAGGACTCACCATGACAGAGAGTAGGCACACCACAGAAGTTGGACCAGAGCCTGAGTTTTGATGTCACCCGCGCCACGGCATCAGCGGGCGGTGACCTTGCGACAGGGTTTGAGGGTGGGTGAAGAGTTGACGAGCCTGATCACCGTTGGCTCGCGGCGGTTGTGCTGAGTGGTGGGTGTGTGATCGTCCAGTAGGCAGCGCGGGGTAGTCTCCCGTTGTGGTCGATACTCCGTCTCCGCGTGCCGTGGTGGTGCTGCCGGGTGGTCTGGGTGGCCCGTTCGCCCCGCTCCCGTTGTTTGCGACCTCGGCCGCGGAGGCCCGCGGCGCGCAGGTGCATCGCGCGTGGTGGCAGGCGCCGGCTGGTCTTCATTCCTCGGAGCGTGCTGGGTGGGTCCTGCCGCGGGTGACCCCGGTGCTTGACGAGGCGGCAGCCGCTGTTCGCGGAGGATCAGTCTTCGTCGTCGGCAAGTCGTTGGGGAGTGTTGCCGCCTCACTCGTCGGCGAACGCGGCTTCCCGGCCGTGTGGTTGACCCCGCTTCTCACCGATCCGCTGGTAGTGGCGGGACTGCGCGCTGCCCGAGCTCCGTTCCTGCTCGTCGGAGGAACCTCGGATGCGTGGTGGGACGGAAGGGTCGCGCGCGAGCTCACGCCCTTCGTACTCGAAGTCGACGGCGCGGATCACGGGATGGAAGTGCCGGGCCCCCTCGCTGCTTCCGCGGCCGTGCTCGGCCGGGTGGCCACGGGAATCGAGCAGTTCCTCGACGAAACCGTATGGCCTCGGTCGTCCTCAGGTCGTGTGGCGGTCACGTAAGCGCGGGCCATCGGATACGAGATGTCATCGGCCTCGTGCTCAGCCACCAACCGGTCGAAGATCCGCCAGGCGGTGTGCCGCTGCTTGCGCGGGGCGTCCAGGTCCGCCCGCCGGGTGTCGTCGATCAGCGGCTTGTAGGGTCCAGCCGCGACTCCTTGCGTCGCGGCTTCTTCCGCGGCTCCGGCCACTGCCCGTCCAGAGCCCGGCGCACTGTCCGCCACATCACATTACGCGCGCGCTGCAGCCACCAGGCCCCAGCGGCAGAATCACACTCCGCGGTCCCACCGCAGGCCCCCAAAGGACGTCAAGTGGAACCGACATCGCAACCTCGGTCAGGTGGTGACTCCCACAGTCACCTCGAAACGACTCGCGCCTTCAGGCGCAAAGCCATTGTGGTGACTTCCCCAGCCGACCACCTCTATCGACGCCGGGGGCGACAGTGGGCGTCACTTCAGGTGGCCTATTTGCTCGCCGTCTTCGGTGCGCTGTGTCGGCCATGCTCGGCACAGCCAGATCGGTGTTCCGGCCCCCCTCTGGAGGCGTTGCTGCCGGTCCTGAGGTGAGTTCGCGCCACTGTCACGTTTGGACTGCTTGATCGCGGCGAGGTTCGCGCCAGGCCGCGAGGGCTGGCTGCCTGTTGCTTCGGAACCTCAAGTGCACGCGCGACGCGCGGTTCGCACCGAAGGATAATGTCGGATAATGCCCGCCGTGAACTCCTTCGAGTGCCTTCTCCGCGAGCTGGAGAAGGCCGGCCTGTGGCGGCAGGTCTCGCACGATCAGACGTCAGCACTCCGAACCAGGCTTCGGTCCGGTCAGAGTGCGACGTGGTTGTCCGGTGGCGCGTGGGGCGCTGACGGTGAAGACCTTGCCGAAGGTGATGTCGAGGACTGGCTGCGCGGAATGACGGAGCCGCTCAGTGACTGTGGGGTCCAGTTGGCGGTCACGACTTGTTCGAGTCCGCACGATGGTCGCCTGGACAGCTACACGGTGAAGGTGAATGGCGAAATGCTGCACCTCTACTCCGTCGACCCGGTCGATCCGGGACTGCCATTGGCCCACGACCCTTGGCTGGACTGCACCGTCAAACCTGCTGCTGAAGTGAACCGTCTCCTCTCGGCGGCCGGAAGCGACTGCCGGATCGCGGTGTTCTGGCCCGGTGGTAATGACGGTTTCTCCGTGCTCGGCCCCGAGGACGTTCTCCGCGAGGCGGCTGTCGCAATCCAAGCAGCTGACGGGGCGTCCGCTCTTGTCATTCCACGACCGGCATGCTGAGGCTGGTCAGGTGGGAAGCCGGACTCGCTGTTCGCCGACCGCGGCTGCGACCACGACGTCTACCGCGACCAGGTCCGCGCCCGACGTATCGTGCCGGTCATCGCACGCCGCGGCACCCGGCACGGCACCTACCGTTGGGTCGTCGAGCGAACCTTCGCCTGGCTCCACGGCTTCAAACGAATGCGCATGCGCTGGGAACGCAGAGCCGACATCCACGAAGCCTTCCTCGAACTCGCCTGCTGCCTGATCGCCCTGCGACAGATCAGCCCATTGTGTGAGCCGTTGTCAGCTTCCCAGGAATCGCAGCACCGCCAGCACCCTGCGGTTGGTACTGTCGTCCCGCGGCAGCCGCAGTTTGTCGAACACCGCGTTGGTGTGTTTCTCCACCGCGCTCCTGGAGATGAACAGTTGCTGTGCGATGGC
>NZ_JBSGHL010000105.1:0-11528 GCF_053604375.1 Streptomyces sp. NPDC004031 | reverse complement strand
GTGCAGTTGTACGACTGCAACGGGACGGCCGCGCAGGTGTGGTCGGTGGGTTCCGACGGTACGGTGCGGGCGCTGGGCAAGTGCCTGGACGTGACGGGTCAGGGCACCGCGAACGGGACGAAGCTGCAGTTGTGGGACTGCAACGGTTCGGGTGCGCAGCAGTGGGTCGCGGAGTCCGACGGGCATCTGCGCAACCCCCAGTCGGGGCGTTATCTCGACGCTCCCGGCGGTGCGACGGCCAACGGGACCCGGCTGCAGATCTGGGACCGCAACACCAACGCCTGGCAGCTCTGGCACCTGCCGCAGGGAGGCGGCACGACCACCCCGCCCGGCTCGTGCACCCCGAGCCTGGGCAGCGGGCAGTACAACACACCGGTGTCCTTCGGCGGCGTGACCTACCAGGTCCTGGTGCACGTCCCGGCCCGCGCCGCAGGGGCGCGGCTGCCGCTGGTCCTCGACCTGCACGGCAGCCAGTCCACCGGCGCCGGGCAGCTCGCGTACAGCGACATGGCGCCCACCGCCGACGCGGGCGGCTTCATCGTGGCCGCGCCCACCGGGGTGGTGCCCAGCGGCAGCGGGTACATCTGGAACGTCCCGTACGTCACGCCCAGCGGCACTCGTGACGACGTCGGCTTCCTGCGGCAGGTGATCGACACCCTCACCGCGAACGCATGCGTCGATCCGGCCCGGGTGTACGCCACCGGCTACTCCGGGGGCGGCCGGATGACCTCCGCCCTGGGCTGCCTGCTCGCCGACCGGATCGCCGCGATCGCCCCGGTGGCCGGCATCCGGGCCGGGCGGCCCGACCCCGCCGACCGCAGCAGGCCGGACCCCTCGACCTGCACCCCCTCGCGCGCCGTCCCGGTGATCGCCTTCCACGGGCAGCAGGACGCCACGAACCCGTACAACGGCGGTGGCGACACCACGGCCTGGCAGTACTCGGTGCCGGTGGCGCAGCAGACGTGGGCCGGGCTCGACGGGTGCACGGCGGGGCCCGCCGTGAGTCAGGTCAGCACCCATGTGAGCAGGACGGTGTACAGCGGCTGCCGGGACGGCGCCGAGGTGCAGCTCTACACGGTCTCCGACGGCGGCCACACCTGGCCGGGCTCCCCGCAGGACAACGGGAACGGGACCGTCACGCACGAGATCAGCGCCGACAGCCTGATGTGGCAGTTCTTCCAGCAGCACCCTCTGCCGGGATCCTCCTGAGCACCTGATCGTACGTTTTACCCGACCGATTCAAGCGAGCCGGCGCCGGGATCGTCAAGACCGGCGCCGTCCTCGTACACCGGAAGGCCGAACAGTGCCGCCTGGTGAGAGAAGTTAAGTAAAGAGACAGTTGTCTGCCGGTCGTCGGCGGCGAAGTGGCGCGCTCGCACAAAACTAGACCGTTCTATGGACACCTCGCCTGTGTTCCGTCTACGTTAAGCAGCCATCGAGCCGCTTCGCCCCGACGACGAGACGTCCGTCGCTGCGCGGCATGCAGTGCGGCGCTTTCCGTTCAGTGACAAGGGAGTGGGATCGGCATGCGAAGAACAGCACTTGCGGCCACGGGCGTGGTGCTCGCGCTGGGACTGTCCGCCTGCGGCAGCGGCAGCGGGAGCGGGGGCGGCGGCAGCGCGTCCTCGGACGTGGTGCCGGTGCCCACCGACCCGGCGAAGGTGACCGGCACCATCACCGTGCTCACCAACCGCACCGACCAGGTGCAGGACGGCACCGCCAAGAAGTACGCGGCGGAGTTCAACAAGATCTACCCGCACGTGACGGTGAAGTTCCAGGGCCTCACCGACTACGAGGGCGACGTCAAGATCCGGATGAACAGCACGAACTACGGCGACGTGCTGTCCATCCCCAACTCCGTGCCGCTCAAGCAGTACCCGGCCTTCTTCGCCCCGCTGGGCACCTCCGCCGACCTGTCGAAGACCTACGACTTCACCGACCACGCCACGGTCGGCGGCAAGGTCTACGGCATCGCCAACATCGGCACCGCCAACGGCTTTGTCTACAACAAGGCCGTGTGGAAGCAGGCCGGTGTCACCACCTGGCCGACCACACCGCAGCAGTTCGTCGACGACCTCAAGGCGATCAAGGCCAAGACCGGGGCCACCCCCTACTACACGAACTACCACGACGGCTGGCCCATGACGAACTGGGGCAACGCGCTCGGCTCGCCGAGCTGCGACCCGGCCGCCAACGACAAGCTCGCCACCACCAAGGAGCCCTGGGCACCCGGGCAGGACCTGAACGTCGTCGACTCGCTCCTGTACGACGTCGTCCACGACAAGCTGTCCGAGGCCGACCCCAACACCACCAACTGGGAGAACTCCAAGGCCCTGATCGGCACCGGCAAGGTCGCCACCATGTGGCTGGGCTCCTGGGCCGTGGTGCAGATGCAGGACGCCGCGAAGAAGGCCGGGAAGAACCCCGACGACATCGGCTTCATGCCCTTCCCGACGCAGAAGGACGGCCACTTCTGCTCCGTCGTCCGCCCGGACTACCAGTACGGCATCAACATCCACTCCAAGAACAAGGCCGCGGCGCGGGCGTGGATCGACTGGTTCATCAACAAGTCGGGCGACGCGCAGGCGGCGCTGTCGATCTCCTCGGTCAAGGGCTCGCCGCTGCCCGCCGACCTCCAGCCCTTCCAGGACGGCGGCGTGCAGTTCGTGCACATGGCGTACGGCAAGACCGCCCTGGTGGACGAGATCGACAAGGCCTCCGAGATCGGCCTGAACAACCAGGACTACCCGCAGCACATCGTCGACGTCGCCCGGGGAGCCGCGGGCGGCGACAAGGACAGCATCTTCCAGGACCTCAACAAGAAGTGGTCCGACGCCCAGGGCACCCTCGGCTGACCGGCCCCGCCGCACCGCTGCTCCGGCCCGGCTCGGGCCGGAGCAGCCCCACCCCCATGACTGCCGCACACCCCTGCCGCCCCCACCGCGCGGCGACCGGAAGAAGGACCACATGAGCGCACCGCGGACCGCGGGCCGCACACCTCCCGCCCGCACCCTTCCGCCGCCGGACGCGGCCCGCTCCCGCCCGCCGCGCCGCCGCCCGGCCCCGCGGCGCAGGACGGGGGCCTGGTGGGGCACCCCCTGGCTGTACCTGCTCGCCCCGCTCGCGCTGCTGGTGACCTTCACCCTGCTGCCCGTCGCGGACATGTTCTCGTACAGCTTCACCGACTGGGACGGCATCAGTCCCACCCGCAACTGGGTCGGACTCGCCAACTACACCGACCTGTTCACCCGGCCGCAGCTGTTCCAGGTCTTCTGGGTCAGCCTGTTCTACCTCGGCGCGTCCGCCGTGCAGATCTGCGCGGCGCTGTACTTCGCCACCGTCCTCAGCTTCGACACCCGGCTGCGGAACCTGTTCAAGGGCATCCTGTTCTTCCCGTACCTGATCAACGGTGTCGCCGTCGGCTTCGTGTTCCTGTACTTCTTCCAGCCCGGCGGCACGCTCGACACCGTGCTGCACTGGTTCGGCGCCGGCCCGCACCTGTGGCTGGGCAACCCGCACCTGGTCAACACCTCGCTGGCCGGGGTGTCGGTGTGGCGGTTCATGGGCCTGAACATGGTGCTGTTCATCGGCGCCATCCAGTCCATCCCCCCGCAGCTGTACGAGGCCGCGGCCCTGGACGGCGCGAGCCGCTGGCAGCAGTTCCGCTACGTCATCGCCCCCAGCATCCGGCCGATCATCAGCCTCAGCGTGATCCTGGCCATCTCCGGATCGCTGTCGGTCTTCGAGATCCCCTTCATCATGACCGGCGGTTCCAACAACAGCGAGACCTTCGTCATCCAGACGATCAAGCTCGCCTTCAACTTCAACAAGACCGGACTCGCGTCGGCCGCCGCCGTGGTGCTGCTGCTCATCGTGCTGCTGGTGACCTGGGCGCAGCGCCTGCTGTTCCCCGACGAGAGGGTGGAACAGTCATGACGGTGCTCGACGGTCCCGCCATCACCAGGGCGCCGCGGTCCCGCGGCCGGTCGACGCCGGTCCGCGGCCGGGTCGCGGTGCTGCTGAAGTACCTCTCCCTCGTCCTGGCCAGCGCCGTGGTCCTGGTCCCGCTGGCCGCGGTGCTGCTCACCTCCCTGCGCACCAGCGGCGAGATGGCCGACGGCGGGGCGCTCGCCGCACCGCACCACTGGTTCAACTTCCACAACTACGCGGTCGCGTTCACCGACGGCCACATGCTGCGGGCGCTGTGGAACACCTCGTTCATCCTCTTCTTCTCCGTCCTCGGCACGGTGCTGATCGGCTCGATGACGGCCTACGCCATCGACCGCTTCCACTTCCCCTTCAAGAAGCTCGTGATGGCGCTGTTCCTCGTCGCCTCGCTCGTGCCGAGCGTCACCACCCAGGTCGCGACCTACCAGATCGTCAACAACCTGGGCGTGATGGACACCCGCTGGGCGCCGGTGCTGCTCTACATGGGCACCGACATCGTGTCCATCTACATCTTCCTCCAGTTCATCCGCTCCATCCCGACCTCGCTGGACGAGGCGGCACGCCTGGACGGCGCCAACTCGTTCACCATCTACTGGCGCATCATCGTGCCGCTGCTGAAGCCCGCCATCGCCACCGTGGTGATCATCAAGGGCGTCGCGATCTACAACGACTTCTACATCCCCTTCCTCTACATGCCGGACGACAACCTCGGCACCATCTCCACCTCGCTGTTCCGCTTCAAGGGACCGTTCGGCGCCCACTGGGAGGTCATCTCCGCCGGTGCCGCGCTGGTGATCATCCCCAGCCTCGTCGTGTTCCTGGCCCTGCAGCGCTTCATCTACAACGGCTTCGCCTCCGGTGCGACCAAGTAGCCGTCCGCGCCCGGCGACCGCCGCCGCTCACCCCTCTACTGCCGAGCCCTTTCGGGCCCAAGGAGACCGTATGAAGGTCAGCACGCCGCTCACCCGCGGCTGGACCCTGCGCCTGGACACCACCAGGTCCCACCCCGAGCAGGTACCGGACGCCCTGGTGGGCGCCGCCGTCGCGGCGGCGGTGCCGGGCTGTGTGCACACCGACCTGCTGGCCGCGGGCCTGATCGCCGACCCGTTCCTGGACCGCAACGAGGCGGACGCGGCGTGGGTGGGGCGGGCCGACTGGACCTACGGCACCCAACTGCCCCGACTGGACGGCGACCACGAGTGCGCCGACCTGGTCTTCGACGGCCTCGACACCGTCGCCGAGATCCGCCTGGGCGACGGCGTGCTGGGCCGTACCCGCAACATGCACCGCTCCTTCCGCTTCGACGTCACCGAGGCGCTCGCCGCCGGACCCGCGCCGCTCACCGTGGCCTTCACCTCCGCCTACCAGGAGGCCGAACGTGTCCGCGACCTCGTCGGCGAGCGGCCCGGCGCCTACGCCGAGCCGTACCAGTACGTCCGCAAGATGGCCTGCTCCTTCGGCTGGGACTGGGGGCCGACCCTGGTCACCGCCGGACTGTGGCGCGAGCCGCGGCTCGAACGCTGGTCGACGGCCCGGCTCGCCGAGGTCCGCCCGCAGGTGACGGTGGGGGAGGACGGCACCGGAATCGTTTCCGTGCACGTCCGCGTCGTGCGCTCCGCCCGCGGCGCCGATCGCGCGCTGACCCTCGTCCTCGGCGTCGCCGGTAGTGAGGTACGCGCCGAACTCCCGCCCGGCGCAAGCGAGGTGACCCTGCGCGCCGAGGCCGCCGGGGTGCAGCGGTGGTGGCCGCGCGGCTACGGCGACCAGCACCTGTACGCGTGCACCGTCGCCCTCGCGGACGACGGGGGAGTCCCGCTCGACCGGTGGGAGCGCTCCGTCGGCTTCCGCACCGTGGAACTCGACACCGCGGCGGACGCGCACGGCAGCGCCTTCACCCTGGTCGTCAACGGCACGCCCGTCTTCGCCCGGGGCGTCAACTGGATCCCCGACGACGTCTTCCCCTCCCGCGTCACACCCGGGGACTACCGGCGGCGCCTGGAACAGGCCGCGGACGCGGGGGTGGACCTGGTGCGGGTGTGGGGCGGCGGCATCTACGAGAGCGGCGACTTCTACGCCGTCTGCGACGAGCTGGGCCTGATGGTGTGGCAGGACTTCCTGTTCGCGTGCGCCGCCTACCCCGAGGAGGAGCCGCTGCGCTCGGAGGTCGAGGCCGAGGCGCGGGAGAACGTCGTCCGCCTCATGCCGCACCCCTCGCTGGTGCTGTGGAACGGCAACAACGAGAACCTGTGGGGTTTCCGCGACTGGGACTGGGAGCCCGCGCTGGCCGGCGCGTCATGGGGCGAGGGCTACTACCTCGACCTGCTGCCCGCCGTCGTCGCCGAGACCGACCCGACGCGCCCGTACTGGGCCGGCAGCCCCTGGTCCGGCTCCCGCGACCTGCACCCCAACGACCCCCGGCACGGCACCGCCCACTCGTGGGAGGTGTGGAACCGCCAGGACTACACCGATTACCTCGACGACGTGCCGCGCTTCGTCGCCGAGTTCGGCTGGCAGGCCCCGCCCGCGTACGCCACCGTCCGCCGGGCGATCGGCGACGAGCCGCTGACGCCGGACTCGCCCGGCATGCTGCACCACCAGAAGGCCGAGGACGGCAACGGCAAACTGGACCGCGGGCTCGCCCACCACTTCGCCGTCCCCACCGACTTCGACACCTGGCACTACCTCACCCAGGTCAACCAGGCACGGGCGATCGCCACCGGCGTCGAGCACTGGCGCGCGCACTGGCCACGCTGCGCCGGGGCGATCCTGTGGCAGCTCAACGACTGCTGGCCGGTGACGTCCTGGGCCGCCATCGACGGCGACGGCCGGGAGAAGCCGCTCTACCACGAGCTCAAGCGCCTCTACGCCGACCGGCTGCTGACCTTCCAGGACCGCGGCGGGCGGACCGTGCTCGCCGCCGTCAACCAGAGCGGTACGCCCTGGACGTGCCGGGTGCGGGTGCGCAGGCTCGACGCCCACGGCGGGCAGGCCGCCGAGCACCTGGTGCCCGTCACCGTCGCCGCCCGCTCTGTCGCCCTCGTCGACCTGCCGGGGGAGGTGACCCTCCCGGCCGGTTCCCGCCGCGACTTCCTCGTCGCCGACGCCGACGGGCTGCGCGCGCTGCGCTTCCCCGTACCCGACCGCGACTTCGCCTACCCGGGCGCCGAGATGACCACCGAGGTCGTCCCGCGGCCCGGCGGCGCGCTGGTGCGCGTCACCGCGCACACCCTGGTCCGCGACCTGCTGCTCCAGGCCGACCGGCTGCACCCTGACGCGCGGACCGACCGCGGCCTGGTCACCCTGCTGCCCGGCGAGAGCGCCGACTTCCTCGTCACGGGGTGGACGGGTGAGGGCCTGGAAGCACTGCCCGCCGCACTGCGCTGCGTCAACTCCTCCGACGCGGTGGACCCGGTCGCGGTGCGGTGACCGGTCCACGGGCGGGCCATCGGCTCGCGCGGCGCGTGACGATCCGGGACGTCGCGCGCCGCGCGGGGGTGTCGGCCGCGGCCGTGTCCCTCACCTTCAGCGGGAAGCCGGGCGTCTCGCCCGCGACCCGGCGGCGGATCGAGGCCGCGGCCGCCGCCCTGGACTGGCGCCCCAGCCCCCTGGCCCGGATCCTGGCCAGCAGCTCCGCGACACACGGCGGCACCGTCGCCCTGGCGGCGGCCGTCCCGCCGGGGAGCGGCGGGCGGCTCGTCCCGGACGACTTCCTCGCCGGCGCCCTGGAGGCGCTGGACCGCGCCGGGTGCCAGGCGCTCCTGACGTCCGGGGGGACCGGGCACGGCGTGCCGGCGACGGTACGCCAGTGGTGGCAGGCGGGGCGGATCTGCGGGGCGGTGCTGTACGACGGGAGCGGGCACCTCGCGGCGACCGGCGAACTGACCGCCGACGGTGTCCCCGTCGTCACGGCCGCACCCGCGCACCGCTCGCCGGGCGGTCACCCCACGGTGTGGTGGGACGACCGGACGGCCGCGGAGGCCATGCTCGGCTACCTCGCCGCCCTGGGCCACCGCCGCGTCGGCTACGTCGCCGACCAGCCGGTGCGCGGACGCCCCGGACGCTTCCGGGCCGGTGCCACCGCGCACCGGGTCGAGCCGTCGGCGGTGGCCGTCACCACCGGCCGCGCCGCCGAGGTGGCCTGGGCCACCCGGGGGCTGTTGTCGGGCCCGCGCCCGCCCACCGCCGTGCTCTACGACTCCGCCGCCGGAGCCGTGACGGGCCTAGGCGTCGCGGGCGAGATGGGGATCGCCGTTCCGGGCTCGCTGAGCGTCCTGGCCTGGCAGGACTCCCCGCTGTGCGTCCTCACCCGCCCTCGGATCACCGCGATGGCGCACGGCGCCGCCGACCTGGGCGGCCACGCCGTGCGCCGGCTGCTGGCCGTGCTCGGCCACCGGCCGGTCCCGCCGGTGGCCGGGGGCACGCCCTACCCCGCCTACCGGGACTCCGTCGCCCCGGCGCCCTGAAACTACCTGCCGCGGGCTGGGTGCGGGCCGTCCGCGAGCAGGGCGGCCCCGATCAGACCGGCGTCGGCGCGCAGCGCGGCCGCCTCCACGCGCACCCCCGCGGCGAACGGCAGGACCGCGTAGGAGGCGAGGTGCCGCCGCAGCGGTGGGAAGAGGACGTCGTGCGCCTCGGCGACGCCGCCGCCGATGACGGCCACCTCGATCTCGACCAGCGTTGCCACCGCCGCGACGGCGGCGGCCAGGGCGCGCGCGGCGGTGTCGAAGGCGGCGAGGGCCGCGACGTCGCCGGTGCGCGCGTCGGCCGCCAGCGCGGCGCCGTCGGCCGCGCCCGTCGGCCGCCAGCCGTTCCGCAGCGCCCGCCGGGTCAGGGACGTGCCGCTCGCGAGCTGTTCGACGCAGCCCCGGGAGCCGCACACGCACGGATCGCCCAGCAGGTCGACGGTCATGTGCCCGAGGTGGCCCGCGTTGCCGGTCGGGCCGTTGCGGACGGCACCGTCCATGACCAGGCCCGCGCCCACTCCGGTGGACACCACCATGCACAGGGCGTCCCGGCAGCCGCGGGCGGCGCCGAACCGGTGCTCGGCCGCCGTCATCGCGACGGCGTCCCCGCACAGCGCCACCGGCAGACCGGTTGCCTGCGGCAGGCCCCGCACCCGTTCGACGACGGGGAAGTCCCGCCAGCCGGGGATGTTGACCGGGCTCACGCTGCCGCGGGCGATGTCGACCGGTCCCGCGCTGGCGACGCCCAGGCAGGCCACCCGCGCCCAGGACGGCAGTCCGGCCAGCTCCTCCAGCACCGCGCGCAGGGCTCCGAACACCTCCTCGGCCCCGCCGCCCGGCGGCGTCGGGCGCTGTGCCCGGTGCAGGACGGCGCCGTGCGCGTCGACGACCGCGCCGGCGATCTTGGTGCCGCCGATGTCGAGGGCGGCCAGCAGCCGGTCACCGGCCGGTGGGCAGGGGGTGGGCGACGTCTCGGGAGTGCTGACGACCATGACTGTTGTCTCCGTCCGGGAGGAGGGGCGGGAGGCCGACCCCGGGCAGGGGGCCGGTCGCGGCACCGGGAGTGCACCGTTTTAGACCCGGTTGCCGGAGCGGCCGTGGTGCGGTCGCGGGCGGCGTACCAGGAGTGTGATGCCGGTGGCAGCGTCGGTTCCGGTGGGGTGGAGGGTGGACCGGGCAGGGGCTCCCGGGATCTGTTCTTGAACGTTTTATAGACGCAGTGGTGGTGCGGCGTCTACGGTGAGGCGCAGACCGGGCGGGGACGGCGGCCCTGCGTCCCGCACACCCGCGGCGGCCGCGGCCGCCCGGTCCGCCGTGCCCGCGAGCGCCCCCGCGAGGGGAAGGCCCGTCCCGGGCCGCACACCCGGACGGACGCCGGGTGACCGGCCTGCCGGTACGGACGATCCAGCTCCCGCATTCCGTCGAGGAGATGACACGTGCTCACAGCTCTTCACCGAAGTCGCAGCAGACGGCTCGCCGGTGTCCTCCTGGCCCTCGTCGCGGCGCTCGCCGCGACCCTGACCGCCGTCCCGGACGCCGCTGCGCGCACCGCGCACGGCGCCCCGCACGCGCGCACCCAGCAGGGCGTGCTGGCGGGGCGTCAGGCCGCACCGGGCGTGGACTTCTTCGGCCGCGTCCCCTACGCGGCGCCGCCGGTCGGCGCCCTGCGGTGGCGCCCGCCGCAGCCCGCCCAGAACTGGCACGGTGTACGAGACGCCTCCCGGCCGTCCCCGGCGTGCCCGCAGACGGAGAACAGCAACGGCCCGCGCTCGCTCGCCGAGGACTGCCTCTACCTCGACGTCTGGCGGCCCGACACCCCGGCCGTCCGTGCGGGCCGGGCCCCGGTGCTGTACTGGATCTTCGGCGGCGGCGGCATCAACGGGTCGGGCAGCCAGTACCAGGCGGCGGCGCTCGCCGCCGAGACCGGTTCCGTCGTCGTGACGGTCAACCACCGGCTGGGCTGGCTCGGTTTCCTGGCGCTTCCCGCGCTCGGCGCCGAGGCCTCCGACGGCATGTCCGGGCAGTACGGGCTCATGGACCAGATCGCCGGACTCCGGTGGCTGCGCTCCAACGCCCGCGCGTTCGGCGGCGACCCCCGCCAGGTGACCGTGGCCGGGCAGTCGGCGGGCGGGCGCGCCGTGTGCCGGCTGCTGGCCGCGCCGCCGGCCCGCGGCCTGTTCACCCGGGCGGTCATCGAGAGCGGGGCGTGCGACGCGCAGCCGCTCGGCCCGGCGCAGGAGTCCGGGACGGCGTTCGCCGCGTCCGTCGGCTGCACCGACCCGGCCACCGCGGCGCGGTGCCTGCGCGGCAAGGACGTCTCCACCCTCGTCGACCGGCCCGGTGCCCCCGGCACCCCGGCGATCGGCGGCAGCGTGCTGCCGCTCGACCCCCGCCAGGCCATCGCGGAGGGGCACTTCACGCACGTCCCCGTCCTGATCGGCAACACCCACGACGAGAACCGCCCCTACCCGGGCATCGCCCAGCCGGCCACCGAGGCCACGCTGACCGCGTGGGTGCGGCAGTCCTACCCGCAACTGGCCGACCGGATCCTCGACCTGTACTCCGGCCGGACCCCGGCCGACGCGGCCGGTGCCATCGCCTCCGACCCCGACCGGGTCTGCCGCGCCTGGACGATCGAGAACGCGCTGGCGCCGCAAACACCCACGTACGCCTACGAGTTCGCGGATCCCACCGCGCCCGCCGAGGCCGTGACCCCCGGATTCGCCTGGGGCGCCTACCACACCACCGAGCTGGAATACCTGTTCACGTTCACCCGCAGCGACGGGACGCAGAAGTTCCTGACCGGTCTGGACCCGGCGCAGGAGCGGCTGGCGCGGGCGATGCGCGCCCAGTGGGGTGCCTTCGTCGCCACCGGACACCCCGACCCGCGGCAGGGCCCGTGGCCGTCCTACCGCACGGACCGCCCCGAGACCCTGCAGTTCCGCCTGTCAGGACCGGGCCTGACGGCCGGTTTCGCCGCCGACCACCACTGCGACTTCTGGAACGCCCACGGCCTGATCCGCACCCAGTGACGCCCGGGGCGGGCCGCCCCGCGAGGGCACGAGAGGCACACCGTCCGCCCGACGACGGACCTGCGCTTCGTCTGCGTCTTCAACC
>NZ_JBSGHL010000104.1:0-12422 GCF_053604375.1 Streptomyces sp. NPDC004031 | reverse complement strand
TTCGTCCCGTTGGCGGTGCCCTGGCCGGTCACGTCCAGGCACTTGCCCAGCGCCCGCACCGTACCGTCGGAACCCACCGACCACACCTGCGCGGCAGTCCCGTTGCAGTCGTACAACTGCACCGCCGTCCCGTTCACCGAACTGCCACCCGCCACATCCACACACCGGCCGCCCACACCCGTGAACGCACCCGAACCCCCACCCGGAGGCGTCGTCGGAGGCGTGGTCGGAGTGCCGGTCGGGATGTGGATGTCGCCGCGGCTGAGCACCCGGGAGTCGTAGTAGCCGGCCTTGACCGAGTCGTTGGTGTTGTAGCCGGAGTTGGTGAGGTAATCCAGCCACACGTTCCAGTAGACCCACTTGGGCTGGGCCGACAGCTGCGCGGGCTGCGGGACGCTGCCGACCTCCGCGAGGGCCATCGGCTTGTTGCCGCCGGCGATGGCCGACAGCGCGTTGTACCAGTCGGTGGCCGGGAACTTCTGCCACCACACGTCCAGGCCCACCACGTCGACGTAGTTGTCACCGGGGTAGTAGGCGGCCGCCTGGGACGCGGCGCCCTGGACGTCCTTGAGCGCCCAGACCCAGATGATGTTGTCCAGGCCCTTGGACTGCAGGTAGTCGTGGGTGATCTGGAACAGCCGCGCGCTGCCGTTCGGCCCGGAGCGGCCGCCCCACCACGCCCAGCCGTCGTTCATCTCGTGCAGCGGCCGGAACAGCACCGGGATGCCGGCGTCCTTGAGCTGCTGGAAGTAGGGCACGAACTGGTCGAGCTTGTGCTTGTAGTCGGTGTTGAGCGTGGTGCCGTCGGTGATGACCTGCTGCCACTCGGCGTCGGACAGCTTGCTGCCGTTGACGGGGTTGGAGCCGCCCTCGAAGTCGCAGGTGGCCACGTCGGGGCGGCAGGCGTGCATCATCAGGCCGGGCAGCGCGCCCGCGTTCCACTCGGCCTCGGCCTCGTTGATCACGGTCTGCCGGTTGTCGATGTCGTTCTGGCTGAACCCGAAGTCGCCGTTCCACAGGCCCGGGTACTTCCCGGTGATGTCGTGGACCTTGCCGATCCACTGCGCGGGGTTGCTGTTGGCGCCGCCCTGCTGCCCGGACAGGACATGGTTGCCCGTCAGGCTCTTGAGGTAGGCGATCTCGTCGGCCTTGGTCACACCGGACGCGGCGGGCGGCGCCGCGGCGGCGCTCCCGCCGGTCACGGTGAGCGTGACGCCCGCGACCACTGCGGCCACCGTGCCGGCCAGCAGCGCGCGGGTTCTGGCGCGTAGGGACATGGAGGTGCCTTTCGTGAGGGGAGGGGTGATCTGCCGAGCGCCCTGCTCACGGCCCCGGCCGTGCCCGGTGCGGGGGCCGTGCGGAAGGGGGGCGGCGTCACAGTAGACCCGGGGTGTGCCGGTGTCCATATATCGTTCAAGTAGAATTCCCGGCCGCCCCGCCGACACGACCACCCGCACGCCGCCTGACCTGGGGTGTCGCTGCTGCACAACTTCTTCGTCTTTGAGCACGGGAAGTGCCGTGGCGGGGCGTGGAGCCCGTCGGCGTGCGCGGTCCGCGGGCTGCCGGGGCAGTCGCGAAGTGCGGCGAACCCCCCGCCGCTGGCACGTTTTACACCCGGATTGGTCCGCTCCATTGACACCGGCAGGGCGCAGTCCTAGCTTCTGGCGTCAGTTCGGTGCGCGACCGCGATGCCGTCACGGCCCAGTCGGCCAGGCCCGGTTGCCTGCGCACATGCAACGTTCCACCCCCATGACTGCTCATGAGAGGGTTACCCCTTGAGGTCGAAGATCTTCAGGCGCAAGGCTGCCGCCCTGCTGGCCGTGATCCCGCTGGCGGGTGCCGCGTGGCTGGCCACCTCCTCGTCACCCGCGTCCGCGACCGGCGCCTCGACCCCCGGCGCGGTGGTCGACTACCTGCACCAGATCAGCGGCAACCACACGATCAGCGGCGTGCACAACAAGGAACCGCTGAGCAACCCGTCGCAGTACACCGCCCAGGCGCACTCGATCACCGGCAAGTGGCCGGGACTGTGGGGCGGCGAGCTGGGATTCACCGCGACCGACATCGCCAACCGGCAGACGATGATCAACCAGGCCAAGACCGAGTGGGCCAACGGCTCGCTGGTGAACCTCACCTGGCACATGTGCCGGCCCGACGTCGCCACCTGCGCCTTCGACGGCGGTATCAACGGCACGTCGATGTCGGACGCCGAGTGGAGCCAGCTCGTCACCGACGGCACCACGCTCAACAACGACTACAAGGCCAAGCTGGACACCGCCGTCCCGTACTTCCAGCAGCTCAAGGACGCCGGCATCCCGGTGCTGTTCCGGCCGCTGCACGAGATGAACGAGGGCTGGGCGTGGTGGGGCGGCCGTCCCGGGCCGAACGGCAGCGCGCGGCTGTTCCAGATCACCCATGACTACCTGAAGTCCAAGGGCCTGACCAACATCATCTGGGTGTGGAACGTCAAGGACAGCGACGCCAACGGCGGTTCCGGCGGCGTCTCCAGCTTCTACCCCGGTGACAACTACGTCGACGTGGCCAGCCTCGACCCGTGGGTGCACGGCTTCCCGACCGGCGACTGGTATCAGGCGATCCTCAACACCGCGCACGGCAAGCCCGTCTCCCTGGCCGAGGTCGGCACGGTGCCCACACCGTCCCAGCTCGCGTCACAGCCGCAGTGGACCTGGTTCATGATCTGGGCCGACTACATCACCTCGGCCAACTCCAGCTCCGGGCTGCAAGCCACCTTCAACTCCTCGCGTGTCCTCAGCCAGGGCCAGTTCACGCTTCCCGCGGGCGGCGGCACGACGCCTCCGACGACGCCTCCGGGTGGGGGTTCGGGTGCGTTCACGGGTGTGGGTGGCCGGTGTGTGGATGTGGCGGGTGGCAGTTCGGTGAACGGGACGGCGGTGCAGTTGTACGACTGCAACGGGACGGCCGCGCAGGTGTGGTCGGCCGGTTCCGACGGTACGGTCCGCGCGCTGGGCAAGTGCCTGGACGTGACCGGCCAGGGCACCGCCAACGGGACGAAGCTGCAGTTGTGGGACTGCAACGGTTCGGGTGCCCAGCAGTGGGTCGCGGAGTCCGACGGGCATCTGCGCAACCCCCAGTCCGGCCGCTATCTCGACGCTCCGGGAGGTGCCACGGCCAACGGGACCCGGCTGCAGATCTGGGACCGCAACACCAACGCCTGGCAGCTCTGGCACCTCCCCGCCTGAGCAGACCACACCAGGGCGCCGGACCACCGGCACCCGCGCACGTCCCGCCCGCCCCGGCCCGTCGAACGGATGGCCGGGGCGGGCGCGACACGGCAGGATGCCCCGCATGACACTGCCCACTCCCGAACTGCGCACCGCCCGCCTGCGTCTGCGGCCCTTCACCGACGCCGACGCGGAGCCCCTCTACGCGCTGCACCGCAGCGCCCACGTGCTGCGGTACTGGGACTCGCCGCCGTGGACCGACCCGGCCCGCGCCCAGCGCTTCCTCGCGACCTGCCGGACGATGCAGGAGGACGGCACGGGAGCGCGGCTGGCCGTCGAGCGTGCCGACGACGGCGCGTTCATCGGCTGGTGCGGTCTGACCGGCTGGAACCCGGACTTCCGCAGCGCGTCCCTGGGCTATGTCTTCGACGCCGCCGCGTGGGGCCACGGCTACGCGACGGAGACCGCCCGTGCCGTCCTGCGGTGGGCGTTCGACGCCCTGGACCTGAACCGCGTCCAGGCCGAGGCCGACACCCGCAACGCGGCCTCCGCCCGGGTCCTGGAGAAGCTCGGCTTCGTCCTCGAAGGCACCCTCCGCGAGGACTGCGTCGTCGACGGCGACGTCTCCGACTCCTGGATCTTCGGCCTCCTGCGCCGCGAATGGGACCCCACGACCGTCCCGGCAGCCGGTCGGCAGGCCGCGGCCCCGCCCGGCGCCGGGGCCGCCCGGCGCTGACGGCACCGCTCGCCTCCGACACGGCGGGCGCCCCGGCCCCGTGGAGGACTCCCCGGGCGCACGCGCGTGTCGGCCGACGGGCGGGCCGGTCCTACCGGGTCAGGATGGTGCCGTTGGCGAAGCTGTCGCCGCCGTCGCTCGACGCGTAGTGCCAGCCGACGACGGTCAGGTGGTTGCCGGAGGCCGCCACGGCGCCGACGCCCAGCGGCAGTTGCGGGTCGCTCTCGGGCAGGCCGAGGGACTTCCAGCCGCCCGTGGAGGTGAGGCTCAGGCCCACGGCGCCGTCGTCGATGCCGCCCACGACGACGACTCCGTTCCTGCCCCGCAGAGCCACGGACTGGAGGGCGAACGTGCCCCGCGGCAGTCGCACCTCGGTCCACGTGGTGCCGTCCCAGTGCAGGGCGAGGCCCGCCGGTCGCTGCTTGTCGGTGTCGCGGGACCAGCCGACGGCCCATACGTCGTCGGGGGTGCGGGCGGCGACGTCGAAGAGGACGGCCGAGTCGGGGAAGGCCGGGGTCGGCGTGCGGGTCCAGCGGTGTCCGTCCCAGTGCGCTGCGACGGACTGGCCGGTGGCCTCGTCCACGCCGACCACCCAGACGTCGTCCGGCGCCACCTCGTCGACCTGGTTCAGGCTCCAGTCCTGGGATCCCGGGATCCGCACGGAACGCCACCGCTTGCCGTCCCAGTGCTGCACCACGGGGACGGCCGCGAAGGTGTCCTCGGTGTAGCCCTGCCCCACCGCCCAGGCGTCCGTCGCGGAGACCGCGCTCACCGACAGGAGGGCGGCCTCGACGGTTCCGGGCAGGCCCTTGTCCGCGGTCAGGTGCCAGTGGCCGCCGGTGTAGCGCCCGACCAGCACGCCCTGGCCGTCCGCGCCCTGGTCGCCGACGAAGAAGGCCGAGCCGTCGGCGGCGGTGGCGATGTCGTTGATCCTGCTGTTCCACGCGCCGGCGCCCGGCAGCGACAGCTGCCGCCATTTCCCGCCCTTGCCGAGATCGCGCTCGTACAGGGTCGGGGTGAACGAGATCCCCCCGTCGGGGTCGGTGACGACGGTGGCGCCCCCGGCCCAGGTGACCGAGGGGCCCTGCTGGGCCACCGTCATCATCGACACCTGCCCCGTCAGTGTCTCCACCCACGGCCTGCCCCCCACCGGCTCGGCCGCCGCCGTACCGCTCAGCGCCAGCGCGCCGACCCCGGCTCCCGCCAACGCCGCCGCGATTCCGCGTCTGACGGTCACTGCTGCGTGTGCCATCGTCCGTGCTCCCCCTCGGTCGGTTCGGCGCATCGGGCGTGTGCCGGGCCGGCGGCCCGGCGCCCGTGCACAGTGAGAGAGGCCGTGGCCCGGACAACGGTTGCAGGCAACTCCTCCGCGTTCACCGGTCTTCCGGGCACCGCCCGGCCGTCCGGCCGTCCGCCCGGGTGCCGCGGCCCCTGGGCCCCGGGGCCGTGGTCTACTGCCGTCCGGACGTCCCACCCGACGGAGGCACCCGCCATGACCACTCCCTCCCCCTCCACCCCGGAGCGCGCGGCCGCCTTCGGGCGCGTCGCCGAGGACTACGGCCGGCTCCGCCCGGCCCCGCAGCACGAGGCGATCGACTGGATGCTGCCGGAGCGCCCGTCCGCGGTCCTCGACCTCGCGGCCGGCGCGGGCACCCTCACCGCGCTGCTGCCGTCCCGCGTACCCCGGGTGTACGCGGTCGAGCCGGACGACCGGATGCGCGCGGTGCTCGCCGAGCGCCTGCCGGACGCCGATGTCCGGCGCGGCACCGCGGAGTCGATCCCGCTGTCCGACGCGGCCGTGGACGCGGTGATCGTCTCCTCCGCCTGGCACTGGTTCGACACCGACCGGGCCGTTCCCGAGATCGCCCGGGTGCTGCGGCCCGGCGGGCGGCTCGGCATCGTCTGGAACGGTGTCGACCGCGACGTCGAGTGGGTGGACCGCTGGGCGGGCGCCCTCGGCCGCAGCGGCGGCGGGCAGGCGCCCGGGGGCCGCTCGGAGCGCCGCGGGGAGATGCTGCGCGCGGCGCTGGAGCACGCGGACTCGCCCTTCGGCGCGCCGGAGCACGCCGTCTTCACCACCACCCGCCGCACGACCCCGGTCGAGGCGGCGGCGCTGCTCGGCACCTACAGCCGTGTCATCCTGCTGCCCGAGGAGGAGCGCCGAGCCCTGCTGGCCCGAGCCCTGGACACGCTCTGCGCGGAACTCGGCATCAGCCCGGACGACGGCTTCGACCTCCCGTTCCGCGCCCTCACCTGGCGGACGGCGCGCCGGTGACTCCTGTTCGCAGAGGCCCGCTTGAGGAAATATGTAGGCCGGTCTATTCTCGCCCCATGGGACAGAAGGGCGCCGAGACGCGGGACCGGCTGACGGAGGCGACGCAGGAACTGATCGAGACCGGCGGATACTTCAGCGCCGGGCTCAACCAGGTGATCGCGGCCAGCGGGGCGCCCCGCGGGTCGCTCTACTTCCACTTCCCCGGCGGCAAGGACGAGTTGGTCGGGACGTCGCTGCGGCAGGCCGGGCGGTCGGTCAACGGCGCCATGGAGGCGCTGGCCGACTCCCCCGCGTCCGCGGCGGAGTTCGTCGACGCGGTGCTGCGGCACCTGGGCGACCGGCTGGAGGAGTCGGGCTGGCGCAAGGGGTGCCCGGTGGCCACCGTGGCACTGGAGGTGGCCGCGACCAGCGATCCGCTGCAGAAGGCCTGCTCGGAGGTCTACACCCAGTGGGAGGCGACCTTGCGCGCACGGCTGGAGGGCCGCGCGGACGCCGACGACCTCGCGGTCACCGTCCTGGCGCTGATCGAGGGGGCGCTCCTGCTGGCCAGGACGCACCGCAGCCGCGCCCCGCTGGCGTCCGTCGCCCGTCAGATCACCGCATTGCTCGGCTGAGACCGCCCGCCGCCACCGCCGCTCCCGGCGGATCCCGGTGGCGGGCCTTTTGCTGTCCTCAAAATATGTAGACCGATCTATTAGGAGACCGTCATGGACGCGATCGTCTTCGGTGCCACCGGCTTCATCGGCCGCTCCCTGGTCGCCGAACTGCTCGGCAGGGGACAACAGGTGGCGGCCGTCGTCCGCAACGACACCCTCACCCCCTGGCTCACCGGCCAGGGCATCGGCACCGGCGGCCTGACCGTCGCCACCGCCGACATCACGCGACCGCTCGGCGGACTGCCCGACGCGCGGGTCGTCTACAACTGCGCCGCCCGCTACGCCTTCGGCCTCGGGGTGGACGAGGCGCGGGCGGCCAATGTCACCGGGGCGCTCAACGTGGTCGAATGGGCCGCGACGCTGCCGCGGCCGCGCAGGCTCGTGCACGTCAGCGGTTACCGGGTGAGCGCGCCCGAGGGCCGCCCCGACTACGCCGGGCTGGGCGCGTACGAGGCCTCGAAGTTCGAGGGGGATCTCGCGGTACGCGCTCGGGCCCGCGCGCTGGACGTACCCCTGACCCTCGCCAATCCCAGCAGCGTGATCGGGCCGGGGCAGTACGTCGGCCCGGCCGCCCTCGTGGAGAACCTGTGGAACGGGCGGCTCCCCGCGCTGCCCGGCGGTCCGGACGTCTTCGTGCCGGTCGTCACCGTCGGCTACTTCGCGCGCTTCCTCGCGGAGATCCCCGCGGCGCCCGCGGGCGAGCACTACTGGGTGCTCGACGACACCACCCCCCTCCTCCCCGGGCTGATCGGCACGATCGCCGACCACATGGGCGTACGGGCACCCCGCCGCTCCGTCCCCGTCGGCCTGCTGCGGCGTCTGCCGCGCAAGCTCACCGGCGCGGACCCGGAGACGCTCTCCTTCCTGTCGGCGGACCGCTACCCGACGGCCTCCGCCGCGGCCTTCGCCGCGGGCGCCGGCCTGGAGATGCCCCCGGTCGCGGACGCGCTGCGCACCTGGGCCGACGACCTGGTGGCCGCCCGCTTCGGCGCCGCCACCCCCGGGATACGGCCGTACGGCTTCCGGTCCGTCGCGGGCTCCCGTACCTGGGTGACCGGGGAGCGCCACCGGCCGGACCACGTCCTGCTGCACGGGCTGCCGATGAACGCCGACCTCTGGGCGCCTCTCGCCGCGCGCCTGACCGGCCCGGTCCTGGCCCCCGACCTGCCCGGACTGGGACGGTCGGCCGCCTCCTCCCGGCCAGTGGACGAGTGGCTGGCCGACCTCATGAGCCCGGTCAGGACCCGGCCCGTACTAGTCGCGCACTCCCTGGCCTGCGGGCCCGCGCTGCGCTTCGCCGCCACGCGTCCCGAACGCATCCGCAAGCTCGTGCTCGTCTCCCCCTCGTTCCTCCAGGCCCCCGCCGGGCGGCTCACCCGCTCGCGGATCGCGGTGCCGGCCCTGCGCCGTGTGTCCGCCGCCCGGCTGGCCGCGGCGCTCGGCCTCCCGGAGGGACCCGAGGTGGCCGGCGCCGCAGCCGACCTGCGGCGCCCGGGAGCCGCGCGCCGCGTGGTCGGGGCCCTGCGCACGGATCACGCCGCACGCGAGCTGTCGCGCTCGCTCCTGCCCCGGGTGGAGGTCCCCGTCGAGATCGTCGTGGGCGCCGCCGACCCGCTGACCGTGCCGGTCGGCACCCCGGTGACCGAGATCGCCGGCGCAGGCCACTACCCGCAGCTCACCCATCCGGCGCAGCTCGCCCGCCGCCTCGGCCCCGCGGCGGCCGTGCCGCAGCGGTGACCGGGAAGCGCGCCGCCCGACGCGGCCGGGCGCCTTCCGGCGGGGCCCGCCCGCGTCCGTGAAGCCGGCTGTCCGCACGGGCGGGAACGCCCTGATGCCGCCTCACCCGCTCGCCGGGTCACCGGTGGCGGCGGTTCGGCCGTCCGCCGAGACTGGGGGCGTGGCCAGGCCCGATGAGCGGCATCCGGCGGGGAGCGACCTGTTGCGCGCGGCCGTCGTCTCGGTCGGCACGACCGCGGACGTGCTGCGCACCGCGGACGAGCTGGTGCGCGCCGTCGTACCCGGGCTCGCGGACTTCGCCGCGGTCGACCTGCTGGACGGCGTGGTGGACGGCGACGTGCCGCCGCCCGGCCCGGTCGACGGTGCGGCGGCGGGCCTGCGGCGGGCGGCCTCCTGCCGCGCGGGCGGCGGCGTGCCCGGCGAGGTGCCCGTGGGCGCCGACGTGACGTATCCGCCGGGCAGCCCGTACGCGCGCTCGCTGACCGGCGGGATGCCACTGCTGGAGTCGGGCACGGGGCCCGACACGCCGTGGCTCGTCCCCGACGCGCGGCCCGCGCACGCGCTCGCCGCCCTGCCGCTGACGGCGCACGGGACCGCGCTCGGCCTGCTCCACCTCTACCGCGGGCCCGGGGCGCCCCCGATCGCGCCCGGCGACCTGGAGCTGGCCGCCGCGGTGGCGGTGCACGGCGCGGTCTGCCTGGACAACGCCCGCAGGGAGGCGCGCTCGGCGCGCTCGCGGCAGTCCCTGCGGCACGCGCTGCTGCGCGACGTCGTCCCGGCCCACCCCTCCATGGAGCACACCCGGCGCTATCTGCCGGGGCGGCTGTACAAGGGCAAGGGCGGCAGCTGGTGCGACGTCATCGCGCTGTCGAGCGCGCGGGTCGCGCTCGTCGCGGGGGACGCGACCGGTCACGGCATCCAGGCCGTCGCGCGGGCCGGGCGGGCCCGTACCGCCGTGCGCGCGCTGCTCAGCATGGATCTGGCGCCGGACGAGCTGCTGACGCACCTGGAGCACCTGGTGCGGCAGATCCTGGCGACGAACGCGGCCTCGGGCGAGCGTCCGGGACCCACCACGACGTGCCTGCTGGTCTTCTACGACCCGGTGACCGGGCGCTGCCAGGCCGCGAGCGCCGGGCACCCGCCGCCGCTCGTCGTCCGGCCGGACCGGCCGCCGGAGGCGGTGGACATGCCCGTGGGGCCGCCCTTCGGCGAGCACGGCACCTTCGAGTCGGTCGGCCTCGACCTGCCCGAGGACGGAGTCCTCGCCCTCTACACGCGCGGTGTGGTCAGCACCGACGACGGCGCCGACGGGCCGGACGCCCTGGTGCGGGCCCTGGGCCGTCCCGCGGAGGATCTGGACGCGCTGGCCGCGCACGCGGTCGACGCGATCGGGCCGGTGCGGTCCGGCGAGGAGGACGGCGTACTGCTGCTCGCCCGGCCGCGGCCCGTGCCGGGGCGCGACGTCGTGTCGTGGGAGGTGCCGCCGGAGCCCGCCTCGGTGTCGCGGGCCCGCGACCTGGCCGCCGAGCAGCTGACGCTGTGGAACGCCGTCGAGGAGGCGTCGACGACGCAGCTCATCGTCAGCGAGCTGGTCACCAACGCGATCCGCTACGGCCGTCCGCCGCTGACCCTGCGGCTGATCCGTACCGACCGGCTCGTGTGCGAGGTCACCGACACCTCCAGCACGTCGCCGCACCTGCGGCACGCCGGCGGGCTGGACGAGGGCGGCCGCGGCCTCTTCCTGGTGGCCCAGCTCGCCGACACCTGGGGCACCCGCTACACCACCCAGGGCAAGACCATCTGGGCCGAGCAGCCGCTCTCCGGATGACCGGCGGCACGTGCGCCGCGGGCAGGGACCGTACGCCTGGTGCTGCGGGCGGTTCAGCCGCCCGGACCGATGCCCGGGGGCGGCGGCGGGGGCGGCGGCTCGGCGCGGCGGTGCCGACCGGCGCGGTAGACCGCCCAGCTCGCCACGCCCGTCAGCGCGCACACGCTCGCGGCGAGCAGCTGCGCGGCCGCCGACAGGGCGAGGGCCGCGAAGAGCAGCACCAGCGCGAGGACGCTCGCCCACGCGGTGACCCGGCCGGAGCGCCCGGCGCGCGGCGGGGGCTCCACCGGGGCCGGTTCGACCTCGGGCGCGGGTGGTGCCGGTGGGTGCAGCGGCTCCGGGCGGGTGCGCCCGAAGTCCGCGAGCGTCTTGGAGAGCTTCGGATCCTCGCGGGTGATCAGCCGTTCGAGGTCGGCGATCACTCGTCGTTCGTGCAGGGAAAGGACCATCGTGCGCCTCCTCACCCGAGGGGCCCGGCTACCGTCGCCGGCGTTCACTGACCGTAGCGGCGGCTTCGGCCGCTCATGTCCACCGACTACCCGGCGACATACCCGCCCAATCGGGTGAATCCCGCGCTTTTCTCCGGACCGCGTGCCGGGGGGCGGACACGCCGGGCCGGGGCCACGATGGAGGGATGGACACGCACACGGGGTGCGCGCTCGTGGTCGTCGACATGATCAGCACCTACGACCACCCGGACGCGGATCTGCTGGTCGCGTCGGTGCGGGAGGTGCTGCCCGCCGTCACCCGGGCACTGGCCGGGGCCCGGCGGCACGGCACCGAGGTGATCTACGTCAACGACAACTTCGGCCGCTGGCGCTCCCACCACGACGAGCTGGTGGCGGCCGCGCTCCGCGGCCCGCACGCCGACCTGGTGCGGCCCGTGGTGCCCGACGAGGACTCGCTCTTCGTGGTCAAGGCCCGTCATTCGGTCTTCTTCCAGACACCGCTGGAGTACCTGCTCCAGCAGCACCGCATCGGCCATGTGGTGCTGTGCGGCCAGGCGACCGAGCAGTGCGTGCTCTACTCGGCGCTGGACGCGCACATCCGGCATCTGGACGTGACGGTGCTGCGCGACGCCGTGGCCCACATCCACGCCGACCTGGCGGACGCGGCGCTGCGGATGATGGAGCGCAACATGGGCGCCCGGCTCACGGACACCGACGCCATGCGCTGGTGACGCCCGCCGTACAGGTGGCGGCCCGGACGCGGATCGCCCGCCGTACCGGGGTTCGGCCGGCTCCTCACGGGTAGCCGCAGGGCCTACGCACCAGGTGGGAGGTGGGCCGCATGGCCGGGACCGACCGGCAGGACATCACGCACGCGCTCCTGGACGGCTACGGCCGCACGTATGCCGAGCAGGCGGGGATCCGTATGCGGGACACCCCGCAGCCGCTCTACCGGCTGCTGGTGCTCGCGGATCTGCTGAGCGCCCGGATCAGGGCCGACATCGCGGTGGCCGCGGCGAAGGAGCTGTCCGCGGCGGGCATGCGCGATCCTCGCGGGATGGCGGACGCCACGTGGCAGCAGCGGGTCGACGCGCTCGGCCGGGGCGGCTACCGCCGCTACGACGAGAGCACCGCGACCCGGCTCGGCGAGGGCGCCGACCTGGCGCAGGAGCGCTACGGCGGCGATCTGCGCCGGCTGCGCGACGCCGCGGACGGCGACGTGGCGGAGATCCGCGGGCGCCTGCGCGACTTCCCCGGCATCGGTCCGGCCGGTGCGGACATCTTCCTGCGCGAGGTGCAGACGGTGTGGCCGCAGGTCGCCCCCTACTTCGGCGCGAAGGCCGAGCAGGGCGCCGGTGCGCTGGGGCTGCCGCGCTCGCCGGGGAGGCTCGCCGGCCTGGCGGAGGACGCGGAGACCGATCCGGCGGTGCTCGCGGCCGCGCTGGTACGGGTCTCGCTGGACAGGAAGGGCCCCGAGACGGTCCGCGAGGCCGCGCGCTGAACGCGCGTCCGCCGTGTGCCGCCCGGCCGGGCGGCAC
>NZ_JBSGHL010000103.1:0-13196 GCF_053604375.1 Streptomyces sp. NPDC004031 | reverse complement strand
ACGGTGCGGGGTGCCCCCGCAGGAATGCGCTGGGAGGGGCTCACCTACTACGGGTGAGGGTGAAGGCGCATTCCGAGGAGGTGCCCCGTGGCGGCCCCCGACCCCACCCCCGCACGCAGTGCGCGATGCCCCGCCGGGTACACCGGGGGCGCGGGGAACTGCGCGAGCAACCACCCACCGGCGGCAAGGTCGCGCAACCCACCGCGTAACGCAGCCCGGGGCGAAAACACCGTACCGCCGCACGCAGTGACTCGTTGGGCTCTCCGGGAGAGAGGACGGGTCGAGATGGAGATGCCCGCGCTGGCCGGAGGCCGGCACGGGGCCGCGGAGCTGCGGCCGCTGGTCGAGACGGTGCTGGCCGCGTTGGAGGAGGGGGCCGCCGCGCGGGGCGGCCCGGTGCCGGCCGGCGGCCCGGGGGAGACGGCGCGGCGGGTCGCCGGGGCGATGGGCCGGCCCCTGCAAGGCCACGGCACGGGCGCCCACGAGGCCCTGCACACGCTCGTACGGGAGCTGGCCCGGGGCGCGGCGGACCCGGCGGACGCCTATTGCGCCGCCCACCTGCACTGCCCCCCACTCGCGCTCGCGGCAGCCGCGGAGCTGGGGGCGGCGGCGCTGAACCCGTCGCTGGACTCGTGGGACCAGGCGCCCGCGGCGACGGAGATCGAGGGGCGGGCGGCGGCGGTGCTGGCCGCGCTGGTCTACCCGGATCTGCCCGCGCCGGACGCGCTCATGACGACCGGGGGGACGGAGTCGAACCAGCTCGCCCTGCTGCTGGCCCGGGAGCGCGCGGCGGGCGGCCCGCGTGTGCAGGTGGTGTGCGGCGCGAACGCGCACCACAGCGTGCAGCGCGCGGCCTGGCTGCTGGGTCTGCCGAAGCCGATCGCGGTGGACACGCCCGCGGGCGTGCTGGACCCGGCGGCCGTGGACGCCGCGCTGGACGAACTGCCGGGCCGCGCCCTGCTCGTGGCGACCGCGGGCACCACGGACACCGGGGCGATCGACCCGCTCCCGCAGCTCGCCCAGACCGCCGCGCGGCATGGCGCGGAGCTGCACGTGGACGCGGCCTACGGCGGCCCGCTGCTCTTCAGCCGGCACGAGGCGCACAAGCTCGACGGGCTCCAGTCGGCGGTGTCGGTCACCCTCGACCTGCACAAGCTGGGGTGGCAGCCGGTCGCCGCGGGGCTGCTGGCCGTGCCGGACGCCGCCGCGCTGCGTCCGCTGGGCCACCAGGCCGACTATCTGAACGCCGCCGACGACACCGAGGCCGGCATGCCCGACCTGCTGGGCCGCTCGCTGCGCACCACCCGCCGCCCGGACGTGCTGAAGATCGCGGTCACGCTGCGCGCGCTGGGCCGCGACGGTGTCGCCGCGCTGGTCGACGCGGTGTGCGGGCGCGCCCGGGAGCTGGCGTCGGCGGTGGAGCGCCACCCGGAGCTGGAGCTGTACGCGCCTCCGACGATCAGCACCGTCCTGTTCCGTCCGGCGGGCGCCGACGACGAGCAGGTGGCGGCGCTGCGCCGGGAGCTGATGTACGAGGGCCGGGCGGTGCTCGGCCGCGCGGCCGCGGACGGCCGGCTGTGGCTCAAAGCGACCCTGCTCAACCCGCACGTCCGCCCGCAGGACCTGGACGCCCTGCTCCGCCTGGTGACCGACGCGCGCACCCGGCAGACGCAGAGCTGACCCACCGGGCGCAGCACCACGGAAGGAAGGCCCCGCCCCGATGAACGACCCGACCCCGCAGCCCGCGGAACCCGCCCCGGCCGCCCGCCCCGCGGACCCGGCCCCGGTCCCGCACGCCCTGCCCGCCGCTCCCGGCCCCGCCGCCCCGGGAGCCGCCGCCCCGGACGCCGCTCCCGGGCCCGAGGAGGAGGATCCCGAGCCCTTCGACCTGCTCGGTATCGGTGTCGGGCCCTTCAACCTCTCGCTCGCCGCGCTCGCGGACGCCGTGCCGGGGCTGGCGGCCGCGTTCTACGACCAGCGGCAGGCCTTCCACTGGCACCCGGGGCTGCTGGTGGACGGCGCCACGCTGCAAGTGCCCTTCCTCGCCGACCTGGTGACGCTGGTGGACCCGGCGAGCCGGTGGTCGTTCCTGAACTACCTGAGGTCGCGTGAGCGGCTCTTCCCGTTCTACTTCGCCGAGCGCTTCCACATCCACCGCGCCGAGTACGACGCCTACTGCCGCTGGGTCGCCGACGCGCTGCCGTCCACGCACTTCGGGCAGCAGGTGGACACCGTCCGGTGGGATCCGGGGCACGCCCGCTTCGAGGTCGATCACACGCAGCTCGACGCGCACGGCGAGGCCGAGGCGCTGGGCCGCACATATGCCCGGCACCTGGTGCTGGGCGTGGGCACGGCCCCCTACGTGCCCGAGCCGCTGCGGCCGCTCGCGGAGGCGCCGACCGTGCCCGTCGTGCACTCGGCGCAGTACCTGCCGCAGCGCGAGCGGCTGCTGGCGGCCGAGCACGTCACGGTGATCGGCTCGGGGCAGTCCGGTGCCGAGGTCTTCCTGGACCTGCTGCGGTCGCGGCCGGTGGGGCGGGAGGCGATCACCTGGCTGGCGCGTACACCCGCGTTCGCGCCGATGGAGTACAGCCGGCTCGGCCTGGAGCACTTCACACCGGACTACACGCGCTACTTCCACGGCCTGCCCGAGCAGGTGCGCGACGGGCTGCTGCCGCGGCAGTGGCAATTGCACAAGGGCATCGACACCGAGACGATCACCGCGATCCACGACGAGCTGTACCGCCGCACCCTGGACGGCGGCTGGCCGGACGCGGTGCTCACGCCGGGGGTCAGCGTGCGCACGGCGGGGCGGATCGGCACCACCGCGATCGAGCTGCACCTGGAGCACGCCGAGCAGGGCGCCCGCTCCCGGCTGGTGACCAACGCCGTGGTGCTGGCGACCGGTTACCGGGAGCGTCCGCTGGACGGGCTGCTCGGCCCGCTGGAGGACCGGCTGCTGCGCGACGCGGCGGGCCGCCCCCGGGTGGACGCCCGGCACCGGCTGGAGCTGGACCGCTCGGTCACGGGCCGGATCTACGTGCAGAACGCCGAGCGCCACACCCACGGTGTCGGCGCCCCGGATCTGGGCCTGGCCGCATGGCGCTCGGCGGTGATCCTCAACGACCTGACGGCGCTGCTGGCCGGCGCGGAGCACTACCCGCTGCCGGCCAGGACCGCCTTCACCACGTTCGGCCTCGGCGACCCCGCCCGTACCCGCGCCGCCGGGGGCGGGGGAGGGGCCGCCGGGGCCGAGGCGGCTATGCGAACACCGGCACTCCGGCGCGGGTGAGCCGCCACTGGTCGGCGGGGAAGGACGCCGGGTCGATGCCGCCGTGCGCCTGGACCCAGGCGATGATCGTGTTGCGGATCTCGTCGGAGTTGGACCACACCGACTGCGCCGCGGCCACGTGCGGGTAGTTGCTGCCGCCGCTGGAGCGGTAGTTGTTGACGGCGAGCACGAACTGCGCCGCCGGGTCGACCGGCTGCCCGCCCGCGGTCAGGTTGACGATGCGCGAGCCGGCCGGCTGGGCGATGTCGATGTCGTACGACAGCCCGCTGAGCACGTCGTAGCTGAAGTCGGGCGTGTTGTTGGCGTTGGTGAGCTTCGCCGGGTCCACGGGCGCGTCCGGCGCGGTCTGCACGAAGTACGCCGCGGACCACTCCAGGTAGTCCTTGACCTGGGCGCCGGTGAGGATCTTGGCGTCCAGGGTGTTCTCGTAGACGTACAGGCCCGCGACGTCACGCAGCGAGACCTGTCCGGCCGGGATGGCGGCGGTGCGGGAGAAGGGCGAGGCCTCGGAGATCACCGGCAGGTCGGCGTACTGGGTGCCGGCCAGCGCGGCCTTCACGGTGTCGGCCTGCACCAGGTTGAGGAAGTCGATGATCGGCGTGTCCTTGTACGTGGACTCTGCCGCGGACATCGCGACGGTGCAGGTGCCGATGATCTGGTTGACGTAGTCCACGACCTTCTGGTGCTCGTCCCGGACGAGCCGCGCCACCTTCGGGTCCTCGGCGACGGTGTTGGCGTTGCGCACCTCGGCGGTGACCGAGGTGACGTGCCAGCGGCCGCGGTCGAAGGTGAGGTCGATGTCGAAGACCGACAGCCGCATGCCCCAGTACAGCGGCTCGGACAGCACGACGGTCTTCCCGGTCTGCTCGTTGACGACCAGGGTCTGCGGCCGCTCGACGTGGGTGTGGCCGACCAGGATCGCGTCGATGCCCGGCACCTGCGCGGCGACCTGCGAGGACGCGTTCTCCGGGTAGGGCACGGCGTCGCCGTACGTGGTGCCGCCGTCCAGGCCCGAGTGGTCGGTGCAGATCACCACGTCGCAGCCGAGGGCGCGCAGCTTCGGGACGTATACCTTCGCCTGCTCCACCAGCCCGGGGAAGGCCATCTTGCCCTGCACGTTGGCCTTGTCCCACACCGCGATACCGGGGTTGGTCAGGCCCAGGATGCCGACCTTGACCGGCGGCAGCCCGTGCACCTTCAGCTCCTTGACCAGGTAGGGCGGGAAGGCGGGCTTGAGGGTCTTGGCGTCCACGGCGTTGGCGGCCAGCAGCGGGAAGTCGCACTGCTCCTGGAAGGCGCGCAGCAGCGGGATGCCGTAGTTGAACTCGTGGTTGCCGAGCGCGGCGGCGTCGTACTTCATGTGGTTCATGGCCAGCGCCATCGGGTGCTGCGGGCCCTTGCGCGCGCCGGTGATGGGCTCGACGCGGGCGAAGTAGTACGACAGCTGGGTGCCCTGGATGATGTCGCCCGCGTCGATCAGCAGCGTGCGGTCGTGGCCCTTCTCGGCGCGGGCCTGCTCGACCAGGGTGGCGATCTTGGCGAGGCCGACGTCGTTGTGGGTGGCGTCGTCGTACTCGGCGTTCGTGAAGTAGTCCCAGTTCACGGCGTGACCGTGCAGGTCGGTGGTGCCGAGGACGCGCAGCCCGAAGGTCTTCTGCCGCCCGTGGCCGTGGTCGTGGCCCTTGCCGGCCTCCGCGGCCTGCGCGGGGGAGGCGGCGACCGCGCCCGCGGTGCCCGCGAGCGCGACGCCCGCGCCGGTGGCGGCCGAGCGGTTGATGAAGTCCCTGCGGTTGAGCGGCATGTCGTTCTCCTTGACGGTTCGCGGGCGCTGAGGCACAACGCGCGTAGATTGTGGACCAACGACAGGGCGGAGCAACAGGCCTTGCAGGTTAACTACTGCTGTCGCCCGTACCGGTGTGCTCATCCGAGCGGACCCGTGCACACTTCGAAAGTTGTCAACAACCGTTAATGCAGGCGTCGTTGGGCAGTTGCCCGTAGAGGCAGTGACTACCAACCGGTAAGTCATACGCTCGATACATGCGCCGAGCCAAGATTGTCTGCACCCTGGGACCTGCCACCGACTCCTACGACCAGATCAAGGCACTGGTCGAGGCCGGAATGGACGTGGCACGCCTCAACCTGAGCCATGGAAGCTACGCCGAGCACGAGGACCGCTACCGACGGGTGCGCAAGGCGTCCGACGAGATCGGCCGCAGCGTCGGCATCCTGGTGGACCTTCAGGGCCCGAAGATCAGGCTCGGCCGTTTCGCCGAGGGCCCTGTACTGCTTGAACGCGGTGACCTGTTCACCATCACCGCCGACGACATCGAGGGCGACCAGCAGATCTGCGGCACCACGTACAAGGGCCTGCCCGCCGACGTGGCGCGCGGCGAGCGGATCCTGGTCGACGACGGCCGGGTCACCCTGGAGGTGACCGACGTCGAGGGGCCGCGGGTGCACACCATGTGCATCGAGGGCGGCCTGGTCTCCGACAACAAGGGCCTCAATCTGCCGGGCGTCGCGGTGTCCGTGCCGGCGCTGTCCGACAAGGACATCCGCGACCTGCGCTGGGCGCTGCGCACCGGTGCGGACGTCATCGCGCTGTCCTTCGTGCGCAGCGGGCGGGACGTGGACGACGTGCTGCGGGTGATGGCCGAGGAGGGCCGCCGGGTCCCGGTGATCGCCAAGATCGAGAAGCCGCAGGCGGTCGACAACCTGGAGGACATCGTCGACGCCTTCGACGGCATCATGGTCGCCCGCGGTGACCTGGGCGTCGAGATGCCGCTGGAGGCGGTGCCGCTGGTGCAGAAGCGCGCGGTCGCGCTCGCCCGCAGGAACGCCAAGCCGGTCATCGTCGCCACCCAGATGCTGGACTCGATGATCGACAACTCCCGTCCCACCCGCGCCGAGGCCAGCGACGTGGCCAACGCGGTCATGGACGGCACGGACGCGGTCATGCTGTCCGGCGAGACCAGTGTCGGCAAGTACCCGATCGCGACCGTCAAGACGATGGCGCGGATCGTGCGGGCCGCCGAGGAGGACATGCTCACGGCCGGCCTCGCGCCGCTCACCGACTCCTCCAAGCCGCGCACCCAGGGCGGCGCGGTGGCCAGGGCCGCCGCCGAGATGGGCGACTTCCTGGACGCCCGCTTCCTGGTGGCCTTCACACAGTCCGGCGACACCGTCCGCCGGCTGTCCCGCTACCGCTCGCCGATCCCGGTGCTGGCCTTCACCCCGGAGCCGTCCACCCGCTCGCAGCTCACCCTGACCTGGGGTGTGGAGGCCTTCCTCGGCCCCATGGTGCAGACGACCGACGAGATGGTCCGGCAGGTGGACGAGGAGCTGCTGCGGATCGGCCGCTGCAAGAAGGGCGACGTCGTGGTCATCACGGCGGGCTCGCCGCCCGGAATGCCCGGCACCACCAATATGGTCCGGGTCCACCACATCGGTGTCGATGAGCTACCGCCGCGTAATGGGTGAACTCGAAATAGCTCCTGACTTCTTCCGCGCCCCCGCCGGCCACCGCCCGCGGGGGCGCGGTTTTTCGGCCTCCGGGGGCCCTCCAGATATTTGCCCCTCGACTGCAATTAACGCTGCGTAACGTGCTCGCAATAAACATTCCCGGCGCCCGGCCGCACGGCCCGCCGCGGTCCCGGCCTGTCGCCGCCGCGGTCCCGGCCTGGGGCGTCAAGGCCCTCGGAGGTGTTGCCCCACACGGGAAGTGCGGTTTTCACTATCGGGGCGCCTCGGTGGCAAGTGGGCTATGTACGAAAAGTCCCCCGGAATCTCAAGAGAAGCTCAAGAGTTTCGGATCGGCATAACAAGACAGTCACACTCTTGGCCACACCTATGCCGAATGGCGCGAACCAGGCCTAGAGTCACGGCCAGTCACCGCGCCACCGGATTTGTCAGTTCGGGTTCCGCGCGCGACTTCGGCTTCTCATCAGAGAAGCCGTGTCAGGGGAAAGGACTGACCGTGCGACAGCGTTCCTTGCTGATTCTGACCTCCGTGGTCGCCGCCGGAGCCCTCACGCTCTCCGCGTGCGGCTCGCGCAGCGACGACGACAAAAAGGGCGGGGACAGCGGCGGCACCGGCAGCAGCAGCGCTGCCTCCGGCGACAACATCACGGTGGTAATCGGTGTCGACGCACCGCTCACCGGTGCCAACTCCGCCACCGGCCTGGGCATCCAGTACGGCGTCAAGCTCGCCGTCGACGACGCCAACGCCAAGAAGCTCGTCCCCGGTGTGACCTTCCAGGTCAAGGCGCTGGACGACAAGGCGAACCCGGCCAACGGCCAGCAGAACGCCACGGCGTTCGTCTCCGACAAGAGCGTCATAGCCGCCGTCGGCCCGCTGAACTCCAACGTGGCCCTGACGATGCAGCAGGTCTTCAACGACGCCAACATGGTGGAGATCTCGCCCTCCAACACCAACCCGGCGCTGACGCAGGGCAAGGACTGGGCGTCCGGCAAGAAGGTGCGTGCCTTCAAGACCTACTTCCGCACCGCCACCACCGACGCCAACCAGGGCAACTTCGCCGCCGACTACGCGGTCAACACGCTCAAGAAGAAGAACGCCTTCGTCGTCGACGACAAGCAGACCTACGGCGCGGGCCTCGCGGCCATCTTCAAGGAGAAGTTCGCCTCACTCGGCGGCAAGGTCGTCGGCACCGACCACATCAACACCGGTGACAACGACTACTCCACCCTCGTCACCAAGATCAAGAGCTCGCACGCCGACATCCTCTACTACGGCGGCCAGTACGACGAGTCCGAGCTGATCACCAAGCAGCTCAAGGCGGCCGGCGTGAACATCCCGCTCATGGGCGGCGACGGCATGTACTCCGACACGTACATCAAGACCGCGGGCAAGGCCGCCGAGGGCGACATCGCGACGTCCGTCGGCGTGCCGGTGGACACCCTGCCCGCCGCGCAGGACTTCATCAAGGCGTACAAGTCGAACAACTACCCCGGTGACTACGGCACCTACGGCGGTTACTCGTACGACGCCGCCACCGCCATCATCAAGGCGGTCGGCCAGGTGGTCCAGGCCAACAACGGCAAGCTGCCCGACGACGCCCGCGCGAAGGTCGTCGACGGCGTGCAGAAGGCCGACTTCGACGGCATCGCCGGCCACATCTCGTTCGACGAGTTCGGCGACACCACCAACAAGCAGCTCACGGTCTACCAGGTCAAGAACGGCAAGTGGGTGGCGGTCAAGTCCGGCGTGTACACCGGCTGACCGACCCCGGCACCACCAGGGCCGCGCGGCCGGTCGCACCGACCGCGCGGCCCGCAGCACATCCGGGCCCCCGCCGACCGGGCGGGGCCCGCCCACCGGTCCCACCCCTGTCACCCGTCCCCGTCCACCCAGCGACATGGAGGCCATGCGGTGCACACCCTGCCGCAACAGCTGGCCAACGGGCTGTTCATCGGCTCGATGTACGGGCTCATCGCCATCGGCTACACGATGGTGTACGGCATCGTCCAGCTCATCAACTTCGCCCACGGCGAGATCTACATGACCGGCGCCTTCGGCGCGCTCGCGGTCTACACGAACCTTCCCGACGGCATGTCCATATGGGCGGCGCTGCCGCTCATGCTGGCCGGCGGCGCCATCGTGTCCGTCCTCATCGCGGTGGGCGCCGAACGCCTCGCCTACCGCCCGCTGCGGGGCGCACCACGGCTGGCACCGCTGATCACCGCCATCGGCCTCTCCCTCGCGCTCCAGCAGGCGGTCTTCCTGTGGTACCCGAACGCCACCGCGGGCAAGCACTTCCCGCAGCTGCCCGGCGGCCCGTTCCACGTGGGCTCCGTCGACATCCAGACCGGTGACATCTTCCTGGTGGCCGCGGCCGCGATCTGCATGACCGCGCTGGCCGGCTTCGTCCGCACCTCCCGCACCGGCCGCGCCATGCAGGCCACCGCGCAGGACCCGGACACCGCCAAGCTGATGGGCATCGACACCAACCGCATCATCGTGATCGCCTTCGCCATCGGCGGTTTCTTCGCCGCGGTCGCCGGTCTCGCCTCCGGTCTGAAGTACGGCCAGATCAAGTACGACATCGGCTTCCAGGCGGGCCTGAAGGCCTTCACCGCCGCCGTCCTCGGCGGCATCGGCAACATCTACGGAGCCATGCTCGGCGGTCTCGTCCTCGGCATCGCCGAGTCCTGCTCCTCCGCGTACATCTCCAACATCCCCGGCATGCAGCAGCTCGGCGGCAGTGAGTGGGCCAACGTCTGGGCGTTCGTCCTGCTCATCGTGGTGCTGCTGGTCCGGCCGCAGGGCCTGCTCGGCGAACGCGTAGCGGACAGGGCGTGATCGTATGACCGACCTTCCCACCACCGCGGCGGTGACCACCGAGACCGCTCCCGACGGCGCCCGCACCGCGCGCTACCTGCCGCTGCCGCTCACCGCGGCCAAGGCGCTGGTGCTGCTCGGCGCCGTCGTGTCGGTCGCCTCGACCTTCATGTCCTGGACGTACACCAAGGACTTCCCCGGCGACCTCACCGTCAGCGGGTATCCCGGCGGCCTCCAGATCATGACGCTGATCGAGGCGATCATCGCCGGTGTCGTCGCGCTCGGTGCCTTCGGGGTGCCGGGCCTGCGCTGGCTCAACCCCAGCCGCTCCTACAACTCGGTGCTGCTGCTGGCCCTCGGCACGCTCGGCACCACCTGGTACACCGTCATCGACATCGCGGCCAAGCTCGGCGGCCTGGCCAACCTCGACCCCGGCGGGTTCGTCGCCGCCGTCGGCAGCGCACTGCTCTTCGCCGGTGCCCTCGGCCTGCCGGCCCACCGCGCGCCCCGCGAGGAGACGGACAGCGAGTACGCCGAGTCCGCCCGGATCCCGTTCGTCGCCGCCGCCCGCCGGGCGCTGCGCGACCTGCGGATCACCCAGGACGGCATGAAGGTGCCCGACCCGCGGCAGCTCAACGTGTGGCTCCAGCGGCTGGCGGTCGTGGTGGTCTACGCGATCGGCGTCAAGGTCCTCACCTACGGTCTGGCCACCAGCTACAGCGACATCTTCATCGGCTTCCTGATCGTCGTCTGCTTCACCTTCTGGGGCATGTCCGGGTCCGGCCTGCTGCGCCAGTTCCAGCAGATCGTGCGGGAGAACAAGATCTTCTCCTCCAGCGCCTGCATCCTGGCCGCCATCGCCTACCCGTTCGTCCAGAACGACGAGCACTGGGCCAACCTCGGCGTCAACATCCTCATCGTCGGCACCGTCGCCCTCGGCCTGAACATCGTCGTCGGCCTCACCGGTCTGCTCGACCTCGGGTACGTCGCCTTCCTCGGTGTCGGCGCCTACACCGCGGCCCTGGTCTCCGGCTCGCAGTACTCGATCTGGTCCGGCACGCAGTTCCCGTTCTGGGCCGCCGCCCTCACCGGAGCCGCCGCGGCCCTGGTCTTCGGTGTGCTGATCGGCGCCCCGACGCTGCGGCTGCGCGGCGACTACCTGGCCATCGTCACGCTCGGTTTCGGAGAGATCTTCCGCATCGTCGTCAACAACCTCGACGGCGTGAGCGGACCGAAGATCACCAACGGCCCGAACGGCATCGCCGTCATCCCGGACCTGTCGATCTTCGGCTACAACCTGGGCAAGACCCATGACGTCGGCGGTTTCGAGCTCGGCCGGTTCGCCAACTACTACCTGCTGATGCTGCTGATCACCGTCATCGTGGTGCTGGTCTTCACCCGCGCCGCCGACTCCCGCATCGGCCGCTCCTGGATCGCCATCCGCGAGGACGAGACCGCGGCCACCGCGATGGGCATCAACGGCTTCCGGGTCAAGCTCATCGCCTTCGCCCTCGGCGCCTGCCTCGCGGGCCTGGCCGGTACGGTCAGCGCGCACGTCACCAACTCCGTGGTGCCCACCCCGTACGTCTTCTCCGGCTCGACACCGCCGAACTCCGCCTTCCTGCTCGCCGCCGTCGTCCTCGGCGGCATGGGTACGGTCAGCGGCCCGATCCTGGGCGCGGCGCTGCTCTTCCTGATCCCGGAGAAGCTGGACTTCCTCACCCGCTACGAGCTGTTCGCCTTCGGCCTGGCGCTGGTCCTCATCATGCGGCTGCGGCCGGAGGGCATCATCGCCAACCGGCGCCGGCAGCTGGAGTTCCACGAGGACGAAGCCACCACGCCCGGCAAACGCCCCCTCGGCGACGACACCGTACCCGTCGGCACGGCGGGGGCGTGAAGGACACCATGACCACCACCATTCCGCACCAGTCCGCCCCGCGTGACGGGGCCGGTGAGCCGCTGCTCCAGGCCAGTGGCGTCGTCATGCGGTTCGGCGGCCTGACCGCCGTCCGCGACGTGGACCTCACCGTCAACACAGGGGAGATCGTCGGCCTCATCGGCCCCAACGGCGCGGGCAAGACCACCTTCTTCAACTGCCTCACCGGCCTGTACGTCCCGACCGAGGGCACCGTCAGCTACCGCGGCACGGTGCTGCCGCCCAAGCCGCACCTGGTCACCAAGGCCGGCATCGCCCGCACCTTCCAGAACATCCGGCTCTTCGCCAACATGACGGTGCTGGAGAACGTCCTGGTCGGCCGGCACACCAGGACCAAGGAGGGGCTGCTCTCGGCGATCATCCGCGGCCCCGGCTACCACCGGGCGGAGGCCGCCTCGCGGGCCCGCGCGATGGAGCTGCTGGAGTTCACCGGCCTCGCGGACAAGGCCGACCACCTGGCCCGCAACCTGCCCTACGGCGAGCAGCGCAAGCTGGAGATCGCCCGTGCGCTCGCGAGCGAGCCCGGTCTGCTGCTGCTCGACGAGCCGACCGCGGGCATGAACCCGCAGGAGACCCGGGCCACCGAGGAACTGGTCTTCGCCGTCCGCGACCAGGGCATCGCCGTGCTCGTCATCGAGCACGACATGCGCTTCATCTTCAACCTGTGCGACCGCGTCGCCGTGCTCGTGCAGGGCGAGAAGCTGGTCGAGGGCAGCTCCGAGGTCGTCCAGCAGGACGAGCGGGTCATCGCCGCGTACCTCGGCGAGCCCTTCGAGACGGGCGGCGAGCAGGAGCCGGAGCCCGCGCCCCCGGAGCCGCAGGCCGCACCCGCGGCGGAGCCGGAGCAGGGGCAGGACGAGCAGCAGGAGAACGACAAATGACCGCACTGCTCGAAGTGGACAACCTGCGCGTCGCGTACGGCAAGATCGAGGCCGTCAAGGGCATCTCGTTCTCCGTCGAGGCCGGTCAGGTCGTCACTCTCATCGGCACCAACGGCGCGGGCAAGACCACCACCCTGCGCACCCTCAGCGGGCTGCTCCGGCCCGTCGGCGGGAAGATCGTCTTCGACGGGCGCCCGCTGCACCGCGAGCCCGCGCACCGGATCGTGGCGCTGGGCCTGGCCCACTCGCCCGAGGGCAGGCACATCTTCCCCAGCCTGACCATCGAGCAGAACCTCCAGCTCGGCGCGTACCTCCGCAAGGACTCCGCCGGGATCACCCAGGACATCGAGCGCGCCTACACGCTCTTCCCGATCCTCGGCGAGCGCCGCAGGCAGGCCGCGGGCACCCTGTCCGGCGGTGAGCAGCAGATGCTGGCGATGGGCAGGGCGCTGATGTGCCGGCCCAAGCTGCTGATGCTCGACGAGCCGTCGATGGGCCTGTCGCCGATCATGATGCAGAAGATCATGGCGACGATCAGGGAACTCAAGGAGCAGGGCACCACCATCCTGCTCGTCGAGCAGAACGCGCAGGCCGCGCTCTCGCTCGCCGACCAGGCGCACGTCATGGAGGTCGGCACCATCAAGCTCTCCGGCACCGGCGCGGAGCTGCTGAACGACGAGGGCGTCCGCAACCCCGTCGGCCCGCACGTCCAGCCGCCGCACGGCCACCGGCCACTCCTCGACGGTGACCGTCCGGCACACCCCGGGTGACGCCACGACCGTTCCG
>NZ_JBSGHL010000102.1:0-13623 GCF_053604375.1 Streptomyces sp. NPDC004031 | reverse complement strand
TCATCATCGTCGCCCTGATCATCTCCCGCTTCGCCAGCGGCGAGAAGCAGGACTGACACCACCGTCCCCGTCCCCCGTCCCCTCTCCCTCCCGGCGCACAGCCGGCCGGGCCCCGCAGAAAGACACCACGTATGCCCCTCCCGGCACTGCCCCGGCTCGGCCTCGGCTGCGCGCCGCTGGCCAACCTCTACCGCGCCGTCACCGACGAGGAGGCGGCGGCCACCGTGGCCGCCGCCTTCGACGCGGGCCGGCCCGTCACCTATCTCGACACCGCGCCCCACTACGGCCTCGGCCGCTCCGAGGAGCGGCTGGGCCGGGCGCTCGCCGGCCGGGACCGCGCCTCGTACGTGCTGTCCACCAAGGTCGGGCGCAGGCTGCGGGACCTGGAACCGGGCGAGGAGCCCGACGGCCAGGGCTTCACCGACGTCCCGGCCCGCGCCCGGGTCTGGGACTTCACCGCCGACGGCATCCGCGCCACGCTGGAGGGCTCGCTGGAGCGGCTCGGCGTGGACGCCGTCGACATCGTCTACCTGCACGACGTCGAGGACCACCTCCCGGAGGTCTACGACAGCGGCTTCCCCGCCCTCGCCGCACTCCGCGACCAGGGCGTGGTCAAGGCCATCGGCTTCGGCATGAACCTCAGCGGTGTGCTCGCCCGCCTCGTCGCCGACCTCGACATCGACGTGGTGCTGTGCGCGGGCCGCTGGACCCTGCTGGAACGCACCGCCTACGACGACCTGCTGCCGGTGTGCGAACGCCGCGGCACCAAGGTCGTCGTCGGCGGCGTCTACAACTCCGGGCTGCTCGCCGACCCCGGCCCCGGGGCGCACTACAACTACGCCGCCGCGCCGCAGCCGCTCGTGGACCGGGCGCTCGCCATGGCCCGCGTCTGCGGCGAGTTCGGCGTCCCGCTGCGGGCCGCCGCGCTGCGGTACCCCTTCGCCCACCCGAGCGTCGTCTCCGCGCTGGTCGGCGCCGCGAACGCCGGCGAGGTGCGCGACAACGAGGCGATGTTCGCCCACGACATCCCCGACGCGATGTGGCACGCCCTCGTCGCCGAAGGGCTGCTCGACACGGACGTGCCGCTGCCCCTCACCGCGGGGGAGTGACCGTGCCCGAACCCTTGAGCCGCACCCGGCGGATCGACGCCCACCACCACCTGTGGGACCTCGGCCGGCGCCCGCAGCCCTGGATGACCGGGCCCGAACTCGACCCCATCGCCCGCACGTTCGCCTTCGCCGAGCTGGAACCGCTGCTCGACGCGCACGGGCTGGACGCCACCGTGGTCGTCCAGTCCAGCTCCTCCCTCGACGAGACCCGCGAACTCCTGGACACCGCCGCGGGCTCCGGCGGGCGCGTCGCCGGCGTCGTCGGCTGGGCCGACCTCACGGACCCGGCGCTCGCCGACGTCCTGGCCTCGCTGACCGGCCCGCTGGTCGGCATACGCCACCAGGTCCAGGACGAGGCCGACCCGTGGTGGCTCGCCCGCGCGGGCGTCCGCCGGGGCCTCGCGACCGTCGCCGCGGCCGGCCTCACCTACGACCTGCTGGTCACCCCGCGCGAACTGCCCGCGGCGCTCGACACGGTGGCGGCACTGCCCGAACTGCGCTTCGTCCTCGACCACGCGGCCAAGCCGCCCGTCGCCTCCGGCGGGTGGGAGGAGTGGGCGCCGCAGATCGCCGCGCTGGCCGCGCTGCCGAACGCGGTGTGCAAGCTGTCGGGGCTCGTGACCGAGGCGGACTGGTCCGGCTGGGAGCCGGCTGACCTTCTGCCGTACGCACGGCACGTGCTGGCCGTTTTCGGGCCGGACCGGGTGATGTTCGGCTCCGACTGGCCCGTCTGCACGCTGGCCGCGTCCTACGGCGACGTGCTCGCCCTCGCCGCCGAGGCGACCTCGGACCTCTCCCCGGCGGAGTCCGCCGCGGTCTTCGGCGGTACCGCTGCGGCGGTGTACGGGCTGGGGTGAGGCCACGGGGGTGCCCCGTGAGGCCTTTCGCGCGACCTTCCCGCCGCAGGGGCGCGGGGAACCGCGCGAGCAACCCACCCCGCGTCGTCAGGTCCCGGGAAAACAGCGGGCCCGGCAGGGCGGGGGGCAGCACCCCCGGCCGGCCGCAGGTCACAGCGTCGAGCGGAGCCACTGTTCCACTGAGGCGATGTGGACCGTCGCCCAGCTGCGGGCGGCTTCCGCGTCGCGGTCGCGGAGGGCGCCGAGGATCGCCCGGTGCTCCAGGAGCGTGCGCGACACCGCGTCCTCCTGGGTGAGGCCGCGCCAGACGCGGGCGCGGGTCGTGGGGCCGGACAGTCCGTCGAGCAGGGAGCACAGGACGGAGTTGCCGGACGCGGCGACGATCCCGCGGTGGAACTCCAGGTCGGAGGCGACCAGCTCCTCCACCGAGGGCTGCGCCCCCAGCGCGTCGAGCTTGCCCTGGAGGGCGTCCAGCTCGTCCTCGGGGATGCTGATCGCGGCCATCGCGGTGGCCGCGGGTTCCAGGATGCGGCGCACCGCCAGGAATTCGAGCACCGTGTCGTCGCGGTGGAAGTCCACCACGAAGCTCAGTGCCTCCAGCAGCAGTTGCGGGTCGAGGCTCGTGACGTAGGTGCCGTCGCCCTGCCGGACGTCGAGGATGCGGATGAGGGACAGCGCCCGTACGGCCTCGCGCAGCGAATTGCGGGAAAGGCCCAGCTCGGCGGCGAGTTCGCTCTCCTTGGGGAGCCGGTCGCCGGGCCGCAGCGCTCCGGAGACGATCATCTCCTTGATCTTCTCGATCGCCTCGTCGGTGACCGCCATCCCGCGCCCTCCCCTTGGTACAGGTCCGCAGCGCCGCCAGACCTCCGATGTATATCCTCATTATGTGCCCGGAGGGCCCGAACACCTAACGAAACCGGGATTCACGCCCCCGCGTATCTGCCCGGCGGAGCCCCCACCGCGGCGGTGAAGTCCCGGGTGAGGTGGGCCTGGTCGGCGTAGCCGAGGTCCGCGGCGAGCGCGGCCCAGTCGATGCCGGTGCCCGCGTCGGCGCGGGCGGCGGCCTCGTGCAGCCGGGCCCGGCGCAGCACCCACTTGGGCGAGGCCCCGACGTAGTCGGCGAAGAGCCGCTGGAGCCGCCGTACGGACATGTCCAGCTCACGGGCCAGCGCGTCCACCCGGAAGAGCTGGGGGCTCGCGGTGATCCGTTCGACCAGCGCGGCGACCTCGGCGACGCGCGGGTCGGGCGCCGCCGCGGGGAGCCGCCCGGCCAGGAAGCGATCGGCGAGCGCGGCCATCTCCGTGAGGTCGTCCAGCGCCAGGACGCGCCGCCCGGTCTCCTGCGCCCCGGGCCCGAACAGGGGCGCGGCGGGCACGCAGCGGTCGGCGAGCGCGGCCACCGGCCCGGTGCTGAAGGCACGGAAGGCCCCGGGCCGGAACTTGACCCCGAGGACCTGCCCGGTACCGGCCAGCCGCCGTACGTACACCTCGCGCTGCACCCCGTAGACGAGCGGCCCGTCGGGCTCGAAGACCAGGTGCACGTTGGGGTGCGCGAGCACCTTCTGTTCGTAGGGGTCGCGGCCGCGCAGATCCCAGCGGGGGTTCCAGTAGAAGTCGACGAGCGCGGCCAGCTCCGGGGCGGGCGGGTGGGTGCGCACCTCCAGGAACTCCGCGGCGGCCTCCGGACGCAGCACCCCGCGGTGGAAGCCGTGCCTGCTCATGGGCCCAGCCTATGCGGTGTCGCGTTTGTTCAAGACCGGCCGCGGCGGGCTCCGTAGCGTCGGGGGCATGACCTACCCGAACGACATCGCCGACGCCGCCCGCGCGGCCGCCCGCGTCACCGCGGGCGTCACGCCCGACCAGCTCGCCGGGCCCACACCCTGCCCCGACTACGACACCCGCACCCTGGTCAACCACCTGGTGGCGTACACCGGTGTCGGGATGGAGCTGCGGGCCCGGCGCGAGCCGCACCCCGAGGGCCTGGACACCCGCGACTTCACCGCCGAGCCGGACTGGCAGGCGGCCTACGCGGCGCAGCTGGAGCGCTCGGTGGCCGCCTGGTCCGAGCCCGCCGCCTGGGAGGGCGAGGTGAACGGCATGCCCGCCGAGGGCATGGCGGGCATGCTCTTCCTGGAGCTGTGCCTGCACGGCTGGGATGTGGCCCGCGCCACCGGCCAGGACTTCACGGTCGCCGACGCCACCGCGCAGCGGCTGCTCACCGGGGTGCGCGAGTACGCGCAGATGTACCGCGACTACAAGGGCTTCGGCGAACCGGCCGAGATCCCCGAGGGCGCGGGCGCCCTGGAAACCGCTGTCGCGCTGTCGGGCCGCGACCCATACTGGGCCGCGTGATCCAGGACCATCTCATCTCCCGGGTGCGCGAGCTCTGCCACGCCGACGACACGATCCGCGCCTCGCTCATGTACGGGTCCTTCGCCGCGGGGGAGGGGGACGAGCACAGCGACGTCGAGTTCTGGCTCTTCCTCGACCCCGCGGCGCGGGCGGCCCTCGACCCGGCCGCGTGGTGCGCGCGGGTCGCCCCGGTGAACCTCGTGCTGCGCAACGAGTTCGGCACCCATGTGGCCTTCTTCGAGGGCCTGGTCCGCGGCGAGTTCCACTTCGCCACTACCGACGACATCGCCTCGGTCGGCGACTGGCCGGCCCGCGGCGCCGCCGTCGAGGCCATGGTGGTGACCGACCGGGACGGCGCCCTCACCCCCGTACTGGCCGCGCTGCCCAGGCAGGCGCCGCTGCCCGCCGACCCCGCGGAGATCGCCGACCTGTGCGGCCGCTTCGCGAACTGGCTGGTGCTCGCCGCTCACGTCACCGCGCGCGGCGAGCGGCTGCGCGCGCAGGACGCCCACGCGCACGCCGCCCGGCACCTGCTGTGGATGGCCAGGCTCGCCGAGGGCGGCACCGCGCACTGGCTGACCCCGTCGCGCGCCGCCGAGGACGAACTGCCCGCCCGTACGGTCGCGGCCGTCGCCGCCGGGACCCCCGCGGCGCTGTGGCACGAGGGCCGCGGCCACTGGCGCACCCTGCTGGGGCGCACCGGCGGCGAGGTGCCCGCGGCGCTCTTCGCGGAGCTGGACGCGCTCCTGCCCTGAGCGGGCGGCCAGGGGGCCGGGCGGACCGGCGACGGCGGCCGTGACCGGCCGCCGTCGGCCCGCTCCCGGCCGCGCTCAGCCGCGCGCCGTGTCCTCCTCGTCCAGCCAGCCCATGGTCGCCTTGACGGCCTTGAGCCACTGCTTGTACTCCTTGTCGCGCTGCGTGGCGTCCATCCGCGGGGTCCACTCCGCGGCCCGCCGCCAGTTCTCCCGCAGCGCCTCGGTGTCCGGCCAGAAGCCGATCGCCAGACCGGCCGCGTAGGCCGCGCCCAGACAGGTGGTCTCGGCGACCATCGGGCGCACCACGGGCACGTCGAGGAAGTCCGACAGCGTCTGCATCAGCAGGTTGTTGGCGGTCATGCCGCCGTCGACCTTGAGGGTCGTGACCTCGGTGCCGGAGTCCTTGAGCATCGCGTCGGCGATCTCCCGGGTCTGCCACGCGGTCGCCTCCAGCACCGCGCGGGCCAGGTGCGCCTTGGTGACGTACCGGGTGAGCCCGGCGATCACCCCGCGCGCGTCGGAGCGCCAGTAGGGGGCGAAGAGGCCGGAGAAGGCGGGCACGAAGTAGGCGCCGCCGTTGTCCTCGACCGTGGCGGCGAGCGTCTCGATCTCGGCGGCGGTGCCGATGAGCCCCATCTGGTCGCGCATCCACTGCACCAGCGAGCCGGTCACCGCGATGGAGCCCTCCAGCGCGTAGACGGGCTTGGCGTCGCCGATCCGGTAGCCGACCGTGGTGACGAGCCCGGCGTAGGAGTTGACCGGGCTCTCGCCGGTGTTCATCAGCATGAAGGTGCCGGTGCCGTACGTGGACTTCGCCTCGCCCTCGGCGAAGCACGTCTGGCCGAACAGCGCGGCCTGCTGGTCGCCGAGCGCGGAGGCCACGGGTACGGCGGACAGGCCGCCGACGTCCGTGCTGCCGTAGACCTCGGAGGACGAGTGGATCTCCGGCAGCACCGCGGTCGGCACGCCGATCGAGGCGCAGATCTTCTCGTCCCACTGGAGCGTCCTGAGGTCCATCAGGAGGGTCCGGGAGGCGTTGGTGACGTCCGTGACGTGCTTGCCGCCGTCGACACCGCCGGTGAGGTTCCAGATCACCCAGGAGTCCATGGTGCCGAAGAGGATGTCCCCGGCCTCGGCGCGCTCGCGCAGGCCCTCCACGTTGTCCAGCAGCCAGCGCACCTTGGGCCCGGCGAAGTAGGACGCGAGCGGCAGGCCGGTCTGCCGCCGGAAGCGGTCCTGGCCGACGTTGCGGCCCAGCTCGCGGCACAGCGCGTCGGTGCGGGTGTCCTGCCAGACGATGGCGTTGTGCACCGGCTGGCCGGTGTTCTTGTCCCACAGCAGGGTCGTCTCGCGCTGGTTGGTGATGCCGATCGCCTTGACGTCCGACGGGGTGAATCCCGGGACGTCCTCGCCGGCCTTGCGCAGCGCCCCGGCGACGACCTCCTGCACGTTGGTCCAGATCTCGGCGGCGTCGTGCTCGACCCAGCCGGGCCTGGGCAGGATCTGCTCGTGCTCCTTCTGGTCGACGGCGACGATCCGCCCGTCGCGGTCGAAGACGATGCAGCGGCTGGACGTGGTGCCCTGGTCGATGGCGGCGATGTACGGTCCCGTACCGCCGGCGGGCGTGTCGGTCATGGTGTCCTCCTCGTCGAGGCTCGGTGCTCGGGGCTCGGTGCTCGGCCCCGGTGTGCGGGGCGCGCGGGTGTGCGTTCGGTGGTCCGCCTCCCGTCTATGTGAACGCGAGCCGGTACAACCCGCCCGCGATGGCGGCCCCGGCCAGCGGGCCGGCCACCGGGATCCAGGCGTAGCCCCAGTCCGAGCCGCCCTTGCCGGGCAGCGGCAGCAGGGCGTGCACGATCCGCGGCCCCAGGTCCCGCGCCGGGTTGATCGCGTAGCCGGTCGGCCCGCCCAGCGACAGGCCGATGCCCACCACGATCAGTGCCGTGAGCAGGATGCCCATTCCATTCTCCGCCAGACCGTCGGTCATGCCCTGCGTGAGGATGAAGAGCACGAGCACGAAGGTCGCCACCGTCTCGGTCAGCAGGTTCTGCAGCGGGTTGCGGATCTCCGGCCCGGTGGAGAAGACGCCCAGCACGGGCCCGGCGGGGCGGGCGTCCCTGCCCTCGGCCGCCTCCAGGCCGGACATGTGCGCGGAGAACTGCCCGAGGTAGGCCACCCACACGAGAAAGGCGCCGATCACGGCGCCCACGAGCTGTCCCACGAGGTAGTACGGCACCTTCGACCACTGTCCGGTCTTGATGGCTATGCCGAGCGTGACCGCGGGGTTGAGATGGCCGCCGGAGTAGCCGTTGGCGATGTAGGCGCCGCCCAGCACGCCGAAGCCCCAGCCGAAGGTGATCGCGAGCCAGCCCGCGTCCCTGGCCTTGGACCGTTTGAGTGTCACGGCGGCGCAGACGCCGCATCCGAGCAGGATCAGCACCGCGGTCCCGAAGATCTCGCCGGTGACGATATGACCGTTGGACACAGCGACCCCCTTGTCGCGTACGCGTTCGATATCTGGACACCTGGTCGATCGCAGGACGGGAGTCTCCCCATTGATCTGTACGGGTCAAACATTCGCCCTGGTCGCAGCCCCGCGGGAAGGGCGCGGGCACGCCCGGGAGGGGGAACACCGGAGCACGCCACCCGTCCGCCCCTCGGAATGCGGCACCGTCCCGGCGGCCCGGAAGGCTACGCTGGCGGGGTGCGTGGTCCGTCCCCCGAGGGGACGGACCGGCGCATAGCCGACAGCCGTCGCATCCCAGGGAGCAGTTCCATGGCCTCGCCGTCCCCCTCGTCCGCCGCGCCCGCCGCGAGCAACGCCCGCGCCGCCGCCCTCCGCGAGGCACTCGCCTCCCGCATCGTCGTCGCCGACGGCGCCATGGGCACGATGCTCCAGGCGCAGGAGCCGACCCTCGACGACTTCCAGCAGCTCGAAGGCTGCAACGAGATCCTCAACATCACCCGCCCCGACATCGTGCGGTCGGTGCACGAGGCGTACTTCACGGCCGGTGTGGACTGCGTCGAGACCAACACCTTCGGCACCAACGCCAGCGCCATGGCCGAGTACGACATCGAGGACCGCATCTACGAGCTGGCCGAGGCCGGCGCCCGGCTCGCCCGCGAGGTCGCCGACGGCTTCTCCGCCGACGGCCGGCAGCGCTGGGTGCTCGGCTCCATCGGCCCCGGCACCAAGCTGCCCACCCTCGGCCACACCACCTACGCCCACCTGCGCGACGGCTACCACGCCAACGCGGCCGGCCTCATCGCCGGCGGCGCGGACGCGCTCGTCGTCGAGACGATGCAGGACCTGCTCCAGGTCAAGGCCGCGCTCATCGGCTCCCGCAAGGCGATGGCCGAGGCGGGCGTGGACCTGCCGCTCATCTGCTCGGTCGCCGTCGAGACCACCGGCACCATGCTGCTCGGCTCCGAGATCGGCGCCGCTCTCACCGCCCTGGAACCGCTCGGCATCGACCTGATCGGGCTGAACTGCTCCACCGGCCCCGCCGAGATGAGCGAGCACCTGCGCTACCTCGCCCGGCACTCCCGCATCCCGCTGACCTGCATGCCCAACGCCGGTCTGCCGGTCCTCACCAAGGACGGCGCGCACTACCCGCTCAGCCCCTCCGAGCTGGCCGACGCGCACGAGACCTTCGCCGCCGAGTACGGCATGTCGCTCGTCGGCGGCTGCTGCGGCACCACGCCCGAGCACCTGCGCCAGCTCGTCGACCGCATCGGCGGCCACGATCTGACCCCGCGCTCGCCCCGCCCCGAGCCCGGCGCGTCCTCGCTCTACCAGACCGTGCCCTTCCGCCAGGACACCTCCTACCTGGCGATCGGCGAGCGCACCAACGCCAACGGCTCGAAGAAGTTCCGCGAGGCGATGCTGGAGGGCCGCTGGGAGGACTGCGTCGAGATGGCGCGCGACCAGATCCGCGAGGGCGCCCACCTGCTGGACCTGTGCGTGGACTACGTCGGCCGGGACGGCGTCGCCGACATGGCCGAGATCGCCGGGCGCTTCGCCACCTCCTCCACGCTGCCGATCGTGCTGGACTCCACGGAGGTGGACGTCCTGCGCGCGGGGCTGGAGAAGCTCGGCGGCCGGGCGGTGCTCAACTCCGTCAACTACGAGGACGGCGACGGCCCCGAGTCCCGTTTCGCGAAGGTCACCGCGCTCGCCGTCGAGCACGGCGCCGCGCTCATCGCGCTCACCATCGACGAGGAGGGCCAGGCCAGGACCACCGAGAAGAAGGTCGAGATCGCCGAGCGGCTGATCGCCGACCTGACCGGCAACTGGGGCATCCGCGAGTCCGACATCCTCGTCGACTGCCTGACCTTCACCATCTGCACCGGCCAGGAGGAGTCCCGGGGGGACGGCGCCGCCACGATCGAGGGCATCCGCGAGCTCAAGCGCCGCCACCCCGACGTGCAGACCACGCTGGGCCTGTCCAACATCTCCTTCGGCCTCAACCCCGCCGCCCGCGTGGTGCTCAACTCCGTCTTCCTCGACGAGTGCGTCAAGGCGGGCCTGGACTCGGCGATCGTGCACGCCTCCAAGATCGTGCCGATCGCCCGCATCCCCGAGGAGCAGCGGCAGGCCGCGTACGACCTGGTCTGGGACAACCGGCGCGAGGGCTACGACCCGCTGCAGCACCTCATGGAGCTGTTCGAGGGCGTCGACGCCAAGTCCGTCAAGGCGGGCAAGGCCGAGGAGCTGGCCGCGCTGCCGCTGGAGGAGCGGCTCCAGCGGCGCATCGTGGACGGCGAGAAGAACGGCCTGACCGACGACCTGGACGCCGCGCTCGCCGAGCGCCCCGCCCTGGACATCGTCAACGACACCCTGCTGGCCGGGATGAAGACCGTCGGCGAGCTGTTCGGCTCCGGCCAGATGCAGCTGCCGTTCGTGCTCCAGTCCGCCGAGGTCATGAAGACCGCCGTCGCCTATCTCGAACCGCACATGGAGAAGAGCGAGGACGGCGGCGGCAAGGGCACCATCGTGCTCGCCACCGTGCGCGGCGACGTGCACGACATCGGCAAGAACCTGGTCGACATCATCCTGTCCAACAACGGCTACAACGTCGTCAACCTGGGCATCAAGCAGCCCGTCTCGGCGATCCTGGACGCCGCCCAGGAGCACCGCGCCGACGTCATCGGGATGTCCGGCCTGCTGGTGAAGTCCACCGTGGTGATGAAGGAGAACCTGGAGGAGCTCAACCAGCGCGGCCTCGCCGCCGACTACCCCGTCATCCTCGGCGGCGCCGCCCTGACCCGGGCCTACGTCGAGCAGGATCTGCACGAGGTCTACCTGGGCGAGGTCCGCTACGCCCGCGACGCCTTCGAGGGCCTGCGGCTGATGGACGCGCTCATCGGCGTCAAGCGCGGGGTGCCCGGCGCGGCGCTGCCCGAGCTCAAGCAGCGCCGGGTGCCGATCCGGCCGCAGAGCGAGCAGGACGGGCCGGACCCGGCCGAGGACGAGGCGCGCGGGCCGGTGCGCTCGGACGTCGCGGTCGACAACCCGGTGCCCGAGCCGCCGTTCTGGGGCAGCCGGGTCGTCAAGGGCATCCCGCTGGCCGACTACGCCTCGTGGCTGGACGAGGGCGCGCTCTTCAAGGGCCAGTGGGGCCTGAAGCAGTCGCGCGCCTCGGGGCCTTCGTACGAGGAGCTGGTGGAGAGCGAGGGGCGGCCGCGGCTGCGCGGGCTGCTGACCCGGCTGCAGTCCGAGGGGCTGCTGGAGGCCGCGGTGGTCTACGGCTACTACCCGTGCGTGGCCAAGGGCGACGACCTGATCGTGCTGCACGAGGACGGCAGCGAGCGCACCCGCTTCACCTTCCCCCGCCAGCGCCGCGGCCGGCGGCTGTGCCTGGCCGACTTCTTCCGGCCCGAGGAGTCCGGCGAGACCGACGTCGTCGGCTTCCAGGTCGTCACCATGGGCAACCGGATCTCCGAGGCGGCCAACGAGCTGTTCGCCGCCGACTCCTACCGCGACTACCTGGAGCTGCACGGGCTGTCCGTGCAGCTCGCCGAGGCGCTCGCCGAGTACTGGCACGCCCGGGTGCGCTCCGAGCTGGGCTTCGCTGGCGAGGACCCGGGCGAGATGACGGAGATGTTCGCGCTGAAGTACCGCGGCGCGCGCTTCTCGCTCGGCTACGGCGCCTGCCCCGACCTGGAGGACCGGGCGAAGATCGCGGCGCTGCTGGAGCCGGAGCGGATCGGCGTGAAGCTCTCGGAGGAGTTCCAGCTGCACCCGGAGCAGTCCACCGACGCGATCGTCATCCACCACCCCGAGGCGAAGTACTTCAACGCCCGCTGAGGCCGCTCGCGGGCCCGTACGGGCCCGGTGGCGTCCGGGCGTGTCACGGGGATGTCGCACGGCCGTTGCCTGCCCGTCAGGCGTGCCCGGGTGCGGGGACGTAGACTGGTGGGTCCGGCGAGGGCCGGTCGCCTCCCGTACGCGGGACAGGGCGACCGGCCCTCGTGCCCCCCGGGCAGGACGCCCGGCAGGAGCGCTCCGGGACCGGCCCGCGGCCGGTGCCGGGCCGGTTCCGCACCCGGCCGAGGAGTGAGCCTATGACCAGCAGCATCCCCGTCGCCGCCACCCGTCCGGCGCACGGCCAGGAGCTCCAGGCGGTGCTGCTGGACATGGACGGCACCCTCGTGGACACCGAGGGCATCTGGTGGGCGGCCGAGACGGGGGTGTTCGCCGATCTGGGGCACGTGCTGGACGAGGTGCACAAGGCGGTCGTGGTGGGCGGCCCGATGGCGCGCAGCGTCGGCCACCTCATGGAGGTCACCGGCACCACCGCGACACTCGCCGAGCTGATGGTCGCGATCGACACCCGCTTCGAGGAACTGATCGTGCGCGGCGCCCCGCTCATGCCCGGCGCCCGCCGGCTGCTGACGGAGCTGGCGGCGCACGGGGTGCCCACGGCGCTGGTGTCCGCCTCGCACCGGCGCACGATCGACGCCATGCTGCGCACCCTCGGTGCCGAGAACTTCGCCTTCACCCTCGCGGGCGACGAGATCGCCCGCACCAAGCCGCACCCCGACCCGTACCTGACGGCGGCCCGGCGGCTGGGCGCGGACCCGGCCCGCTGCGTGGTCGTCGAGGACACCGTGACGGGTGTGGCGTCCGGTGAGGCGGCGGGCTGCCATGTGGTCGCGGTGCCGTCGCTGGTGCCGATTCCGGCCGCCCCCCGGCGTACCGTTGTGCGCTCCCTCGACCAGGTGGACGTGCCGTTCCTGAGGTCCCTGATCCGGGGCTCTGTGAATGTGGATCTTCACTGACGGTGACCGCTGAATAACATCTCACGAAGTGGAATCCGGGCAGTGTGATGATTGTCACACGACGCCCCATCGACAGCCGGTGGTGCGCCTGGGTGAGATTTCACTTATCGGTTTCTTACCCGGGTGATATGTCGCTTTTGACGCTCCGGCACTCGATAGCCCCGACGTTCGCATATCGGTGGTGAACGTCCTGTTACCGGTATGTAATGTCCCCTCAATCACTCCGTGTCCCGGTGGGCGACGGCCGTCCCGCTAATGTCCAGGGCGGTCGATGCCGACTCAACCGATCGGCATGTGAGCAAGGGGATTCACTGGATGTCACGAAACAAGCGTGTCGTCGCCGCAGCCGCCGTGGCCTTCCTGGCCGTCGGCGCCGCCGCGTGCGGTGGCAAGAAGGATAATTCGTCCAGCAGCAGCGGCGGTGGCAACGGTGGCGGCAAGGGCGCCGTGATCGTCGGCACCACCGACTCGGTGTCCTCGCTGGACCCGGCCGGAGCGTACGACTACGGCTCCTGGGAGATCATCGACAGCGTCTACCAGAAGGTCATGCACTTCCCGACCGGCGCCACCACCCCGGCCCCGGACGCGGCGAAGAGCTGCTCCTTCACCGACCCCAAGACGTACGCCTGCCAGATGCAGCCCGGCCTGGTGTTCTCCAACGGCGACCCGCTCACCGCGGCCTCCGTGAAGTTCACCTTCGACCGGATGCTGAAGATCGCCGCGCCCAACGGCCCCTCCAGCCTGCTGGCCAACCTCGACAGCACCACGGTCACCGGGACCGACCAGGTCACCTTCCACCTGAAGAACCCCGACTCGACCTTCCCCTCGGTGCTCGCCACCGACGCGGGCACGATCGTCGACGAGAAGGTCTACCCGGCCGACAAGCTGCTCGACGGCTCGAAGATCGTCGGCTCCGGCCCGTACACCCTGGACAAGTACACCGCCAAGCAGCAGGCGTCGCTGAAGGCCAACCCGAAGTACAAGGGCGACGCCAAGCTCAACAACAACCAGGTCGTGCTCCAGTACTTCTCCGAGGCGTCCGCGCTCAAGCAGGCCGTCAAGGACGGCACGGTGACCGCCGCCTTCCGCAGCCTGTCGCCGACCGACACCGAGGACCTGAAGAAGACCTCCGGCATCCAGGTCCTGGAGGGCACCGGCACCGAGAAGCGCTACATGGTTTTCGACGCCAAGGTGAAGCCCGCCGACCAGAAGGCCGTGCGGCAGGCCGTCGCGCAGGTCATCGACCGCGCCGGCATCGCCAAGGAC